>VGYC01000221.1 GCA_016873095.1 Planctomycetota bacterium | reverse complement strand
CAATATATCCCCGTTTGGTTTGGAGGATGGTCGAAAAATTCTGAAAAAAACTGCAACCGCGGGCTTATTCTTACGAAGTCGAGAGTTCTGCGGGGGAAGAGATTTTTGCCCCTTGGTGAGAACCGAAAAAAGACTGGCTCGTCGTACATCGCAACGGGCTCCGCATCGAAGTCAAATGGTATCGTTTTATAAGCAGCCCGTTACACTTGCCGTCACCGAAGGGAGCGCCCGTGATTCCGCGCATCGTCCTGGTGGGACATTCGCCGAGCATCCTGCGGCAGCGCTGGGTTTCCGAGCAAGACTTCGAAATCGGGCGCTTGCCGGACGCCGCCATCTGCATGAACGACAATTCCGTCAGCCGCACGCACGCGTCCGTGCTTCTCCAGGAGAACGGCTGGGTCATTCGCGACCAGGGCAGTTCCAACGGCACGTTTGTCAACGGCACACGCGTCGGCCGCACCGGGCAGAAACTGCGCGAGAGCGACGTCATCACCATCGGCGAGGTCGACCTGCGCGTGGAATCTCTGGTGGATGAAGCGGCGGACCGAGTCAAGCTCTCGGCCGTCAACAGCGTGCGGATTCAGGCGTCTGCCAGCCGCTCGTGGGATGTCGCGCTGGATGGCCTGTTTCCATCGGAAGAACAATGGGGACGGCAAGGCAAGGAGTTTTTGAGCTTGCTGCGCAGCGGCTATCGCATGTGTCACGCCACCTCGATGGACCAATCACTGTCCGAGGTGCGCGAGGCCACGATTGCCTTTTTCAAGGCGCAGCGCGGCGGCATTCTGCTGGCCGAACCGGCGAGTGGCGAGCTGGCCGTCCGCGCCCTGGCCTTCGCCCGGAAAACGCAGGGCGAGTCCAGGACCATGAGCAAGACGCTGGCAACGCGAGCCTTCCGCCATGGCAAATCGCTGCTCTACCAGGATTGCAGTCAGGACGTGGAATTGCAGGCCATGCAGAGCGTGGCGCGCAGCTCGATGGCGTCGATCGTCTGCGCCGTGTTGCGGTCTCCGGAAAAGCCGCTCGGCGTGCTGCATCTTGACCGCGGCCCGACACAGCAGCCATTTGCCGAGTCCGACCTGTACCTGGCGGATTCTCTGGCCGTGGCGCTGTCGCTGAGCATCGAGCGCTTGCAGATGTCGCGCGGGCATCAGGATCTGTTCGTGCACACGATTACGGCCCTGGCGCAAGCCGTCGAGATGCGCGACGAATCCACCGGGCATCACACCCATCGAGTAACAACCTACTCACTCATGCTGGGCGATGCCCTGGGCGTTTCGGAGTCCGAACGACGTCTTCTGCAAGTGGCGGCTCCACTGCACGATATCGGCAAGATCGGCATCGAGGATCAGATCCTGAGAAAGCCCGAGTCGCTATCGAGCGAAGAATTCGGCAAGATGAAGTCGCACGTCACGCGCGGCGCCGACATCATTCAGATGATCCCCGGCCTGGCCGACGCCATGCCCATCATCCGCCATCATCATGAGCGCTGGGACGGCACCGGCTATCCGGACCGGCTGGCGGGAGAAAAGATTCCGCGCCTGGCCCGGATCGTTGCCGTGGCCGACGCCTTCGACGCCATGACTTCTGATCGGCCCTACCGGCTGGGCCTGTCGCTGGATCACGCCTTTGCCGAGGTGGCACGACAAAGCGGCACGCACTTCGATCCGAAAGCGGCCCAGGCGTTTCTGGGAATCCGCAAGCAAATCGAGGCTCTGCTGCAGAGCGAGCAGTCGAAGCGGCAGCTTTCCGCAACGGTCGAAAGAACGTTGCAGCGCGCCGAAATGTTGCAGATCGTGGAAGAAGTGCGTTCTGCCGCCGGGCCTGAGAAAGCACCGGTCTGAGCGATCGCCGACACATCACAATGCGACGCATCACGATTTCGACACATCACACTTCACGGAGCCGGTAGCCCACGCCGCGGACGGTCTCGATGTAGTCAGGATCGCCACCCAGTTTCCTGCGCAAGGTCTTGATGTGCACGTCGATGGTGCGTTCCAGCACCACGGCCCCCTCACCGATGGCAACGTCCATGAGCTGGGAGCGTGTGAAGGCTCGGCCAGGCTGTCGCAGCAGGCACTCCAGCAGCCGAAACTCCGTCGGCGTCAATTCCAGCTCGCGACCTTCGACGGTCGCCTTGTAGCGGACGCGATCGATGCGGATTCCCAGATGCTCGATGACCTCACCGGGCCTGTCCCTGGCCTCGACACGGCGTTGCAGGGCGCGGACGCGCTGCAGCAGCACCTTGACGCTGAACGGCTTGGTCACGTAATCGTCCGCCCCCAGGGAGAAACCGATGATCTGGTCGGTTTCCTCGGCCTTGGCGGTGAGCATGAGGATGGGAATGTCGCGGGTGCGCTCGCCGGCGCGCAATTCGCGGCAGACTTCGAGGCCGTCCATCACGGGCAACATCAGGTCGAGAATAATGACATCGGGAATCTGATTCTGGGCCTTGCGCAGTCCGTCGCGGCCCTCGTGGCAAACGGTCACTTCGTAGCCGTCGCGCTGGAAGTTGTAGCTCAGCACCTCGGTGAGCGCTTTTTCGTCTTCAATGATCAAGATCCGTGGTTTCGCCATGTTGGTCGCGAGCGGCTTGGTCTCCGGGTACTCGATCTCTGCAATACTCCGCATTGGCCTCAATCCTCCTCGACAGGCCGGTGCCTGATGATTTCTCCCTCGACCAGATAGACGACATCCTCGCCAATGTTGGTGGCGTGATCGGCGATGCGCTCCAGATGCCGGGTCGCCGAGAACAGCGAGATACCCGGCTCCACCATGTCCGGCGATTTCTTCATGGTCTCGATCAACTCGGCAATGATGGCAACGTTATAGGTGTCCACCTCGTCGTCCAGCCGGCACACGAGGCGGGCTTGCCGGGCATTTAGGTTTACGAAGGCATCCAGGCTTTGCCGCACCATGGTCGTCGTCAGATCGGTCATGCGTTGCAGCTTGGCGGGCACCGGAATGGGCGGCAACTCGGCCAGGTGCAAAGCACGTTCGGCAATGTCCTCGGCCAGGTCGGCCATGCGCTCCAGCTCCGTGTTGATCTTGAGTGCGGCGGCAATGCGGCGCAGATCCACCGCGACCGGCTGGTGCAGCGCCAGCAGCTTGAGACATTCCTCCTCGATCTGGCTTTCCTCGGAGTCGATCAAGCTATCGCCATCGATGACCTCGCGGGCCACCACAATCTTGCGGTCCTTCAGGGCGCGGATGGCCTTGTGGATGGCTGCCTCCACCGACGAGGCGAGAGTGAGGATGCCCCGTTGCAGCCGATCCAGGTCGCGTTGCAGGTGTTTTGACATGGGTTGGAACCGAGGAAAGTTAACCGAAGCGCCCGGTGATGTAGTCTTCGGTTTGCTTGACGGTAGGGCGGGTGTACAGCTGATCGGTCGGCCCCAGTTCGATGAGGTGCCCGTGGAAGAAGAACGCCGTCAGATCCGATACCCGCGCCGCCTGCTGCATGTTGTGCGTGACGATGACGATCGTGTAGCGCTTTTTCAGCTCGTAAATGAGGTCCTCGATGCGCGTGGTGGAAGCGGGATCGAGTGCGGACGCCGGCTCGTCCATGAGCAGCACTTCCGGGTCGGTGGCCAGGGCGCGGGCGATACACAGCCTTTGCTGCTGGCCTCCGGAAAGGTCCAGGGCCGAGTGATGCAGCCGATCCTTAATTTCTTCCCACAAGGCAGCCTGCCTCAGGCAGCGTTCCGCGATTTCTTGAAGCAGCGAGCGGTTGCGCACGCCCGCCACGCGCGGCCCGAAGACGACATTCTCAAATACGGTCTTGGGAAACGGGTTCGACTTCTGAAAGACCATGCCGACGCGGCGCCGCAGATCCACCAGGTCATTTCCTCGCCGAAAAATATCCTGGCCGTCAAGCAACACCTCGCCGACGTGCCGTGTCCCCTCGATCAGGTCGTTCATGCGATTCAGCACGCGCAGAAACGTCGATTTGCCGCATCCGGACGGGCCGATCAGCGCCAGCACCGATCGCTCTGGAATGGCGAGCGAAATATCAAACAGGGCCTGCGTCGCGCCATACCAGAATGAGAGTGCCTTGACATGGAACTTGTTGTCCACACCGGGCGCAACTGGTACGCGGCCATTCTGGTGGCGTTCGGAGATGATGGCGGAATAGGACAGTGTTGACACACAGCACCGCGTCAAAGCCAGCTGCCCCGAACGAGTCGGAGCGATACGTGCAGCCATGATGGGACCTCCTATCCGCATCGATGGAGATTTTAGCGACTCATTGTGTAGATTCCGTGAAGATGGCTTGAAATGTTCGGCAGGGTCAGGGGCGGTCAAGGCAGCGTCCTTGGCGGGCGTGCGTGAACGTCCAGCGCGTTACGCAAAGCAGCGCTTGTCAGAAACCAAGCCCCTGCTTTATACTGGGGCCGTCTTCCAATTCAGTTGAAGGAGCGAATATGAGCTTCGGCGGCGACGGCGAGTCCGCGGTCGGCTACAGCACGGCGCGGGGGCGGGATTACCCCAGCGTCCGCCAGTTCAACGTCTTTCTTGAGAATCGTCTCGGTGCATTGCTCGAAGTGGTTCGCCGCTTCGACACCTCCGACAATCGCATCGTGTCGCTGACGGTGGTGGACTCGGCCGATTGCGCCATCATCCGTATCGTCTTGCAGGATCCGGAGCGGGCCCGCGAGATCTTCGAGCAGGCCAAGTTGCCCATCACGGAGAGCGATCTGCTCGTGGTGCAGCTGCCGTCCGGGTCTCAGCCGCTCCTGCAAATCTGCAAGGCGCTGTTGCTGGCCGAGGTGAATGTGCACTACGCCTATCCGCTACTGGTTGGCCCGCAGGGGCATGCCGCGCTGGCGCTGCACGTCGAGGACATGGAATTTGCCGCCCAGACGCTGCAACGCGCCGGCTTCGTCCTCTTTGCCGAGAATGATCTGAATCCATGATTGCCGGTCGCTGGCACGGCGGCAAACCCCAGATCAGGCTGCCTGGGGCCGCCAGCGCAGCGCCGCGATTTCCAGCGCGACGAGGTATTGCACGATGCGGTCCGCGCTGGGGCGATCCTTCGTCTGGCGCGATAGCAGCCGATGCGTCAGTTCCACGAGACCGGACGGAAATGCCAGCCCGTGCCTGCGTAAATCGCATGGCGGATCGGCGTGGTGCCGCTTCAGAGTTTGCGAGGGCGAGCCAGCCGGATACGGCAGCTGCCCGGTGAGCATCTCGAACAAGGTCACGCCCAGGCTGAAGAGATCGCTAGCCTTGTCATCCAGCGGGTCGGTGCCGCACAACTCCGGGGCCAGATAGTTGACCGTTCCCAGCACGTAGCCGCGCTTGAGCAGGGCGGTGTTTTCACCGGGCCGGTGGGCAAAGCCCAGGTCCAGAAGCAGTGCCTCTCCTTCGCCGAGCACACGGATGTTGTCCGGCTTGATGTCGCCATGAATGAAGCCGGCGCGATGCAACGTGGCCAAGGCCTCAGCCATCTGACGGATGATCCAGAGCGTTGTCGTGACATGCAGTCGATAATCGCGCCGCAGGCGCCGTCGCAACGACTCGCCCGGCAACAGGTCCATCACCAGGAAATAGGGCGGTTTGGTGACATGGGCACGCCGCAACGCGATCAGGTGCGGATGCTGCACGGCCATGCAGGCGCGGGCCTCGCGTTGCAGGAGCTTGATGGCCGTCGGCTGGTCGGCCCAGTCCGGCCGCAGCACCTTGACCGCACACTGCGTGTCCGCGGACAGCGAACGGGCGGCGTAGACCGAGGTCAACATGCCGCCGCCCAGACAGTTCAATAGCTCGTACCCGGGAACTCGCGGAATGGCCATCATGGCGTGCCAATCTCGGTTGAAGGAAAACGGGCTAATGAGTGGTTTCTCTTTCGAGATCGGCAGAGCCACCGTCAAACTTGAGGCAAAATACCCAGCCAAGCGGCATTGCCCACCCAGACAAGCGTCGCACATGTCGGTCGGGATTATCCACGCAGACAGGCGTCAAGCTCACCGCTCGGCGGTTTCGTGCACACGGTGACTCGCGGAAACGGCACCGATTTCCATATGACCAAGGTGTCGACGTTTCCGTCAGCCAGACCCCGCAGCAGCGACAGCCGCGCAGGTGTCAGCCGGTGATTTCGACCACGTCGCCCGGTGTGATTGAGTCCAGCGCCGCAAGCGCTGACGGAATAAGCGGCCTTAGATCCACCAATCGATTCGTGGTTGCATGAGCACGACTACGGCGATGCCCGCGGCTTTGAGGTTTTGTTGATGTCGCAGATTCTGATCAACGGTCAGCAAGACCTCGAAGCCCTGCCCGGCGAGGGATTGGAGCAACTCACCATTCTTCTTGCCGGCCCAGCCCATCTCGGCCACGGTGTGGACATCGTGTTCGGGCAATTCGCGCCGCAATCTGCGCGGCACGCATTCGTCAAGCAGGATTCGCATGGGCCACCAAGATGCGCTTGGCGAGTTGCAGTGCCGCAACGGCTTGCGCACGCGAGACCGTCGGAAAATCCTCCAAGAACTCGCTCAGCGAGTCGCCAGCTTCCAGGTAGTCCAGCAAGGTCTTGATGGGGACGCGCGTGCCGACAAACACCGGAGTGCCGCCAAGGATATCGGGGTCGCAGTGGACCACGGATGAAATTTCCGTCATGGCTCTTGCCCTCCTGGTCCATTGTAGCACGCGAGTCATTGCGTCGGGCCTGACGCGCTTAACGGTTTCGCGCACAGGGTCACTCGCGGAAACGGTCGCCGCGTTCCTGGATGCCTTCCGAGGATGGCTCGCCGGGAATTGCGGGCGCCTTCGCTTGCGCACTGTCGTCCCAGGCGTCGCCGGCCAGCGCTTCCTCGATTTGATGCGGCATCCTGGCGTCGCTGGCGCGCTCCGGCGGGTGGAAGAAGGCGAGCAACAGCACCGCGGCGAACAGGGCAATGCCGGTGGGAACCAGGAACAGGCCCTGGAAATCCACGACATCGCCGGCCTTGTAGACATCGCCGAGCATTGCCCAGATAAAGTTGCCAACGAACGGCCCAAGTCCCAAGATCAGGAAATTGAACAGGCCCTGTGCGCTCGACCGGGCGTCCTTCGGGAAGAACTCATCGACAAAGATGTAGACGGTGGCGAAGAAGAATGCATAGCAGATGCCGTGCAGCAGGTTGACGATCACAGCCGGCGCCGGCTCCGGCCAGAAGGCAAAGACGCCGAAGCGCACGGCATGCCCCAGGATGCCGATCACCATCGTCGTTCGCCAGCCCAGCTTGCGCAGGCAGAAACCAAGGAAGGCCATGGTGCCGATTTCCGCAATCTGGCCGATGCTCATCACCGGCATCACCCAGTTGCCGGGAATGCCGACGCTTTCCAGGTATCGACCCGTCCAGAAGAAATAGCACGAATGCACCGCCGCATCAAAGAACGTTACCAGGAACAGCACGAGAATGAACGGCACGCGCAAGAGCTTCATCGCCTCCAGCCAGGCGAAGCGCTCGGCCCCGGCCTGTACCGGCCGCGGCGGCGTGTGCGGTAGCGCCAGGCTGAAGGCCGCGAGCACGAAGGAAGCGATGGCGGACGCCAGGAAGGTGTAGCGCGTCGCATCGCGCAGGGCGGCGCCGGTCTTGCCCGTGCCTAGCGCGGCGCCGAGCCAATCAATGGTACTGTCGAACTGAAACGGGGGCACGCGTTGCCAGTCGACCAGGATGAACACAAATGGCCAGCTCGCCGCGATCCAGCCGATCGTTCCCCATAAACGGATGGGGCCGAACTCACGCTGCGGATCCTTCACGTTTGCAAAGGCAATGGAATTCGTGATCGAGATGGTCGGTACGTAGAAAAGCGAATGAACCAGCATGAGCCCGAAAAATGCCCAGAAGCTCAGGTTGATTTGCCAGTCGAGCAGCGTCGTTGTCCAGCCTTCCTTGACCCAGAACAACCCCAGGATGGCGACTCCACCAATGAGCTGACTGACCGCCAGGAAGCGCTCGGCGGCGAAGTTGCGGTCGGCGAACTGCGTGCTGAAGAACATGGCGGTGAACGATGCCAGCGCGAAGGCGTTGATGATCCACGCCTGCTCGACGGCGTCGAAGCCCAGGCTGGGCAGATAGCCGAAGATGAGCGGCAGCCATGCTCCCCAGATGAAGAACTCCAGGAACATCATTGCCGACAGTCTGAAGCGATACAACGTGCCACCTCCCGAGTGCGCTCTTGGCCGCGGAAACCTGAGGCGAATGGCAAGCGTAGCCTAGCGAAACGCCAGCGAAAATCGAGTCCGGGGCCGCCGAATCAAGACAGCTTTCCGGCCGTGCCTTTTCCGCCTCCTCGTTCCTGCTACGATGAATGAGTCAGCCGACGCTGCCGAGAGAACACCATGCACATCGACTTTTACAACCTGGGCTTCGACACCCCCCGCGCCACGTTCTATCTCTGGTCCCCATGGCGGTCGTCGGCCCTGGAGCATCGGCTGTTCGAGGTGGTCACCGGTCTTCTGGGGGGCAAGCCGGAGCAGGAGGCCGATGAATGGCGGCTGAACGTGACCGATGCCAAGCCGTTTCACGCGGCCTTGCAAGCCGTCTGTCGCGTGCTCAAAGGCTGGCAGGAGGAGGCCGACGCCGGCCAGGAACGCCGCGCCTGGCGCTGGCTCTTCGAGGGCGATGTCGATGCCCAGGGCTACGACCACCAGGGCGAGCGCGCCTGCATCTGGGCCTACCTGCGGCTATCCATCGACCGCAACGGCGTCGGCGAGGCCGACAAGGGCGAGGACATCGACCTCAACGGCTTCGGCGTCCGCATCTGGCCGAACGGCAGTTGACGTGGATCAATGCGACACGGCCCCCCGGCACCGAATCCGATCGTGGCTGGAGAGTCGCAACTTGCCATTAAACCAGAGGTTGCGCCCACGCGCCCTGGATCGGATTCGTTGCCGGGGTGCAGAGAGGGGGGTGGAAACGCAACGAATCTGGGAGACTCTTGGATGCCTGCACGTGAGAAGGTCCTGTTCTCGTGGAGCGGCGGCAAGGATAGTGCCCTGGCCCTGCACGAGTTGCTGCGCGACGACCGATACGAGGTGACGGCCCTGCTCACGACGCTGGCCGAGGGGTTTCGCCGTGTCAGCCATCACGGCGTCCGCGAGGAGTTGCTGGATCGACAGGCCGAATCCATCGGTCTGCCGCTCGAGAAAGTCTACTTCCCGGTCCATCCGACGCACGCGTGCACGAATTCCGAGTACGAGGAGATCATGGGCCGCGTGCTGCGAAAGTTCAAGGATCAAGGCGTGACACTGGTCGGCCATGGCGACATCAACTTGCAGGACCTGCGCGACTACCGTGAGCGCAACCTGGCGACCATCGGCCTGCGCGGAGTCTACCCGCTCTGGCAACGGCCGACAACCAGGGTCATGGATGACTTCATTCGTCAGGGCTTCAAGGCTCATGTGACGTGCGTGGACGGGCAAAGGCTCGGTGGTGAATTCGCGGGTCGATTGCTGGACGCAGATTTCGTGAGCGACTTGCCGTCCGGCGTCGATCCAGCGGGCGAGAATGGCGAGTATCATTCCTTCGTGTTTGCCGGCCCCATCCTTCGCACCTCGATTCCGGTTCGCGTGAGCGAAATCGTCGCCATCGACAAGCGGTACTATGCCGAGTTGCTGTCTGGCGACGCGCCCGCCGAGCCCGTCTCCATTCCACCTGTCTGAGCCGCAGTGTCGCGACCGGGAGAGCACGGTTGTGCCTCGCGCCACGAACTTGTGGCTAGCGGCGTTCGGTGATGATGACGCGGCGCACGCCGGGAAGATGGGAGACGGCGTGCGCAAAATCGTACAAGGCCGGCGACGGAGCGCCTGCGAGCGTGACCAGAGCGTCCCTAACCTGGACATGGATGGCCTGGAAGCGCTGATGGCTCTGCAAATCGCGGGTGGACTTCTCGATGGTTCGATCCAGGGCAGCCGAGGCGGGATCGGAGAGCGGCGGCGTTGGCACACGCAGCGACGGCAGGACCATCTCGAACTCACGGTGATCGGGCATGCGTGGATCCTGCGCAGGCCGGGCTGATTGCCAGGCGCCTTCGGTGATTGCCGGCGAATCGGTTTTGGCCATGGCGGCAGGGGCGGCTGATTCGGGCACGCGCACCATCATTGCCGGTGTCGATGAAACTGCTGGCAACGCCATGGCAACTGGCGCCGAGAACGGCAGACTCTCATCCGCGACGTGCATATCGTTCTGCACGCGCACGAGTTCCGGCAAGGTCGCCAGCATGGCGATGGCCCGCTGGGCGGTCGCAAGCGACGGCACGGGCCCCCAGAGCGTGGCGACGCGCCGATGCACGCGCACGCCGAGATTGAGTGAGGCCAGATCACGATCGTCCAGCAGCGCCTTGCGCGCCAGCACCGTGAGGAGGAGGTCGTCGGTCGAATCGGCGGCGATGGCGGCGCGCGCCGGCCCGTCGTGCAGCCAGAGCGTTGCAGGCAGCAGAACCAGCAATCTCGACAGCGTCAGCAGCTTTACTGCCAGCCAGCGCCGGATGTCGCTCAAGCTGCTGTCACACTTGCCGCTAAAGAATGGAAGTCGCATGACTGTCCTTTCAGAGAGCCATCGCCAGATAATCGGCGGCTCTCTCCTGACATTGTTGCCGGGAGATGCGCGACAAGAAAGGGGCGCGGCCGACAATTGCAGCGATTCCGGGCATGCAGGCCTTAAGCTGTGACCGATGTGCCGGCTCTGCCGCCGGTCCATGAGCCACATCGGTGCGGTTGCGCGAATCCGCCTCAAGTCGATGCGTTATTCACCGGAAGCTATCGGCGCCGGCAGCTTTAACAGGCGGCGCCATTCCAACGCCGAAGTTGCCTCCAGGCCGGTTAGTTCGCGCAGTCCGAAAAGCGCGGCTTGCTGGTATGGCGAAACTCTGCCGGCAGCGCCGGGCTGCAAGCGCTGACGCAGCGCGGTTGCCTCCGCCGCGGGCATGTTTCGCGTCCGCACCAGGAAATCGAAGCGCTGGAAGTCGGGCCACGGGGCCGCGTTTTCCACGGGCAACATCGCCGAGAAGTCCTGGCGGAGGTAGGTCACGTCCACACGTACCAGTATGCGTTCCATCTCGTGATCGCCCCGGTAGGTGTCCTTCCCCTGGTCGAAGGAGCGATTCGGCAGCGGCATGGGGGCGAGCAGGTTCTCGCGCTCCTCACGCAGTTTGGCTTCGCGCAACACCTTGCTCACCTCGTCCCGGAGCGTCTGGAGAGTTTTTAGGCTGGGATCGCGAAGGCGAAGCAGAGTGTTCTGCTTGGCCGGCGCATGGCAGAGCAGACAATTGCGATGGTGATTGATGCGCACCAACTCGCGGACCTGCCAGACGCCTTCGCGCTGCTCCGGCAGCCGTGGATCCGGCGCTTCCAGCGTTGCGATGAGGTGCAACAACAGATCCTTGCGCTCGAGGCGAACCAGTGCCTCGGCGGCACGGCGAGCCACGACCGGCCAGGGATAGCGCAGACCATCGAGCAGGATGGCCGTGTAGTCCTGATCGCGGCGGATCCTCAGTCCGCCGGCCGCCGCCTCGCGTGCCTTGGCGTCACTAGGGTTCTTGACTCGCAAGACTCATAGTGAATGAGTCAAGTTTTAAGCAACGAGTTTCTCCTCATGGAGCCATTGTTCGATGGCTTCATCCAATTGATCGAAAGATCGGCGTAAGGTTGTGTTGT
>VGYC01000220.1 GCA_016873095.1 Planctomycetota bacterium | reverse complement strand
TCGAAATCCCTCCATGCTTCGGGTGAACGATATTTGAGATACTTATCAGACTCCCGAAAATGCCAGGGGTTTCGAGTTTTTTCAGAAATCTCCGCTGCTAAACGCCTCCGGGTTCGCTTGGTTGAGGCCTAGATGAGTTGAGTAGTAGCGAGCCCGAAAGATGGGCCGCTCTCTTGTCGGAGATGTGCCGGTGGCTGCCCGAGTACGACCATATCCTGTTTGACAAGCCGGGCCAAGGTCAAAAGGGAATCGTCCTGCGGACCAGGAAGGGCGGCCATCGCATTCCCGCCAAAGACCTCTCCCAAGGCACGCTGGTCGCCCTCGCGCTCTTGACGCTCGCCTACTTGCCTGAGCCGCCATCCGTCATCGGCCTGGAGGAGATCGACCGCGGCCTACATCCGCGCTTGCTGCGGCATTTGCAGGATGCGCTCTACCGGCTCAGCTATCCGGAGAGTTGCGGCGAGAAGCGGCCGGCGATTCAGGTGATCGCCACTACGCACTCGCCGTATCTGCTCGATCTCTACCGGGACCATCCCGAGGAAGTTGTCCTCGCGCAGAAGGAAGGACTTGAAGTTCAATTCAAGCGGCTGTCGGATATCGCGCACTACGAAGAAATCCTCGGCGACGCGCCGCTGAGCGAAGTCTGGTACAGCGGCGTGCTGGGCGGCGTGTCGGTGAAGCCATGAGGGTGGGGTTCTATTGCGAGTCGCCGGCCGATCGAGCGGCTCTGGCCGTGTTCACCGCAGCCATTCTCGGCCAGCCGCTTGAGTCGATCAGCATGGACCTGGAAGCGCACAGCGTGCCGGGCTTTTTCAACGCGCTGGACGGAGTCTTCCGAGGCGTCCACTACAATTCCGACGCTGAGGCGCTGATCATCGTCGTCGATTCGGACCGGACCGAACCGCACGAGCTCACGCACGACTTTCAGAAAGACACCGGGATCGGTTGCAGGCATTGCAAGATCGCTCAGATCATCGCACGGGCGCGAAATCAGCTGAAGCCCCGGCAATCGCAAGCTGAGCTGAAAATCGCGATCGGCCTGGCCGTTCCGAGCATTGAAGCCTGTGCCTGGCTGGCACGAACAAACAGGTCGGCGAAGCTGCCTGGAAAACCGGTAGGACGGCAGGGCGTGCACCGTTCGCCGTCCCTCAGCTCAAGCGAGAGCTTTATGGCACCGACAGACCGGCAATCGAGCTGGAGACCGAACGGCTGACGGGGGAGGCGACTCGTCTGTCGACGACTTTGGCCACCCTGGAAACGCTGTTCCCGGCCGGCTTCGGCACGATGGCGCAAGAGATTAGATCTTGGAAGGGATGACGCTGACCGGATGAAAGCCGCCTGGGAGCTGGAATGTCGCAACCCATGTCCAGGTAGTGTGTTGCGTTTTGGGCTGCCAATCGAAATGATCTGCCGAGGGGGTGTATGTCATTCTCTGGACGAATCCTGGACGATTAATCTGCACGAGGCGTCCGGGACGTTGAAAGGATGCAGACTGTCGGGGAATCAGTTGCGGACCGAACAGTGCTGTGAATCGCAATTCCGGCCGAAGCTTCGCCCCAGTGCGACCCGGTAGCTTGCGAAGAGTCTGTACAGCAGGTCGCAGAGCGGCCGCAGCCCGGGCCAGGTCGTGGGGGCGACCAGCCAGCCGAAACCAAGTGCGCCATAGGCTTGACGAAAGGTCTCGACGCCGACGGTGAGCCGGCCATCCGGAAACACGCCGTGCATGGCCCCCATCAACTCGGCTTGCGACCGGCCATAGACGGCGGCATCGAATCCGGGCGCGGCAATGTCCTCGAAGCACAGCGCATTGCGGCGATCCAAGCGGCGCAGCCAGGCAATCTCCCGGCGGCACAGGGGGCATTCGCCATCGTACAGGAGCTTGAAACGCCAGGTCATGTCCGGCTTCTCCTGTTCAGCAGTCAGTTCATGCTGTTGCGACGATGTATCATCGCGAAGACACCTCTGAGCGCGAAGTTAACCGCAATCGCGAATCGCGGATAACTCAAACGCCGAGCCGTCGCTTGATGATGAGTTCGAGTTCGTCGAGCTGATTGCGGTTGGGCAGGCCCTCGTGACGCCAGACGATGTAGCCGTTGTCGTCGATGAGAACGAGGGTGGGGATGGCGCGGATGTTGAAGCTTGACTGCACGGGGCACTGGCTGCCGGCCCCCATGAGGAGTTGATAGTTGATTTGCAGCCGTTGCGCGACGGCGGTGACGCGGGCGGTTTGTTCCTCGAAGCTGCTGCCGGCCTCATAGGCGATGCCGACGACTTCCAGCCCGGCGCTGCCGTACTGGCTTTGCAGGATGCGCAGGTGCGGGATGGCCTGCTTGCACGGGATGCACATCGTGCCCCAGAAGTCGATGAGCGTCAGCTTGCCCTTGCGATGGGTCTTGAACTCCCAGGGATTGTGGTTGAGATCATGAAGCGCCAGGTTGACCAGCTTCTTGCCGACGAGAACACACGACGGCACACGTGTCGGCGTCGGTGGCGTCACGATGGCCCGCGCGGGCGCCGGCGCGGCAGCCTGGGCGCTCAAGGGCGCGGCGCCCCAGGCGGCTTCGCCGCTGGGACGGGCGGCGGGGGCGATCGGTTGCGGCGTTCGCCGCGGCGTCGTGTCAAGAATGGGCGGCCAGGCCGGCGGATCGCTGTTGACGAAGCCTGGCTGGCGGCTCGGTTCGCGTGGCGGGTTCGACACCTGGATCGGCTGCGTCGGCAGCTCGGGTATGTTGCCGCCGACCGACGTGGCGTTTGCCGGGCTCACGGGCCCCCAGCCGGGGGTCAGGTGACTTGTCTTCTTGTCGTCGGCCTTGTCGTCGCCCTTGTTTTCCGGCTCCGCAGCGCCGACACCGGCATCCGGCTTCTTGGCGGCTGGTTCCTTCGGCACGTAGACCGGCGCGCCTGGCAGCGGCGGGATGTCGCCTCCCTTGCCGCTGTCTTCGCGGATGACAATGTGCACGCGGATATTCGGCGCCTTGGTATAGGTGACGCCGGTGAGCATGCGGTTGCCGTCCTTGGCCCGAGCGATGAGTTTATAATGATGGTTCGGCTTGACGCCGTGAATCGTGAAGTGACCCTCGGGGCTGACGGCCACGTCGATGGGAGCTTCCTCTTGCTTGCCGCCGTCGAGATCGACATAGCGGACAAAGACGTCCTTGGGATGGTTGTTGTAAGCGTCGAAGACGGTGCCGGCGAGGAGGCCGCCGACAGTGGCGCTGTCGGCAGCGGACGGGCCAGAGATGCCGTCCTTGATCGGATCGGAACCGGGAAAGCGTGCAGGCTCCCTGCCGCCGGCGGCGCGGGCGGAAGGTGGCGGCGCGCGGTCTGGCTCCTTGGCGTTCTTCTTGAAGAGAGAACACCCGGTCAGGCTGAGCGACGTGAGGCACAGCCCGGTCCAGAGTAATCCGCAGGCCACGACGCGAAACACTTGGCCCTCGCTTCCGCTATCTTTTGAACAGATCGGCTCGAATTCCTTCGCTTCTTCGCTAAATTCCTTAATCCTTGCTCCCCGCGAGCTGCGACCGTCTAGCAGGCTATGGGATTCTTTCCCCCTGCCGGGGTGAAATCAAGAGACTTGAATGGAAAACGTGAAACCCGGCACGCCAGCGCGGGGGGCGCGCGTGCACAACCGGCGCATCCTCCACAGCGACCTGTCGCGCGGCCAGCTCTACTGGCTTGCCGGGCCCTGCGGATCCGGCAAAGGTTGCCTAGCTTTCGACGTGAAAAAGGCTCGGTAAACCCTGCCGCGCCTTGAAAAGCAGGTGGCGAAGCTCATGGGAACTTCAGACATTTTCAAGTATCAACGCAAGTCTTGCCGGATACTCTGTGGCAAAGAAACCACCGACGGCACCGATGGCACGGATGGCACGGATGGCACGGATAAGACCCTGGCGAAATGGCGAACACGGCATGGGAGTGTGCTGCCTACTGGACCGATCCGTTTTATCCGTGTGATCCGTGGTTCATTCTTTTAGTGCGTCTAGCTGAGGCACCACCTGGCCGCAACCACGAACCATGAAACACGCCGACGCAGCCAGAAGCGCACCTTCACGGATTCGTCCTGAAGACTGCAAGGATGCCGGATGAAAAACTAGAAATCATCCCTCTTTCGGCGTGCGCTATTGATTCGGCGGGCCATAGATGGGTTCGCTGGCGCCGCTTCCACGCTTACATTGCAGCCGAGCTTGCACGACGCTCCCCATCAGCCGCCCGGTCTCATCACCGCAATGGCCGGAAAAACTTGCGCACATCCTCGACGAGCAACGTCGGCTGCTCCAGGGCCGCGAAGTGGCCGCCGCGCGGCATTTCCGTCCAGTGGACGAGGTTGAAGCGATCCGCGGCCCAGCGACGCGGGGGCACATTGATCTCGCGTGGGAACAAGGCGACACCGACGGGGACCTTGCCAGCCTTGCGGCCGCCGGTGTAATAATCGCGTTCGAAGTAAATCCGCGCCGACGACGTGGCCGTGCGCGTCACCCAGTAGATCATCACATTCGTGAGCAACTCGTCCTTCGAGAAACTGTTGTCGAGATCGCCCCTGTGGTCGCTCCAGGCCCAGAACTTGTCGATGATCCAGGCGGCGAGCCCGGCCGGTGAATCGTCGAGCGCAAAGCCCAGCGTCTGCGGGCGTGTGCCCTGGATGGCTCCGTAGGCGCGGTGGTTTTGCAGTTCGGCCACGCGCGATTCGAAGCGCTTTCGCTCCGCAGCCGTCACACCTTCCCAGATGTTGTCCTTCTTGGGCGGGCCGCCGCCCAGGAAGTTGAGATGCACGCCGGCCACGCGCGGCGAATCGTAGTTGCCCAGCCAGCTCGACACGCCTGCGCCCCAGTCGCCGCCCTGCGCGCCGTAGCGATCGTACCCCAGTCGGGCCATCAGCCTGGCAATGTACTCCGACATGCGGCTGACGCTGAAGCCGGGCGTGCGCGGCTTGCCGGAAAAGCCGAAGCCCGGCAGCGACGGGCACACGACATGAAACGCGTCCTCCGCCTTGCCGCCATGCGCCACCGGATCGGTGAGCGGCCCAACGATCTTGTAGAACTCGTAGAAGGATCCCGGCCAGCCGTGCACCATCACCAGCGGTAGCGCGTTCTTCTCCTTGGAGCGAACGTGCAGGAAATGGATCTTGAGCCCGTCAAGCTCGGTGGTGAACTGCGGTAGCGAATTGAGCAGTTTTTCGTGCTTTCGCCAGTCGTACTTGTCGCGCCAGTAGCCAACCAGATTCTTCAAGTACGAGAGATCGACGCCATAATCCCAGCCGGACTTGTCGATCTCCTCTGGGAAGCGCGTCCGCGCCAGGCGATCCTTCAGGTCGCGCAGCACCGCGTCTTCGACGGCGATCGTGAAGGGCTCGATCTCGGACTTGTTCCGGCCCGCATCACTGCTTGTCAGAAACAAAGGGCTGACAAGAGCAAGGAGTGCGCCCAGGACGACTTTCTGTGCAGAGGCTGCGAACATGTTGCGATCTCCGCTGCGACATGGTAGAGAGCTTGCTGAGCGAAGGCACGGAACTCACTGAAACCGTTATACGACGGACTGTCGGGCATGACGAACGAGCCGAATGTGGGAGGCGATGGCGGCATGTCCGGCGGCTACCTCCCGGCTGTCTGAAAATCATCCTGGCCCCGTTGAACGCGGACGCGAGTTGAAAGCGCCGCGGACACCTGGCTGGAACTGTCCGTACGTCATTTCGGCGCTGCTGCTCAAGCGGGATCATGTGAAATGAACACGCGATCGTAGCCACAAGCTGCCAGCTTGTGGGCTTTTCGGTTGATTGGTGGCAATCGTCTCGACATGGATGCCATGGAGTGTGTTCAGGTCTGTGCAAAGCACGCCGTTCGGAGTACCGGAGTACCTCAGGGTGTGCCACCTGTGCCCCCCCCGTGGAGGCTTCAATCCAAACGTCGTGATCGTGCCTCGTCCCAGATCGGCCCGTAGATCTCCTTGTCAAACGGCGGGCAGCCGGTGGCGAACTGCCCCAGGTCGTTATGCTTGCTGCGCATCAAGGCGGTGCAGTAGCTGAAGGAGCGACAGATGCGTTTGCGGTCAAGACGTCCGGTTTCTTGCAGCTGCCGGGCGAAGTCTGGCTGCGGCAGAGCCGCGCGGCCGACGCCGACGAACGAGATCCGTCCGTCATGCACGTTTGCCGCCCCCGCCTGGAAAAGAAACTCCTGCAGGTAGCTGTAGCCGCTGCCGACCATCGGCAAGTCCGGAAAGCGTTGCTGCAGCTCGCCGGCCAGGCGAAAGTGCCGGGCCACTCCTGCAAGCGGGTGCTCCGGCGTCTCGTACCCGTCCGGCGGCGGATACTCAAACGGCCGGATGATGTGCGGGCTGACGTACGGGTTGCCCATGCTGATATTGATGAGCGCCACATCCAGCCGCCTCATCTCATCGATCCAGGCGATGGGTTCGGCAAGATCGGGTTGCAAGGGATCGACAGCCGACGTGCCCCAGTAATTGACGAGCGGGATCGACCTTGGGCACGGCTCGCCGTCGTTGCTGCCGGCCTTCTTGCGAAAAGGCACGCCATCGTAGACATTGAGCCGGCTGGCCAGGACGAGTTCGGGAATCGCCGCGCGAATGGCGCGGAAGATGTCGCGCGCCAGCCGCGTGCGATTCTCCAGGCTGCCGCCGTAAGGCCCCAGGCGTGTCCGCGCCGCCAGCAGTTCGCTCAGCAGATAGCCATGACATTGCTTGACGTCCACGAACTGAAAGCCGCAGCGGTGCGCGATGCGGGCCGCGGCAACGTAGCGATCGACCAGACTGCGCAGGTAATCATCGCTGACCAGGTCGCTTCGGTCCGCCGGCAGTGGCTGACGATGACTGTACCTGCCGGAGTGCGTCAGTTGCAGGCCGACAACCAGGTCGTCGTCGTCGCCGCAGGCGTGACGATGCGCCTGGCGGCAGTCATCGAGCAAACGCTGCCAGTGACTGGCGGTCGATTCATCGACAAGGAGTTGCCGGGGATTGGCACGGCCTTCCTCGACGACGGCAGCGGCCTCGAACCAGATGAGCTTGGCGCCGCCGTCGCCGAAACGGCGATAGCGGCGAAAGGTCAAGGCCCCCGGCCGGCCGTCGAGGTCGCCGTCACAGCCCTCCATCGGCTGGATGCACAGCGCGTTCCCCGCACGCAGCGGTCCGACCGCGACGGGACGAAACAGCGGTGACAGGTCTGCGCTGAAGCGGATGTCAAGCGCGCGCCGGCGGGAGTCCCCTTCCAGGTCTGCGAGCGTCCGGTATTTGAAGTACCTGGCAATGGTCAATCCTCTTCAAGCGACATGTTATCCAGCGATCGGCTGTTCGTCTTTCGTGCAGCGGGGCGCGGTCGTCGATGGCGCGCCCCAGCCTCGCCAACAAAATGGTTTTGCCGCGCCGGAATTCGCTTGCTGAACGGCCGGGGCTCCGTTAGACTTCTATCATCCCGCCTGAGGTCGCCCTGGACGCAACGCTTGGCCGCCGCCAACTCCCTCCCGCGGCAGGCCGACACCTGGAGGATCAACAACATGGCCGCAGGCTGCTGCACCCGCGGATGGATTCCGTTCGTCGCGGGCCTGGCTGTAATCTTCCTGACGGCGACTGCTGCCGATGCCGCAGTGCCATTGCCTGGAGCGCGCTCGCTAGAACAGGTTGATTTCGAGCGTCACGTCATGGGGCTCTTCGGCCGCGCCGGCTGCAACATGGGATCCTGCCACGGCTCGTTCCAGGGCAAGGGCGGCTTCCGGCTCTCCCTCTTCGGCTATGAACCCGACAAGGATTACCTGGCCGTGACGCGCGACAACCTCGGGCGGCGGCTCAATGCTGCCGATCCGGATTCGAGTCTGTTGTTGCTCAAGGCCACCGGCCAGGTGGAGCATGGCGGCGGCGTGCGCTTTTCCAAGGGGTCCTGGCAGTACCAGGTGCTGCGCCAGTGGATTCGCGACGGCGCGCCGTGGAGCGAAGGAAGCGGGGCCGTGCAAGCCGTGACCATCACGCCTCCGGAGCTGGCTTTCGAGAAAGCGGGCGAGCGGATCACGCTCAAGGTGCAGGCCAGGTTCAGTGACGACTCGACCGCCGACATCACTCCGTTCTGCGATTTCCGCACCAATGATGACGCGGTCGCCGACGTGTCGAACCTCGGCGAAGTCAAGTCGCTGCGGCCCGGCAGTACCGCCATCATTGTCTCGTACCGCGGCAACGTCCTCCCCGTCCGCGTTCTGGTGCCGACGACAGTGCCGCCGGGCTTCAAGTATCCGCGCATCACCGCCAACAACTTTATCGACCGCGAGGTATTTGCCCGACTGCGCCTCCTGAACATGGTCCCCTCCGAGCTGTCCGGCGACGAGGAGTTCCTGCGGCGTGTCACCATCGATACCATCGGTGCCTTGCCCTCGCCGGAGGACGTGCGCAGCTTCCTTGCCGACAAGAATCCGAACAAGCGTGCCAAGAAGATCGACGACCTGCTGGCCCATCCGCTGCACGCCGCCCTGTGGGCGACCAAGTTCAGCGACATCACCGGCAACGACACGCAATCGCTGGAGCAACCCGTGCCGCTCAAGGCAGTCAAGAGCCAGATGTGGCACGACTGGTTCCGCAAGCGCGTGGCGGAGAACATGCCGTATGACGAGATCGTCAAGGGCGTCCTGTGTGCCACCAGCCGCGATGGCAAGTCCGCCGAAGAATGGTACGAGCAGACCAAGACCATCGATGCCGCCAGCCAGAAGGGCTTCGACACGCCCTACGCCGAACGCTCGAGCCTCGACCTGTACTGGCGTCGCCAGCAGAATATCCCCATCGAGCAATGGGGGGAGCGCACGGCGGCGGCCTTCATGGGCATCCGTCTCGAATGTGCCCAGTGCCACAAGCACCCGTTCGACCGCTGGTCGCAGGCGGAGTATCGCGCCTACGCCAATATCTTCGGGCAGATCAGCGTCGGCATCTCACCTGAGACGCGCAAGGAACTGGGATCGAAGATCGCGCCGCCAAAGAAGGGCAAGGCGAATCCCAACGTACCGCAGCTGCGCGAGCTGTTCGTCCTGCCGCGACTGACGCGGACCATGCCACATCCCGACACCGGCAGGCCATTGCCGGCACAGGCGCTGGGCGGGCCCGAAATATCTCCCAAGGCTGGCGAAGATGCCCGCGTGCTGCTCTTCAACTGGCTGCGCGCGGCGGACAATCCGTTCTTTGCCCGCAGCTTTGTCAATCGCGTATGGGGCCATTACTACGGCGTCGGCCTGGTGCATCCCGTCGATGATTTCTCGCTGGCCAATCCGCCCAGCAACGACAAGCTGCTGAACGCCCTCGCCAGGGAGTTCATCGATCACAAGTTCGACATCCGCCACATCGAGCGCGTGATCCTCAATAGCCGAACCTACCAGCTGAGCTCCCGGACCAACGACACCAACAAGCTCGACAAGAATAACTTTGCCCGCAGCTACATCCGGCCGATGATGGCCGAGGTCGTGGTCGATGTCCTCAACACGGCGCTGGGGACGACGGAGAACTTCGGTGTCCCGGTGAACCGCAATCCGAAGGCGAAAGGGCCGATGACGCCCGTGCTGCGGCCGAACATGCGGGCCATCGAGTTCGGCGCCAGCCAGGTGCAGAGCCAGGCGGTGGCGTATGCCTTCCGCGTCTTCGGCCGGCCGCCGCGGACGTCGGCCTGCGATTGCGAGCGGGCCATGGACCCGGCGCTGCCGCAAAAGCTGTTCCTCATGACCGATCCGAACCTGCTCGCCAAGTTCAACAGTCCCGGCAGCCGCTTGCAGAAGCTGCTCGCCAGCAAGATGAGCGACGAGGAGGTGCTTGAGGAACTGTTCCTGGCGACGCTATCCCGCTTGCCATCGGCTGACGACCGCAAGAGCTTCGCCGATTATCGCAACGACGTCGATGACCGTCGTACCGCGTTCTCCGACACGCTGTGGGCGCTCATCAACACGCGGGAGTTCATTCTGAATCATTGAGATGGGCGATAGGAGGGGAGCAGCTGCCGCGGAGCCGCAGATTGCACGCCGCAGAACCGGCTCGGCAGGAGCCTCGCCCTCCCGGACACCTTGACACGAGCGGTTTTATTTTGATTCGCCAGGAGACTTCTGTAACAATAGGGGTACGAAATCACACGCTTCCGCCTGTCCCGAGGAGCGACGTGAACCACGGGGGGCATCGGGACAAACAAAGGACATGCACGATGGCCGAGAACTTGACGACCGATTGCGAAGGCTTTGCTCGCCGCGATTTCCTGAAGATCGGCGCTGCCGGCGTCTTCGGGCTGAGCCTGCCTCAGATCCTGGAGATGGAGGCGCGTGCCAGCGCCGCCGACCGGGACGCCCGCGCCAACCGGCGGGCCGACTCGGTCATTCTGGTCTGGCTCGCAGGTGGGCCCGCCACCATCGACATGTGGGACCTCAGGCCGAATGCTCCGGAAGGCATCCGCGGCGAGTTCCGCCAGATCCCGACTCGCGCCGACGGCATTGCCATCTCGCAGCACCTGCCGCGCATGGCCCAGATCATGGACCGCTGCACCGTGGTCCGCAGCCTGGCCCACACCATCCCCTCGCACGGGCCGGCCACAGTGTTCATGACCACCGGCAACAAGCCGACCCCTGCCGTGCAGTATCCGGCCATCGGCTCGCTGGCCAGCCGACTTCTTCCCGCCGCCGCCGGCGTTCCCCCCTATGTCAGCTTCAGCGAGCTGCGCAACGGCGCCGCCGGGCAGTCGGGCTATCTCGGCACCGCCTATAACCCGTTCATCGTCGAAGGCGCCGCCGCCAATGGTACCTACCGGGTTCGCGGCATCACGCTGCCCAACGGCTTCACGCTCGACCAGCTCGAGAATCGCAACCGCCTGCTCGGCCGCTTCGAGGCCGGCTTCCGCGCCGTCGATCGTCAGGCCGACCTTGTGGACGGCATGGACGCGTTCCATCGCCAGGCTCTGGAGATCCTCCGCTCCGACAGGACTCGCAATGCCTTCAATCTTCAAAGCGAAAGCCAGAATCTCCGCCAGCGCTATGGCATGACGCCGTTTGGTCAGGGCGCTCTCGCTGCCCGCCGTCTCATCGAGGCCGGCGTTCGCTTCGTTACCGTCACGCTGGGCGGCTGGGACACGCACGGCCAGAACTTCAACGCCCTGAGCCAGCGCTTGCTGCCGCAGCTTGACACGGTGCTGTCAGCCCTGATCGAGGATCTCGACGGACGCGGTATGCTGGAGCGGACCATCGTCTACTGCGCCGGCGAGTTCGGCCGCACGCCGCGAATCAACCGCAACAATGGCCGCGACCACTGGGCCCGCTCGATGGCCGTCCTCCTGGCCGGCGGCGGCTTCCGCCGCGGCTACGCCCACGGCACCACCGACGTGCAAGGCATGGCCCCCGCCACCGACCCCTGCACCCCGGACGACATGGCCGCCACCATCTTCAGCAACCTCGGCATCGACCCTGGCCAGGAACTCATGACGCCGACCGGCCGGCCGATCCAGTTGTTCCGCGAGGGCCGCGTTGTGCCGCGGCTGCTGGCGTAATGTGCTGACAATCTGATTGCAATAACCAAGGCCCACGGGTTTCAAGCCCGTGGGCCTTGGTTATTGCGAAGAAGCTAGCGAGGCTTCGCCTCAGACCGACGAGGCGTGCCCCGATGCAGGTCAATATAAAAGGCTCCGGTCGAGCCTATGATGGGTCTGCCGAAGCAGGCCCGTTTTACCGCATGGCGGTGATGGTCCCGA
>VGYC01000219.1 GCA_016873095.1 Planctomycetota bacterium | reverse complement strand
GCGGCTTGAGCGCGACTCGATCTTGTTTAGCAAGCTGTCGAAGGATGCGGCTCCTTGCCTGGTTCATCCTCTACCGCCCGATTTGAAGATCGGTAGCTAGTGTCCGTCGGGAAACGCGCCGTTTTTTGACATGGCCGCCAGGCTAACAGATGGTGACATACCATTGTCACTAGCAATGCGGGCGGTTTTGCAGCGCCACACGCCGCCGTGTGGGCCGGGAGCGGCTCTCGGGCGGGAGTCTGTCCGCAGGGCTCAGGCTGGTGGCATTGGGTAGAATCCCACGGGTTGGGCTCCAGCCGACTGACCACCGCAGCCGAACTTGGCCTGCAGCGCCGCGACCTTGTTGAGCACCGATTGCGGCGCGCCCATGGCAACCAGCTTGGCGTAGGCGGCATTCAGAGCGGTGCAAATCTTGGAATGCGCGTGGCTATTGCCGTTGGAAGTGCCGTTCGAGTAGCCGTTCAGGCTGTTGATCTTCGCCTTGAGGTCGGAGAGCTGCGAGTTGATCTGGCTGGGCAAGCTGCCAACCTTGGCCTGAAGGGTGGACTTCAGCTCGCTCAATTTGGAGCTGACATACCCGTTCAAGGCCGCCGGAGTGATCCGGTCTTCAAGTGTCTCGACTTCCACCTTTGCGCGATTTCGCTGGGTCATGGGATCTCCTTTCAAAGTGTAGGTTTGGGATGGACCCGTTATCGCCTTGTTAAAATAGGGCAACTGACGAGCTTCAATAAGCACAGTAATATACAAAATAGAGATTGTCAACAAAAACAATGAGAATTCTTGGAACGTCTTCCAGCGTCAAAATGCCCTCTGCGACAATGGAGCATTCTAGGAACGCTGGGAAACGTAAGAAGATGGAGAGTGGAGTTCTTGGTTTGACAATTTGACAACAAGGCGTTGCTAGCACGGGCCGCTCACGTGCGGACGAGTGTGGGCGTGCCGTGGCGGTTGAATTTGATGCGAGGCGTCTCTAGCCAGTCGCGCAGGCGTGGCCCGCTCAGGAATCGCCGTGGGTGATACATCAATCGGTCCTTGAGCCAAGGCACTTTCCGCCACAGGAATTGACCGGTTGTGAGGTATCGGCGCTGATAGCGCTTGATGGTAGCGATCACTTCTTGCCAGGGCTCGACGAGCGGCGGCGCCAGAGCTTCGACTGCGGCCGCGTGGGCCACCACCTGGATGCTGTCTCGCCGGAATTCGCGCAATGTCGTGCAGCGAAACCCAGCCCGATGCAGGGCGAGCGCCAGCGTCCGCGGCGAAAAGTGATAGTTGTGAGCGAGGCTGAAGATGCGTCGCGGTCCCACCTTCGGCCGCATGATGTTTGGCGTCTCCACGAAAACTATGCCCCCTGGCTTCAGCAACGTTCGTATCTTGCGGAGCATGGCCACCGGCTCAAAGAAATGCTCGATTAAATGCACCAGGACGACAGCATCGAACCTTCTGCCTTGAAAATCGATGTCTTCAAACGCGCCGGCCAGAACGGGGACGCCGAGTTCTTGTCGCATGGCGGCGGCCGAGTCCGAGTCGATGTCGATGCCAGTCGGCAGAGCGCCCAGTCCCTTCAGAAATCGCAGCATGGCGCCATCGCCGGAGCCAATCTCGAGCAACTCGTCACCCGCCCGCACATGGGGTGCGAGCAAGTCCACGCAGCGCAGCAACCTCTTCTCCGCGTGCGCCAGTGCGCTGCCGGCGGTCTTTTCGAAGGCTCGCGAGCGGTGCCCGGCGGTTGTGGACCGCTGGGGCTATCACCTTCGCACGCTCGACGCCGGCAGGCTGCTCGACGAGTCGATTCCGCAGATTGCGTTTGGCGCACCCGATCCCAAGGTCCACGGGCTCTTGCACGAATGGTGCGAGCTGGTCGGGCACGATTGCGGCGGCTGGAGCGATTTTCGCACGTTGCTCGACTGGCTGTCCTGGGGCCTGGCGCTGGCAAATGAGGAGCCATCGCTGGGCGAACAGGTGAACGAGAAGTTGTACCGTGCTGTCGATGTCGGGCCGCTGCTTGAGCATCCTTACGACTACCTTGGCGACTTCGTGGCGCAGGGGAAAGCGAGACGCTGGAACCCGACCGCGTTCTTTCCGACACCGCATAACGTCGTGGAGTTGATGGTCAGAATGACCATGTGCGACCAGTGCAACGATGGCCGCGATCCACGAACGCTGAGCGTCAATGATCCTTGTGTCGGCTCGGGGCGCATGTTGCTGCACGCCTCGAACTTCTCGCTTTGCCTTTTCGGACAGGACATCGACGTGCTGGCCGTTGCCATGTGCAAGATCAACGGAGCCCTCTACGCGCCGTGGCTGGCTTTCCCGCTTCCGGCCTCGATCGTGGGCACCGCGTCCCAAGAGCGCAGCCGAGGCTTTCTGTTTGACCTGGAACCTGATTTCAAACGGAGGAAATCTGCATGATGATTCAGATCAGCGACCGCGAGCTGGCCACGGTCCTCGCGGCCTTGCGTTACTGGCAGCAGGACCTGGCCGAGAACGACGGTCCCATCTCCGAGCACTTCGCCGAGCAGACTCCGCTGAGCGTTGAGGAGATCGACGACCTTTGCGAGCGGCTCAATTTCGGTTCGACCATTTCGTAACCACATCCCGGAATAGAAGGAGAAACCCATGTCGTCCGCTGCGTCCGCAGTGCGCCCATTTCCTGATTGTCCGCTGGTTGTCGCGTATGGCCTGGGCGTCGATTCGACCGCGATGCTGATCGAGTTTGCGCGTCGCGGCATCCGGCCGGACCTGATCCTCTTTGCAGACACCGGCGGCGAGAAACCAGAAACGAACCAGTATATGGATGTGATTCTGCCATTCCTGAAACGCGTGGGTTTCCCGGATGTCGTCACCGTGCGTTACCAGCCGAAGCGGGCCGCCTACCACACGCTCGAAGGCCAGTGCTTGCACACCGGCACGTTGCCGTCTTTGGCGTATGGCGGCAAGTCATGTTCACTCAAGTACAAACGCGCACCGCAGGACCGGTACATTCTGGCAACCTATCCGCCAGGTGAGTTGATTCGGCGCGGCGGACGGATTGTGCGGGCCATCGGCTTCGACGCCGGCGAGCAACGCAGAACTTTCGCCCACCTCGTCAAAGCCATTGGCCTGGATGCAAGCGAACAACACCGGCAGACCTGGCAACGATCTGCGCCTCACACCACGCAACGACCGAGCCGACAGGAATGGCTGGATGCGAACTATTTCGCGTACTGGTATCCGTTGATGGAGTGGGGCTACGACCGGGAACGGTGCAAGAAGATCATTGCGGCGGCTGGCCTGCCGGTTCCCATCAAGAGTGCGTGCTTCTTCTGCCCGGCGTCCAAGAAGGCCGAGATTGCGTGGTTGCAGGAGCATCATCCCGAACTTCTCGAACGTGCTTTGCGGATTGAACGCAACGCCCAGCCCAAGCTCAGGTCGGTGAAAGGACTGGGCCGTTCCTTCGCCTGGGCGTCATTTCTGTCTCAGCTCGACAACTTACCGCTTTTGCAATCTTGCGGCTGCAACTGACCCTCATTCCGATCACCAATCCACAATCCCAGGAGGACTGATCCCGATGTCACACATTGTCTCGATTCGAACCCGCCTACACGATCCTGTTGCGGTTGGCGCAGCTTGCCAGCGCCTCGGCTTGGCGACTCCAACGCACGGCACGGCAAAGTTGTTCAGTGGCGAGGCGACCGGCCTGCTGGTGCAGCTCCCCAACTGGCAGTATCCCGTCGTGATCGACACGACCACCGGCAACGTGAACGCGTCTTATGTTTGCTGCTTCTGGGGCGACCAGGCCCAGCTCGACAGGCTGCTCCAGATGTATGCGGTTGAGAAGGCCAAGCTGGAGGCAAGAAAGAAGGGCTACACGGTCACGGAACAGACCGTCAGCGGCGGCGCGATCAAGCTCCAAATCATCGAAGGAGCGCACGCATGAGCATGCCACGCCGTCGCTTGATTCGACCCGCGCCCATTCCGGTGCCCAATCCGCAGCGTCAACGCCAGGCCCAGAAGATGCGTGAGCGCCTGGAACATGAACGCGCGGCACTGGCTCGCTGGCAGACCCGCTTGAAGCGTGCCTTCAATGCGGTCGAGAAATCCCAACGCACGATTGCCCGACTTGAACGCAAGATCACCCAACTGGAGGAATGAACGTGCCCGCAAACAGTACGCACACGATCGTCATCGTCACCGCTTGCATGCGGCCTGATGGCACGCCCGCCTTTGCCCGCACCGAGGTCGCAGTGACCGACGATCAAGCCGACAACGGCATTCATTACTACCTGGCAGAGGCCGAGCTGCTTGAGCAGGGCTACGAGGAGCCGATGGTCCATTTCACGCTGGAAGATGCACCGGCGTTCTTGTTTTCGGCTGTGGAGGAATGCCTCGCCGTCGCATCCGCTGTCAACAACCTCACTCTTTCGGAGGGAGCATGACCAGAATCATTGAAGTCACCGTTTCGCCGAAAGGTGAAACGTCAATTCAGACCAAAGGCTATGTGGCCGGCGCTTGCCTGCAAGCCAGTAAGTTCCTGGAGCAGGCGCTTGGTGTCGTGGCCAAGGAATCCAAGACCGGCGAATTCTACGCCGCCACGCAAGCCGATCAGCACGTCGAGCAGAAGTGATCATCAATCAACTGGCCCCGGATGAACTTCGTCCGGGGCTTCTTCATGCGCCATAAGGAGAAACATGAAACTCACGGACCAACTGACCGACTTCGTTAATGCTGCGTTCGCCGGCATCTGGGTGCAGACAAGCGAGGCCGACGAAGCCGAGAAGGAAATCGTGCAGCACGCTCGCCAGAAGAAATGGAAGATTGCCGTGTGGGATGGTGCCTCGGGCCTGCGAGTGCCAGGTAATCAAGCCGCCGCCCAGCCTGAATCCGGCGCTGGCGACCCGCTGGCCGCCCTGCGTGCATTACCGGCGCTGGCAAACGAGAAGGGCACCTCCCTCCTGGTCCTGCACAACTTTCACCGCTTTCTTTCCAATCCCGAGGTCATCCAGACCACGTTTGCCCAGATCGTCGCCGGCAAGCAGCAGCGGACCTTCATCGTGGTTCTGTCGCCGATCGTGCAGATTCCCGTGGAGCTGGAAAAGCTGTTCGTCGTGATCGAGCACGCGTTGCCGGATCGTTCTCAGCTTGAACGCATCGCCCGCGAGCTGCTGTCTGATCAACCGGACGACATGCCCAAGGGCGAAGACCTGAAACGTGTACTCGATGCCGCAAGCGGACTGACCAGGTATGAGGCGGAGGGCGCGTATGCCCTGTCACTGGCGCGGAGCAACAAGATCAGGCCGGAGATTCTGACCGATCTCAAGGCGCAGGCGCTGAAGAAGAACAACCTGCTCACGCTCCATCGTGGCAAGGAGAGCTTCGACGATCTCGGCGGGCTGGGCAACCTCAAGGACTTCTGTCGCCGAGCCCTCCGGCCAGGTTGCGAGGTCAAGCCGCGTGGTATTCTTCTGCTGGGCGTTCCGGGAAGTGGCAAAAGTGCGTTTGCGAAAGCCCTGGGGAATGAGACCGGTCGGCCAACGTTGCTGCTCGACATCGGCGCTCTGATGGGCAGCCTGGTAGGGCAGTCGGAAAGCAACCTGCGGCATGCCCTGCGGATCGCGGAGGCGATGAGTCCGTGCATCTTGTTCGTCGATGAAGTCGAAAAGGCATTGAGCGGTGTCGGCAGCCAGGGCGACAGCGGCGTCTCAACCCGGCTGTTCGGGACGTTGCTGACCTGGCTATCGGATCACGAGTCCGACGTGTTCTTCGTCGGCACCAGCAACGACATCTCCAAGTTGCCGCCGGAGTTTACCCGTGCCGAGCGTTTCGACGGCGTGTTCTTCCTGGACCTGCCACACGCCGGCGAACGCGATGCGATCTGGAAGTTATACCGCTCTCACTTCGCTATCCCAGACAACCAGGCCCGGCCCGATGATTCCTCGTGGACCGGCGCGGAAGTGAAAGCGTGTTGCCGTCTGGCCTCGTTGCTCGATGTCACCCTTCATCAAGCTGCCAAGAACATCGTGCCCGTCGCTGTCACGGCTGCTGAATCCGTGGAACGCCTGCGCACCTGGGCGTCGGGACGCTGCCTGTGCGCCAACAACCCCGGCATTTTCTTGCGCGATGGGGCTCCGCAACTCAAGCCTGCCCGTCGTGTTCAGCGTCCTTCCGACAATTAACCAACTATCAACCCTCTGGAGGTTCCATGTCCACGACCCTCTTGGATCGTGCCGAAGATCGTACGTCCGTGTCGCCGGCGCAGTGGCTTCGTGAGACCACTGCCGCCGTCCGCGTTTCCTTCACGTGGTTTGGCGTCAGGAAGGCGCTTACCAACGAGCAGAAGTGCCAGGCCGCCGAGCCATTTGGCGCGGAGGGCGATTTTCTGTCGGCCCGCAAGAAGTTACTGGACACCAAACACGCTGCGTACAAGGAAGTGACGGCGGTGCGTGGCAAGGTTGGCATGTACTGGAAGTCGCTGACCGTGCCATTCCCGGAACCCGGTGTCCGGCTCATCAGGCAGCATGAAGTTGAACGCTTCAATCAAGAAATGGCCGGCTATCGTACCGAACTGCAATCCGCCGTCGTCAGTCTGGATCGACATTACTCGGAGCTGAAGGTTGCCGCCCGCCGGCGTCTGGGTGATTTGTTCGATGAGAACGACTACCCGACGACGTTGCGAGGATTGTTCGATCTTGCCTGGGACTGGCCCAACTTGGAAGCGCCAGATTACCTTTTGCAGCTCAACCCCGCGATCTACCGACAGGAGCAATCACGGGTGGCGGCTCGCTTTGAGGAAGCAGTCCGGTTGGCAGAGCAGGCATTCATTTCTGAACTCGCCAAGCTGATCGACCATCTCACGGAACGTCTCAGTGACAACGGCGATGGTGAACGCAAGATCTTCCGCGACTCCGCAATCACCAACCTGACCGAGTTCTTCAGTCGCTTCCGGCAGCTCAACGTCCGCTCCAACGAGGAACTCGACACCCTCGTCGAACGGGCCCAGTGCATCGTCAACGGCGTCGAAGCCCAGGCCCTGCGTGACAACAATGCCCTGCGCCAGCATGTGGCGACCCAGTTTAGCCAGGTGCAGTCAGTCATTGACGGCATGCTGGTTGATCGGCCACGGCGGCGCATCATCCGCAACAACCAGGAGGACGAATGAAAGGACCCTTGAAAACTCACGGCGGCAAGCGTTACCTGGCCGAGCGCCTCGTTGCGTTGATGCCGGCACACACCCATTACGTTGAACCATTTGCTGGCGGGCTGGCGGTGTTGTTTGCCAAGCCGCCCGAAGGAAGTTCGGAAGTCGTGAACGATCTCGATGGTCGTTTCACCAACTTCTGGCGAGTGCTTCAGGATGAAGATCTGTTCGCACGGTTTCGCCGGCGTGTGCAGGCGATTCCGTTCAGCGAGGCGGAGTGGCGCGATGCCCAGGCGTACCTCGACGCCGCGACCAAACTGACCTCGCGCCAAGAGATGGTGGAGCGTGCGGCTCGATTCTTTGTACTGTGCCGGCAAAGCATGGCGGGACGCTGCAAGGATTTCACGCCCCTCACACGCAACCGCACCCGCACCGGGATGAACGAGCAGGCGTCGTCGTGGCTGAATAGTGTGGATCGACTGCCGGCCATGCATGCCCGTCTCAAACGCGTGGTCATTCTCAATCGCCCTGCACTGGAGGTGATCCGTTCGCAGGATGGTCCTGGGGTGCTGTTCTATCTCGACCCGCCGTACTTGCCCGAATCGCGGACGACCAAAGACGCATTTGGACAGTACGACATGACCGTCGAACAGCACGAGGAACTACTCGACGCCATCACCGGCCTGCAAGGAATGGTCATGATCTCTGGGTATGCATCGCAACTATACGAATCGCGTTTGTCCGGCTGGACCCGGCATGAGTTTGATTTGCCCAACAACGCAGGTGGCGGCAAGCATAAGCGGCGCATGACGGAAGTGGTCTGGACCAACTTCAAGTCGGCGGCGCAGGAGGTGGCTGCATGATGCTGCTTATCGTTGATCCCGGCGGCGCGGTCCGATGCCTTTACGACGAAGCCATCGACCTGTCGGCACTGGGCACACCCAAGATCGACAGGGCAAGCCATGTCGAGCCCGATGCAGATGGTCGCTGGTGGGCAGACTTGTGGCCCGTGGAGGGACCAAGACTGGGACCATTCGATGCCCGCAGTCTGGCGCTAACGGCCGAACGTGCCTGGCTTGAGACGCACTGGCTGCCCTGACCAACCGACGGGTTGTTTATCGGATAAACAATCGCCTGTTTTTTCATTCCGGGCCGCCAACCTCATCGGTTGCCGGCCCATTTCTATTGGAGGATCCAGATGAATCAGAACCAGCTCAATCGTGAAGTAGCCCAAGTGACCGGCGAAACCGTGGAACTGATCCGCCAGCGGGGTTTCGGCATCCTCGTCGTCCCGCGCGTGTACTTTCAGCCTCGCCGGCGCGGCGGACAAGCGTTACCCAAGCCTACCAAACTCGTGAACCCGAACATTCAACCCGTGTGCAAAGCTGCGTAGCCCGCCAGGATTGCACCATACTATTAAGGAGGGAACAGCGTGATTCAGGTTCCTCAATCGTTATTTCGCCAGCTTCGCACCGTCATTCGGCGGTGCTTCTCGCGTCCCCTGCCACCGGTGCAGGTTCAGGCAAGTCGCGACGGCCTCCTGGTCCGTTGTCAGCATGACGGCATTGCAGTTTCCTTCCACGTCACCACCCAGGACGGCACCGACCAGTTCGTAATCCCCGCCAACGCTCTCGATGACATCGAGGGCAAGGGCCAAGAGCCAGTCACGCTTGAGGCTCATGGCGCTGGCAAGATCACGGCCCGGTGGACCGACGCCGGCGTGCCACGCGTCATCGAGTACGAAACGGCAGCGGATTCACTTCCTGACTTCCCCAAAGCACCGGACCGGCTCGTGGAGCAGGATGCCGTGGCCCTCAAGGCGCTTGACGATGCAATGCAAACGGCGGCAAAGGACTCGGTTCGCTTCAGCACGAACAAAATCCAACTTCGTGGGCGGGCAGGCGTCATTGCCGCCACGGACGGCAGGCAACTTCTGTGGTCGAGTGGGTTTCGTTTCCCTTTCACGGACGACTTGCTGGTACCGCGCGTTACCGTTTTCGGGTGTCGGGAACTGGACGGTGAAATCAAGATCGGCAAGACGACCGCGCACGTGTGCGTGCAGGTCGGGGCGTGGACGATCTACCTTCCAATCGACAAGGAAGGCCGGTTTCCACGTGTCGAGAGCATCATCCCCAATCCGACAGCAAGCGGCACGACGTTCCAGCTTGCGCCCGACGATGCCGCGTTCTTGACGAAGGCCCTGCCACGCTTGCCCGGCGAAGACAGCGAGTTCTCTCCTGTCACCCTGGACCTCAACGGACAGTTCGCTGTCCGTGCGCGTGACGCAGAACAAGGCCGTTCAACGGAGGTGATCCTGGCGCGATCCAACGCCAGCGGCAAAGCGGTGCGTTACGCCCTCAATCGCCAATACGTCAGCCGGGCCATCAGCCTCGGCTTAACGGATGGGCACGTGCTCAACGTCGAAACGCCAATCCTGTTCCAGGACGACCGCCGCAAGTACGTCGTGATGGGTCTCGGCAAGGATGCCGGGCTCGCACCCAGCGACAAGGACTTGCGACTGCGTTCCGATTCCGCCGAAGCAGGCAATCACTCACAACCACATGAAAGGAGAACAACTCCCGTGAAACCGGTCCAACGAATTTCGACACCCAGGCCCGAAGCCGAAGCCACCAACGGCAACGGAACCACGAATGGTCAGCATCACACCAAGGTCGGCTTCAACGCCCTGCTCGAAAAAGCCCAGTCCATCCAGAACGGCCTTCGTGACTTGCTGCTTCGCACCAACCAACTGCTCTCCGGTCTCAAGGCGTACCGTCGGCATGCCAAGACCATGCAGTCCACGCTCGCCAGCCTGCGCCAGCTTCAGCAAGTTGAGGCGTAGCACAACATTCATGCCCCTGGACACCGAACCCAGGGGCATCATCCCAAACATAAGGAGAGATTCCATGCCCTTGAAGCTCAACATCGGTCTGAGCAAGAAGGTCGGTGAAAGCAACTACGGGTCCCGCGGAGCCAGCGTCAATGTCGAACTTGAGCTGGAAAGCGCCCTGATCGCGGAGCCGGCCAAGTTCCAGGAGCGTGTGCGGCAGGTGTTTACGCTCGTGCGTTCGTCACTGGACGAGGAGCTGAACGGCAACTGCCACGCTCCCTCGACCGACAACGGCAACGGGAAAACCCAGCAACCTGCCAACGGCCCTTCTCGCAACGGCGGCCAGCGCCAGGCAACGCAAAGCCAGATCAAAGCGATTCACGCGATCGCCCGAAGCAGGCGCATCGACATCAGCCAGTTTCTCAGTGATCGCTTTCATGTTCATCGCGCTGACGACCTCACCATCAAGGAAGCGAGCAGCGCGATTGACGAACTGAAAGGCGATGCCAAAGATGGGAGGGCCGCATGACGACGCTGCAAATCGCCCCGCCCAGGCCGCAGCCAAAAGCGTTCAACCACATCAGTTATTCCGCGATCAGCACATTTCAAACCTGTCCACTTCGATTCATGTTCAAGTACGTCCTCGGCCTGCCGGTCACAACCATTTCGTCCAGCCTCGTTTTTGGCTCCGCCATGCATCAGGCTGTACAGTTCCATTTCGAGCAACTGTTGATCGGCAGGCCCACTCCTGACCTCGACACGCTTCTTGGCGTCTACCAGGACTACTGGGAAACGTGCGACGGCCAGGCGGTTCTATTTGGCGCTGGCGAGGATCGGGATGCACTCGGCCGAATGGCCGATCGCCTGCTGCGGACTTTTCAGCAAAGCCAGTTTGCTCAACCCAGGGGCACCATCCTTGGCATCGAGGAGGAACTGCGCGGCCAGGTCGTCCCCGGCTGTCCGGACCTGCTGGCACGTGTGGATCTGATCGTTGATGCGGGGTCCGAATTGCTGGTCAGCGATTTCAAGACCGCCCGCTGCTCGTGGAGCGATGACAAAGTTGACGACATTGCCCCGCAGCTTTTGCTCTACAGCGAGCTGGTCAAACCCATCGCCGATGGGCGGCCAGTCAAGTTGTCATTCGCGGTCCTCACCAAGACGAAACTGCCCGTCTTGACGGTGCATGACGTTCCAAACGACCATCAGCAGGTGGAACGCACCAAGCGCACGGTCGAGAACATCTGGCGAGCGATTCAGTCAGGTCACTTCTTTCCGAACCCCGGCCCGATGCAATGCGGCTCATGTTCGTACCGCGAGCCATGCCAGCGATGGGCCGGTTGAAGATCGCGACCAATCACCAAACCACCATCTTATAAGGAGGCAACTGCATGACCGATTTGCGGGACGGTCAGTCTGTCGAGGTGCAAGGCTCGGCGCGCCGGCCCTACGTGCTGAAGAACGTCGGCGGCGTGCTGAGTTGTACGTGCGCCGCCTGGCGTTTTCAATCAGTGCCCATCGAACTGCGCACGTGCCGGCATCTCCGGGAGCTGCGTGGTGATGATGCCGAGAGCGCCCGCGTTGGCACGCCGTCATTGGTAAAGATCACGCCCAAGCCTGCCGTGAAAGCGCCGTCGCTGCTGCTTGCGGAAACGTGGGACGGCGAGCTGGATCCCAGGGGCTACTGGCTCAGTGAAAAGCTAGACGGCGTGCGGGCGTTCTGGAAGGCATGAATGGAATACCTCCTTCATTACAGGGTGTCATGGTGTGAACAAACGCCGCCGTGATGTGCACCATATCGGCGGCGGGTACATCTGGCATCACATCTTTCTTTGGAGAAGTCAT
>VGYC01000218.1 GCA_016873095.1 Planctomycetota bacterium | reverse complement strand
CAACCGCGGGCTTATTCTTACGAAGTCGAGAGTTCTGCGGGGGAAGAGATTCTTGCCCCTTGGTGAGAACCGAAAAAAGACTGGCTCGTCGTACATCGCAACGGGCTCAAATCAGGGCAAACAATGTTGCACGCACGGCAATCCTGACCTACAATTCACCACCGGAAGCCCTCCCGTCTTCCGTTATCCCGTTTTCCGCTCGCTGACAACCGCGTTGCAGAGGATCTGCACATGTTGAGCATGTTTCGGCGTCGTCCGCAGGGTAGTTCTCGTCGTTGCAAAAAAGCCAGCAGGTCGATTGTGGAGGTGGAGAACCTCGAGGAACGCCGCGTGCCTGCGGCGGCCACCCTCTGGGACATCGGCAGCGGCATTTACGATCTCTCCAAGACCTTCCAGCTTCACAGCTTGCCCACGGCCAAGCACACCATCTATCTTGACTTCGATGGCCATACCAACGGCAACGTGACCGGCTCTGGCTGGGACGACATTACCAGTCCCGCCTGGGATTACTCCGGCAACGGGCCCAGCTTCACGGATGTGGAGAAACAGATCATCCAGAAGATCTGGGTGCGCGTGGCCGAGGATTTTGCGCCGTTCAACGTCAACGTCACCACGCAGGACCCGGGCACCGAAGCGCTGCGGCAATCGGGCAGCACCGATGATCGATGGGGTATTCGCGTGGTGATCACGCCGGACGACAGGCCGGCGCCTGGGGCCGGCGGTGTTGCCTACATCGGCTCGTTCAATTTCAGCGACCTGACGCCGGTCTACGTCTTCAACACCAGCGAGAAGGCCGTCGCCGAGGCGGCCACTCATGAAGTGGGCCACGCCCTGAGCCTGTACCACGATGGCACTTCCACTCTCGGCTACTACAGCGGCCACGGCTCGGGCGCCACCTCCTGGGGCCCGATCATGGGCGCCTCTTACAGCCCCGTCGTTACCCAGTGGAGCAAGGGCGAATACAGCGGCGCCAACAACAAGGAAGACGACCTCGCCAAGATCACCACCGGCAACGGCTTCACCTATCGGTCCGACGACTACGGCAACACGCAGGCCAGCGCCTTTGCGCTCCTGCCCCAGGGCGAGTCCGTCGTCAGCGCCACGTACGGCATCATCGAACGCAACACCGATGCGGACTGGTTCTCGTTCTGGTCCAACGCCGGCTCGATTTCCCTGAATGTCGATCCGCTGAAGCTTGGTCCAAACCTGGCAGTGCGGGCCGATCTCTACAATGCCGCCGGCACGCTGCTGACGACGGTGAACCCGGCGAACGCACTGAACGCCAGCGTCAACTACCTCATACCCGACGCCGGGCAATACTTCGTCAGGATCACGGGCACCGGCAAGGGCAATCCGTTGAACAGCGGCTTCTCGGCGTACGCGAGCCTGGGCAACTACCGGATCACCGGAACCGTGCAGGCCTATAGCGGCGGCGGAGGCGGCGGCAACCTGGCGCCCGTCGCCAATGCCGACGTTGCCACCACCAGCGCTGGCACGGCTGTCACCATCAACGTGCTCGCCAACGACAGCGATCCGGACGGCGATCCGCTGACGATCACTGCCGTCAGCAACGTGAGCAACGGCACCGCTGTGATCTCCGGCAGCTCGGTGATCTTCACCCCGGCTGCGGGCTTCACCGGCACCGGCTCGTTTACCTACACGATCAGCGATGGCCGCGGCGGCACTGCTTCTGCCAGCGCAACCATCACGGTCAGCGGCGGCAGCACCCAGCAGTCGTTCACCAATCACACGAACGTCACCATCCGCTCGGACGCGCCGTCGACCGTCGTGTCGCCCATCAGCTTGACGGGGCTTTCAGGGACGATTCAAGACGTCGATGTGAAGGTGAACCTGGACCACACCTGGGACAGCGACCTGAAGATCACGCTCATTGCCCCGGATGGCACGCGCATCCTCCTGTTCAACCGGCACGGCGGCTCTCGCGACAACATCCTGAACACGACCTTTGACGACTCCGCCAACATCGCCATTGCCAGCGGTTCTGCCCCGTTCACCGGCACCTTCCGGCCGACGCAACTCCTGAGCCTCTTGAACGGCATGAACCCCAACGGCGTCTGGAAGCTGGAGGTGCAGGACGTTTACAGAAGAGACGGCGGCTATCTCGACAACTGGACGCTGAGCCTGCGCCTGAGCGCCGCCGCCGCGGCAACGCCGGTCAGGAATCAGCAAGTGATTCGCGGCGTGCTCGCGAGCCCCTCGTCCAACCTCGTCGCTCGAGACGACTTCTTCGCCAACCTGTGGCGCCGCGCCCAGGCCGGTACGCCGGAGTTCAAGTTGCCGAACAGACTCAAGAACCAGGACGGCGGTCGTTTCGACTCCCGCATTCATCACCGCGCCGGTCACGCGGAAGGCAAGCATGATCGGTCCGGATTGGAAGCCGACTTGCCGGCGTGGGATTAGGCAAAATGCCGTTCAATCGACATGCCCGCTACAGAGCCGCAATGACGGCCTTCAATGTCATACCGACTGTCCAGCCTACCAGAAGGCGAACACCTCCGCAGTTGTCCTTTGCTTCTGGGGGAGATGACGTATGCACCCGACACAACGATTCCCGCTGAACGTCGCGGGCGATTTCTACGTGGTGGAGGGCCTGTGCATAGCATGCAAGGCGCCTGAGCACGAAGCACCCGAATTGATGGCACATGCGCGTGCGGCCGATGGTGTCTATCACTGCTATTTCCGCAGGCAACCCCGAACAGAGGAGGAGTTGCAGCGCGCTGTAATGGCCGTCGCCGTCGGATGCTGCGGCGCTGTTCGGTATGGCGGCAGTGATCCTGCCACAATACAAACACTCACTCAGCTTGGGGCCGGCGGCGCATGCGACATTCGCACAGCGGAATAATCCAGACCGATCCCGCCTCGCCGACTTTCACGCCATCTCGTCCCAGCACAATCCCGCCTTCGCCAGTTCCGCCTCCGAGTGTAGCTGGAAATGTTGCAGGACATAGTCGCGGCCCCAGTCCTCGTTTTCGACGGCGTCCAGCGGCGGCAGTTCGTGGCCGAAGACGTCGTGCACCAGGCTATAGGCTTCCTCGGTAGTCAGGTCAAAGATGCTGCGCATGATCGCTACAATAGCGGCATATACTTGACTTCGCCACCATTTAATCAAAAGGACCTGCGACCCATGACACAGATTCGCGGCATCATCCCGCCCGTGGCCACGCCGATGCAGGCCAACGAGGATCTCGACCTGCCTCGCCTCAAGTGGTTTCTCGACCATTTGATTGCCGAGGGTGTGCACGGCGTGTTCGTGCTCGGCACCAACAGCGAGTTCTATGCGCTCGACGAGCGCGAGAAACAGGAAGTGATAGCGACAGCAGTGCAGCACGTGCGTGGCCGGGTTCCCGTGTTCGCCGGCACCGGAGCGGAGACGACGCGCGAGGCCGTCCGCCTGACGCGCATGGCCGAGAAGGAAGGGGTCAACGGCGTCTCGGTCATCACGCCGTATTTCATCGCGCCGTCGCAGGCGGAGATCGCCGATCATTACCGCCGCATCGCCGAGAACACGTCGCTACCGGTGGTGCTGTACAACAATCCCGCGACGTGCGGCGGCGTCAAGATCGATGTGGACACGGTTGCTCGCCTTGCCGAGGTCAAGAACATCCTCGGCATCAAGGACTCCAGCGGCGACCTGCAGAACACCAACGAGTACATTCGCGTCGTCCCGGATCGCTTCAGCGTCATGCAGGGTCGCGACACGCTCATCTTCCAGGCGTTGATGTTCGGCGCGCGTGGCGCCGTGCCGGCGACGGGGAACATCGCGCCGCGGCTGATCGTCGAGATCTACGAGGCGTTTCAGCGCGGCGACCTGGCCGCCTCCAAGGCCGCCCAGATCAAGCTCAACCCGGTTCGCATCGCGCTCAACCTCGGTACTGCCCCGGGCGGCGTCAAGGCGGCCCTGCAAGTACTTGGCAAGCCCATTGGCCCGTGCCGCTCGCCGGTGGCGCCGCTTCCGCCGGACAAGATGGAAAAGATGAAGGCGGCATTGAAGGCCGGCGGGTTGTTGTAAGAGATTCATCCCTGGGAATTCCGCCGCGATTGGAAGACCAACCATGATCCGCAAGCGTGAGTCGGTGGCGATCTTGTCGATTGCCTTCGTCGTTTCCGCAGCCTGGATGGCCCAGTCACGCTCCGGCGACGACAATCGGAACACCGGCTGGACGGAAGTCGCTCCCGGCATCTTGCGGACCGCCGGCTATCCGGCCGGCTACGCGCTCGTGGAGGGCAAGTCGGCGCTGCTCATCGACGCGCCGCGTGCTGCCGCCGAACTACCCGGCCATACCACCGAGCGCGTGCTGCTGTCCCATTACCATCGTGGGAGTTGCGCGGCGGTTGCCGCACTTCTCAGGAAAGGAATCAACGTCCGCGCTCCGAAGGGTGCCGCGGAATGGCTGAGTGTCGAAGGCGCCCGCAAGTACTGGCGTGAATCGCTGCCGTTGCGCGGCTCGCGGACCGCCTACCAGGTCGTGGCCGATGGCGACGATGGGATCGACTGCTCGCTAATCGATGGCGAGAAGATCGCCTGGCGCGGCTGGGACATTGAAGTGCTCTCGGCTCCGGGGCACGCGCTGGCTCATGTTGCCTTTCTGGTCCGCAAGGGCCGGGCTGGTCAGGCAAACCTGTTCTGCGGCGGCGCCCTGGCCGCGCCCGGCAAACTCTGGGCACCGTACACGACCGACTGGGATCACTGGACCGATCTCGGCTTGAAGCCTGCTGCCGAGTCGCTGCGCAAGCTCGCGGCCCGCAGGCCGGAGCGTATCCTGCCCGCGCACGGTCCGGTCATCGACAAGGAACCGGTGGCGGCTCTGCTCAAGACCGCCGAGGCCGTTGAGGAAGTCGGCTTTCTACGCAGCTTCGAGCGCTTCACGAAGAAACGGCTCGGCAATGCGCCGTCCTACAAGTTCCTGGTCCCGGAGCAGGCGATGTCCAATGGCTCCAAGCCGTGGTCGCGCGTGTCCGAGCACCTCTTCGTCACCGGCAATACCTATGTCCTCACCTCGAAAGACGGCGCCAGCCTGATGATCGACCCGTGGGGCCAGCGCAGCGCCGATCAGTTCGCGAAGCTCACCAGGGATGAAAAGCTTGGCCCGCTGGAAGTGGTGATGTTCAGCCATGCGCATTATGATCATTACGACGGCATCTCCTACCTGCCAGGGAGGGCCAAGCTGGAGGTATGGACGCTGGACCGGGTGGCGACGCCGATCGCCGAGCCGTTCCGCTGGCGAGCCCCATTCCTCGACGCCCGGCCGGTGAAGATCGACCGCCGGCCGAAGGAAGGTGACACGCTCACCTGGCGTGAGTATCGCTTTCGCTTCTGCTTCCTTCCGGGCCAGAGTCGCTTCACGATGGGCGTCGAGACGGAGATCGACGGCAAGCGCTGCTTCCTGACGGCCGACAATTTCTTTCACCAGGACATGTTCAGCGGTTCGGGCGGCTGGATGGGGCTGAACCGAAGCTGGCCAATGCCGTACGCCGAAAGTGCGCAGAAGGTGCTGGACGCGCGACCGGACTGGGTGCTGGCGGAGCATGGCGGGCCGTTCGAGTTCAATGCGGAGGACTTTCGCCGCCGCGTCGAGTGGGGCAAGGCCGGCGCCCGCGCCGCCGACGTCATCTCGCCGAGCGGCAATCATCGTCACGACTGGGACCCCAACCGCGTCCTGGTCGAGCCGCTCGTTCACAAGGCCAGGCCAGGCGACACGATCCGGGCGACGCTGGTCGCCGACAATCCGCTATCGGCGACGAAGAAGTTGACAGTGCACATCGACGGCTTCGCCAAGAAGTGGGAGCTGGAAGTGCCGCGCGGCGGGAGCACGCGCCGCGCGTTCGAGCAGCGTCTGCCGCGCGATCTCGCCACGGGCCGGCATGTCTTCCCGCTACGCGTGCTGGACGGCGACCGGCTGGATCCGGTGGATGCGTTCGTCGTGGTGGATGTGGAAGCCGATGGCCGATGATCTGGATTGTGTTGCGGCCCTTGTAGGTTGCTGTTATGATCGCGGGAAAAGGAGGCTTACAATGAAAATTCATCGACCTGAAGACTTGACGCCAGAGATTATTGCTTCGCTTCGCTATGACGAGCTTTCACCCGAGGAACTCAAGGAAGTGTATGCACTAGCACGAGCTGCTTTCACGGCAGAGGATTTGCAGCGCTACACCGAAGTCGACGAAGGGGTTCCGGCCGAAGATGTGCTGCGTGAAATGGAGGAGGCTCAGAAAGGTTTCGATGCCCAGAGGTCAAAGTGATGGCCCAGGGTAACGGACCGAAATACGCTGTTCACATGGCGCAGCAGACCAGGCTTCACCTGCAGCGAATGCATATCGAAGCAGATCAAGCGGGGCGAAGCGCCAGATTCGTTGCAGCAGTTCGACACATCATTAACCAATTGCAACAGGACCCTTGGGCCTTCGGCGAGCCTACCTTCCGATTGCCCGGTCTCAAGCTCCAGGTACATACGGCCGCCAGATTACCGCTGGTTGTGGACTATGGCATTCACGAAGAAAGGCCGCTGGTGTTCATCCGCGGCTTCAAGACGCTCTCGTGAACAGGATCACAGTCCCGGGATCGGCTCCCAGCCGGTCATGACCTGGGCGATTTCGCGCGGCATGCTGGGGACGAGACGCAGCTCACCCATGTCGAAGAGCGTGCCCATGATGGTGGCGACCAGGTTCTGGATGCGAACGGGATTGGAAGCGGGTTCGCCGCCGGTGCGGTTGCTGCGGCCAATGACCTGGCCCATGCGCAGTCCGCCACCGGTGAGTAGGAGCGGTGCCAGTCCGCCCCAGTGGTCGCGGCCGCCGTTGTTGTTGATTCGCGGGGTGCGGCCCATCTCACCACAGGCGACCAGCAGGATGCGTTCACTCAGGCCGCGGGCCTCTAGGTCTTCGATGAATGCCGACAAGGCGAAGTCGAGCGGCGTACCCATGTAACGCATGCCCTCGCCGACGGGAGCGTTGTTGACGTCGGCGTGCATGTCCCAGACAAAGTTCGTGGTGACGGTTACGAAGCCGCAACCGCGCTCGCACAGCCGGCGCGCGAGCAGCAGCAGACAGCCCAGCGTGCGGGCGTTATCGACGTAGTTGTTGTAATTGCGCCAGCGGCGGTCGATGTTCTCCGGCCGAACCAGCGGGGCGGTGTCATAGCGTTCCAGCGTGCGGCGGTCCTCACGCGTCAGGTCGAATGCGTCGGCCACGCCGCCCAGCACGGTCTGCAACGCCTGCTCGCGAATGCGATCCATGCCGTCCAGCATGCGCTGCTCGGCCAGTTGCCAGCGGACCTGGTCCAGACCCGTCAGCAGCCGGCGACGGTCGTCGAGGCGATTGAGAGGCACGGCCAGTCGCATGTCGTTCTGCACGTCGCCGCCGACGCTGGGATCGAACGGGGCGAAGCCGGAGCCGAGCGTGCCTGTGGCGTTGAACCGGCCGAAACTCATGTTGGCCGGCTGCGAGCGCGGTTCGACGGCCTTGGGGAAGAGCGCGACGTTGGTCGGCAGGCACGTTTGCGGGTGATTGCGGCCGGCGATGCGCGAATAGATGGACCCGAGGTTGGCGCCGAAGGAGTCGCGGCCGACGATCGGCTTGATGTCGTGGTTGCCGTCGCCGGTTACGAAGGAGCGGACCACCGAGAGCTTGTCGGCCAGTGCCGCCAGGCGCGGGAACGTGCCGCCGAAGGTGACGCCCGGGATGCGCGTGGCCAGTTCGCCGGTGGCGCTGCGGAACTCGGCCGGCGCGGTCATCTTGGGATCGAACGTCTCGATCTGGCTGGGCCCGCCGTGCAGGAAGAGGAAGATGACGGAGCGGTCCTTGATGAGCTGTCGTGTCTCGGCCGCCCGAGACTTCACGGCCAGCATGTCCGCCAGCGACATCCCGCCCAATGCCAGGCTGCCAATGCGGAGAAATGCACGTCTGTTGAAGCGTCGATCGCGGTCGAGAATGGTCAGCATCGTCGTCCCCCCTGTGGACTGAAGCAGGCGACATTATACCAGAAAGCCGGTGGCCGCGCACACCTGTCGGCAGCCTCGACGCGTTCCCAAGAGCAGGCGGCACGCAGCAGCGGCGGAGCAGCACACGCGTCGTGCTCGCCGAAGCGCCACGTCGCCGATCTCACTTGAAATCGCCCCACCTCGCTTTATAATCTCACATAGCAACTGCGGATCGCGGATTGGTTGCAGTGGCCGTTCTTTTGCGTCTGCAAGGTATTCGCAATCTGCAATTCGAGTGACGCGGGTGTAGCTCAGTGGTAGAGCGCCACGTTGCCAACGTGGCTGTCGTGGGTTCAAGTCCCATCACCCGCTCTCAACAGGCCGAGCAGGTCGGCAACCGGCCTCCTCGGCTTTTCTTTCATGGAGATGCAGCCAATGACCATGGCCGATGAGAACCAGGGCAACGAACCCGAGACCGAAGCCGGCACCATCACCGAACCAGCCGAGCCAACCGATTCCGGCGAAGGGGTGGCCGACGGCGACGAAGAAAAGCTCGTGTTGAAGCAGGTCGTTGACGTGCAGGACGCTGGCCCGTGCAAGAAGCATGTCAAGGTCAGCGTCGATCGCGGCGAGATCGACAAGCTCTACAACAAGAAGATTGCCGACCTGGTCAGCGACGCCGAGGTTCCGGGCTTTCGCCCCGGCAAGGCGCCGCGCAAGGTCATCGTGCGCCGCTTCGCCAAGGATGTCGAGCAGCAGGTCAAGGGCCAGGTGCTGCTGGCCAGCCTCGAGCAACTCGCCGAGGAGCAAAACCTCAACGCCTTGAGCCCGCCCAATCTCAGGCCGGACGCCATCGAGGTCCCCAAGGAGGGCCCGCTGGAATACGAATTCGACATTGAAGTGCGGCCGGAGTTCGATCTGCCCAACTACAAGGGCCTCAAGCTCAAGCGCCCCGTCAAGACCTTCACCGATGCCGAGGTGGAGAAGGAGGAACTAAGAATCCTGTCGCGATTCGGCCAGCTCATTCCCAAGCCCGAGGGCAACGCCCAGGTGGGTGACTACATCGTCGCCGATCTGGTCAGCAAGCTGGGCGACCAGGAACTGGGCCGAAGCAAGGAGGCGGTCTTTCGCGTGGACGACCAGGTCGCCTTCAAGGACGGGGTGGCGGAGAAATTCGCCGAGCAAACCAAGGGGGCCAACGCGGGCGACAAGCGCACCGTGGATGTGGTCCTGTCCGATGCCGTGGCCGCCGAGCAATTACGCGGGCAGAAGGTGCAGATCGTTCTCGACATCAAGGACGTGAAGAAAATGCGTCTGCCGGATTTGACGCATGAGTTCCTGCACACATTTGGCGTGCACAATCCGGAGCAATTGCGCGAGCGCGTTCGCGGTTTGATGGAAAGCCGGCTCGAGTACGAGCAACGGCAATGGGCCCGCGACCAGGTGCTCAACCACATCGCCGCCGCCGCCGACTGGGAGCTACCCAAGGACCTGCTCATGCGTCAGGCGCGCACGGCGCTGTCGCAGCGGGTCATGGAGATGCGCCAGGCGGGCATGTCGGACGACGACATCAACGCTCGCAGCCGCGTCCTGCAGCAAGACGTGCTGCAAACCACCGCCAAGGGCCTCAAGGAGCACTTCGTTCTCCAGAAGATCGCCGAGGTCGAGAAGATCGAAGTCACTGACGACGAGATCGAGGCCGAGGTCGAGGCCCTGGCCGAGCGCGAGAACCAATCCGTCCGCCGCGTCCGCGCTCAACTGGAACGTGAGGACATGCTCGAGAATCTCGCCATCCTGGTCATCGAGCGCAAGGTCCTCGACTTCATCCTCGACACCGCCGAGTATGAAGACGTGCCGCTCGAGCCGGAAAAGGGCGTGGCCCCCGTCGAGGCCCAGGCCGTCGCCGGCGAGATGCGCGATCCCACCGCAGCCCCGGTCGAGGAAGAGAAGAAGGAAGAGGACAAGAGCTGACGCAGCATCTTCCAGTTCCCGGGATTGACGCGCTGCAGGGAGGGCGAGGCTCCTGCCGAGCCGCGGGCGGCGTCAACCTATTCTGTTGCGCGACAGGTGTTTTCAGCCCCGTTCTACGGGGCTTCTCGCTGTTTCGCCTGAGCGCGGCGTGCTCAATGGCTGAAGCCGAACCTTGAGAAGGCCCGTGAACGGGCCTCGATTTCTATCTCGCAAACAGGAACCCGCCGTCAACGGCGGGCCTGAACCGCTTCGCGGCAAGCCCCGTGGAACGGGGCTGAGCGCAAGTATCGCATGTCGAGATCCTTTGCGCTTATCAGGAATCGCCGATGCTCTTGATCAGCCCAGGTCGCGCACCGGCGAGCCTTCGCTGAGGCGGTTGCGCAGATGCTGGAACTCGTCCTCGTAAATCTGGGTGTGGTCGATGCCGAGGTGGTGCATGATGGTTGCGGAGAGGTCGGCGGGGGAGACGGGACGGTCGCTGACGAAGCCGCCGTTGCTGGTCGTGGCGCCGTAGATCTGGCCGCCGCGGACGCCGCCGCCGGCCAGCAGGGCGGTGAAGGCGTACGGCCAGTGGTCGCGGCCGGTCTTGCGCGTGTTGGCGCTCTGCGTGAACTCGCCGAGCTTCGGCGTCCTGCCGAACTCACCGACGGCCACGACCAGCGTCGTCTCGAGCAGGCCGCGCTGTTGCAAATCATCGATGAACGCGGGGAACGCGCGATCGAAGATCGGACACAGCAGGTCCTTCAGCTTCGCGAAGTTGTCCTGATGCGTGTCCCAGCACGTGTTGGCGCCGTCGATCTTGGTCTCATCCATCCAGTTGACGGTTATCAACGATACGCCCGCCTCGACGAGCCGGCGGGCCATCAGCAAGCTCTGTCCCACCGTCGTCTGTCCGTAGCGTTCGCGGACATGGGCCGGCTCGCGGCGGAGGTCGAAAACCTCGGCGGCGCGATGGGCGAGCAGGTCGTACACGGCGCGATAGCTGGTGTCCAGCGGTTCGGTGACCGGCATGGCGGCGAGATTGCCCTCGAAGCGGGCCAGCAGCCGGCGACGGTCCTGCACGCGGCCAAGCGACACTCCCTCGGCGGGGTCGAGCCCCTCCAGGCGAAAGTCGGCTTGCCCCAGGTCGCCGTTGATCAGGAAGGCGTTGTGCCGCTCGCCCATCCGGGCCCCGGTCTGCCCGGCGATGCGCCGCGACTGTCCGGGGAACTGCACATACCATGGCAGGACCACGGATGGGGGTAGGCCGCGATGACCGAGGCCGTAGCGCGTCACCATCGAGCTGAGCGACGGCCAGTCCTCGCGGCTGGCCTGGTCGGTCGTTGGAGGCGCATGATACGGCCGGCCGCTGAAGATCTCGCTGGTCGCCGGTCCGTGCACGTTCATACGATGGGCCATCGAGCGCAGCAGACACACCTTATCCATGTGCCGGCCGAGGTTGGGCAGATGCTCGCAGATGTTGATGCCGGGGACGCGGGTGGCCGTGGGCGTGAACTCGCCGCGGACTTCCGCCGGTGCCGCCGGCTTCATGTCCCAGAGGTCGATGTGGCTCGGTCCGCCGAAGAGATAGAAAAAGACGCAGGAATGGCCACGCCGCCGTGCGCCTGGCGAACCCGGCGCCGCCCGCGCCCGCAGCCGCGCGAGATCCAGTCCGCCGAGCCCAAGCATGCTCAACCCACCGACGCGCATGAGTTCGCGGCGGCTGATGCCGTCGCACGCCCTCGCTTCACCGTGGAACACGCTGAACATAGCTGAATGATACCCTGGCGAGCAAATGACAGTCAATCAACTTCTCGCCTTCCGAGAGCCCGTTGCGATGTACGACGAGCCAGTCTTTTTTCGGTTCTCACCAAGGGGCAAAAATCTCTTCCCCCGCAGAACTCTCGACTTTGCAAGAATAAGCCCGCGGTTGCAGTT
>VGYC01000217.1 GCA_016873095.1 Planctomycetota bacterium | reverse complement strand
CCGGCTATCGAGGACATGGCGGCCCTCCCCTCAGCGATCATCTACGATCGAGCGCGCACCGGCTAACGGCATGACGCCAGCAACTCGTCGCGCTCGTGCAACCATAGCTCGGCAAATTCGACATGCTGATGGTTTTTGAACCATGGCCCGCCGCGCGTGAAATGCACGGCGCTGGGCGGGCCGCCGCCCGGCCTGCGGTCCCACCCCTCCAGCCAGTTCCAGGTCTTCGGCAGCGCGCCGATGAGGCTGTCGTCCAGCCAGCGGAAGCGGTGAAGGAAGGCGCCGGGCTCGCGGTTGACCACCTCGGCAGTCAAGGCCCGGTTGTCCGGATGGCCGCAATTGTAAAGAACGAGACTCGACCAGTTCTTGCGCGGATAGACGGTCTGAATTCGTCCGTCCATCTTCGTGGTCTCGGGTGGCCGGTGATCGTGCTGAACGCACATCACGGCAAACTTGTCATCGGCCAGCTCGAACAGCTTCGCGACGTCATCGAGCCAAAGAAAATCGCAGTCGCAAAACAGCGCCCAACCGCTGAAGTTCATCAGCGTCGGAACCAGAAACCGCGTGTAGGTGAATTCGGTCGAGGCAAGCGGATCGGCTGCCCGCCAATAATGACCCTGCGTGCGCAATTCGGGCTGGCGCAACGGCACGACGTCGAGCGCAATCGAGGCACGCCGCAGCATCGAGGAACGGCACACCTGGTAAGCGACGTCTTCGCGACTGTCCCAACCGACGAAGACCTTCCGAAACTCTGTCAACGCAACTCCTGTCAATCGCACGGCGCCATGCGTCAGCCCAACTGTCACGACGGGCTGGAGGTAGTGGTGCGCCAAGGCCGTCGGTCCGGCACCGACATGGATGGCTTTTCCTACCCGAATAGCCCGGCCCAGGCAATGCGGCTTGACCGCCCAATCAGCCCGCCGCGAGGGCGGCTGCGATCCGGGCGATCGGCGCCTGCCAATCGAGGGATTTGTCCTGCCGGATCAGGGTCAAGGACGGGTACCACGGGCTCGCGTCACCGCTGTCGAACCAGAACCACAGCGGCGTGTACTGCACCAGAACGAGGCCCGGCTTGCCGAGCGCACCGCACATGTGGGCATTGATGCCAACGATCGTCACGACGGCGTCGAGGGCGGCGATTTGCGACGCCAAAGCGTCGAGATCGGCGCGAATGTCGGGCGCAGGATTGGGCCAGAGATTCGTCACGCCTTGCGCACGCAGCATCTCGATCTGGCGGCCGTCGGCGCTGTATTGCAGGCTGACGAATTGCGTTCCCGGCACCGCAAGGACCGGCAGCCAATCCTCCAGGCGCGTCGACTTGCGACCGCCGGTTCGGGCGTTGGTGCTCGCCCAGGCCAGGCCGATCTTGCGGCCGGGACCGAGCGCAGCGAAGCGTTGCCGATAGTCGGCGACGCGCGCAGGGTCGGGCTTCAGATAGCCTCGATGCCTGGGGAAATCCTGCCACCGGCGGCGCAACAGCATCGGCAAGCGCAGCGTCGAGCTTTGGGCGACGATGTCGGATGCCACGGCGGGCGCTTCGGGCGGCGTCTTGCGAAGCACCACCTCCGCGGCAGGAAAGGAGCGCTGGAACAGCGGGACGAAGCGGCGATCGGTTTCGACGACCACCCGGCTGCCGGCCGCGAGGACGTCGTTGAACATGCCGGCGCACAGGACTTCATCGCCGACACCGCTCTCGCCCCACAGAAGCAGCCGGCCGTCGCGGATGGGTTCACCATCCCACAGCGGCGCATTGAAGTGTCGCTGGCGATTGTTTTCGTGCGGACGGGTCCAGCGAATGCCGTAGTTGGCAAACCCGCCGTCGAGGTCGCGGAGCAGCAGCTTGATCCAGCTCAACGACCACAGCAGGTCAGGGTGATCGGGCCCGTCGTCGAGCGCGCGTCCGACCTCTGCGAGAGCTTCGTCGATGTCGCCCACTTCGATCAGCGCGTTTGCCAGATTGGCGCGCGCATCGGCGTTGTTCGGCATGCGCGCCAGCGCCTCGCGATAGAGGCCGACGGCGCGGTCGGCGTGCCCGGCCTTCTGGGCGGCGACTCCGAGAGAAAAATAGGCCTCGGCAGGCGGATCGTTGGTGGCGATGGCTAGCCCGAACCACAGCTTGGCGACGTCGGACCGACCTCGGCGATCGCAAAGCAAACCCATATTGTGAAGCGCCAGACCGTAGCCGGGCGCAAGGGCAAGGGCCGTGGCCAGATGGTGCTGCGCCTCATCCATTCGGTTAAGGCTCAGGCAAATGATGCCGAGCGCGCTGTGGCAGTGCGGCTGGATCGGGTCGCTGGCCAAGGAAGCACGAAACAGGGTTTCCGCTTCTGCCTGCCTCTTCTGCGCCATCAGGAGCTGCCCCAGATTGTTGAGACTGGGGCGATGATGGCGATCCAGCGCCAGAGCGCTGCGATAGAACGACTCCGCGGGGCGGCTGCGTCCCTGCCGCGCGGCCACCAGCCCGAAGTTGTAGTGCAAGCGCGCATCGGCCGGATCAAGCGCGACCGCGGCAGCCAGCTGGCGATCAGCCTGTTCGAGGTCGTCCTGTCGGGCCAGGGCGACGCCAAGACGCAGCCGCTCCTGGGCGGATGGCGATGCTTCGGCGTCCGGCCGATCGGGCGTCGCCGTCACGACAGAGGAGCGCTCGCCGGCCGGCGACCCTGCCGAACGTCATCGATCAGCGCAAGTTGCGCCGGCAGACACACCGACCTCAAGTCGTATCGATCAATGACGGTCTGACGCGCCGACTGGCGCAGATTGGCCATGCCGTCGACATGATCGAGCGCCGCATCGACACGGTCCGCGATGCCGCGCGTATCGAAGAAATCGACGAGCATGCCGTTCTTGCCGTCGTCAATGACTTCGGCCACTGGCGCGGTGTTGGATCCGATGATGAGACCGCCGCAGGACATCGATTCGAGCATCGACCACGACAGAACGAACGGATACGTCAGGTAGACATGGGCGCGCGAGATTTGGCACACGGTCAGGAACTGCTCGTACGGAATGCGTCCCAGGAAGTGAACCCGCTGCGGATCGAGGCACGACTGGCTGAGCAGCTTCTCGCGCCAATGGGCCGATCCGTCGCCGGGCGGGCGCCCGTAGCTGATCTGGTCGCCGCCAACGATCACGATGTGCGCCTTGGGCCGCCGACGGCAGATTTCCTCCACGGCCGGCATGAAGACGTGAAAGCCGCGATAGGGCTCGAGGTTGCGCACGATGTAGGTGACGACCTCGTCCTGTCGTGTCAGCGCGCGTCCGGTCGGCAGCATGAGGCTGGCCGCGGGATTGGGCCTGCACAGCTCGGTGTCGACCCCCTCGTGAATGATCGAGATGCGCGGGCGCAGCGCTTCGGGATGCTGGCTCCATTGCCAGCGCGTCGGCGTGACGCCCCAGTCCATCGCTTCCATGCTGGTGAGCATGTGGGCATTCCGTATGCGGCTGCGGCAAAGGCCGTCGATGTCGACCGGATTGAGCGGATCGAAGCTGACATCGGCGCCACGCCCCCGATAGTAGAACTCGCAAAAGGCGAGTATGCGCGACTCGGGAAAGACATCACGGATGAACAAACCCTCGCCCCAGCCGGTGTGGACGCAGATGATCTCCGGAATGAAACCTTTGCTGCGCAGGTTGAGCCCGACGCGTGCCACCGCCTGGCCGTGAAGCACCTGATCCTCCAGGGACCGCAAGTAGTGATGACCGTTGGCTCCGGCCTCTCGCGCCGTCTTGTAGACAATGTTCTCCACGCCGGGGATGTCGATCCTGACCGCCTTGGTGATGAACACCGCCTGGTTGGCGCGATCGGCCGCAATGGCGCGCGCCAGGTGTTTGTATTGGCCGGGCATGTTCTGATGGACGAACAGAATGCGCATGGTCGAAGTCAGTTGGCTGCCTGTGTCTTACGGGGCATGGCAGATGCGTGGCGGCTGGCGGCGGCCAGTGCCCTAGCCGCGGTAGTTGCCGTCAAGAACAATCTTATCATAGTAGCCCATCGTCGAATAAAACGTTGCCATATTATGAATGTTCACGAAGTGAATCGTCATGTCTTTCACAAAATCGTCGGCGATGTGCATCTGACGGAGAACGTCGCCGCGCGCATGCTCCTCCGATCGACGGTTGGCGCTTATCGACTTCGACTTGTGAAACAATCGCTCGATCTTCTCGTCATCGGCAAAGTCGCCAAGAAGGAACGTCAGAATGCGGTGAAAGCCGCCGAAGTCGGCCGTCACGTCCTCCATCCGGAAGAAGCGACCCAAGTCAAGCATCGATAAGCTCGCCTTGTCATGTCCGATATCGGTGAACAGGTGGAGCGCGTAGGTGAAATGGAGAATGTTCGTCTCCTCCCAGCGCTCGACCAACAGGAGATCGTTGATGGAGATCTTGAGCGCCATGTTCGACACCAACTCATCGTCCTGGACCATGAGCTTCTTCAGATTGTCCACCACTCTGTCGATCGTTGCGCAGAAGGCGTCGAAAACGCCGTAATGAACGTACATCTGCTTCAATACGACCAAAGCGGGAATCCAACGCGCGGGAAACAGTCCGCGAAATCCCAAGACCCCCTTGTTGTTGTGCAGGGCCCTCCAGGTCATTCTCAATTTCGAGATCGCACGGTCTTCGGGCGAGCGAATCAGAACCGAAATGCGGCAGCCGGCCTCGGACAGGTATTTGTAGCTCTTCTTGCAGTCATAGAGGCCATGGACGTTGCCATGGACGCCGCGCGTCGCGCTTTCCAGCGCAATCATCGACTCGAACAGGTCGCGCTCGGATGTCGCACCGCGTTCGCGCCGGCTTTGGTCCAGGTACGTCAGGCCGTGCGAACAGAACACCCGTTCATCGTAGAGATTCAGCGTTTGGCTCAGCCAAGCCGTCGCGCTTCCGCCCGGGGAACACACGAAGAATGCCACGTGCAACCGCCCCACTTCGAACTCGGACCTGACTCCCATCGGAAATCGGTGGCCCTTCTATGACAGTTTGACAGACCACACAAGGCGCCCTCAGCGAGGCGGGCCGTCCGGATCGTTCGTTGCCCCGTAGGCGCGACCGCGACCTCTCATCATGGCGGCGGCCCTTCATTGCCGGCCGCCCGTCGGGAGGTCACGCACCAGCGCTGCCACATGGCGTGCAACACCTGCTCGAGTTCGCGGACATGGCCAGCCTGATCCAACAGCGAGCTTTGACTGAACCGCTGTCTGAGCTCAGTGCGGTAACGGCGCAGACGGTCCGGCGAGCCGGCGAGCTCAACGGCGATGCTCACATACTGGTCGAGGGTGCCTGCGCAGAGTTCAGGCGCGCCGATCCGGTGAAGGAAGCTATAGGACGCTCGGCCATAAGGTGCGCGACCGACCAACGTCACCACGGGCACGCCCATCCACAAGGCATCCAGCGTCGTCATGCCACCGACAAAAGGGAAAGGATCGAGCGCGATATCGAGCCGATCGTGATAGGCAAAGTGCTCATCCCGGCTGCACCAAGCGGCCAATTCGAGCCGGTCCAGGTCGCCGCCTGCCGCGGCGTAGCGCGAGCGGAAGGCTCCAATGCCCTCCGGCGCATCGAACTGCCTGCCCTTCAGCAGCAGTCGCGACTGCGGGGTTCGTCGCACGATCAGCGCCCAGGTCCGCAGGGTGCGATCGTTGAGCTTCGCCGGATTATTGAAGCTTCCGAAGGTGACGAAGCCGAGATTTTCGCTCGGCGCCGCCGCGGCTGCCGGCCGCTCCACATCGTAGTGAAACACGCTGTATCCGCTGGCCAGTTCGACGATTGATTCGACGCAGTGCTTGTTCATGAACCCGTCGGCGTTCACCCAGCGATCGGCCACCAGATAGTCGATCGCACGTAGCCCGCTGGTCGGAGCATTGATCAGATAGGTCACCTGGACCGGTGCCGGCTTGCGAGCCAGGACCCCGATGCGGTTGTCGCGCCAATGGCCCATTGGATGGATCAGGATATCGATGCCATCGGAGCTAATCCGACCCGCGAGCGTGTCGTCCCGCAGATCCTCGACGAATAGCCAGCGGTCGGCCAGGGACTCGAGTTCCTGCGTCTTGTCGTCCGGATTGGGCACATGGGCGTAGACCGAGATGTGAAACCTTTCACGGTCGTGATGACGGAGCAGCGGCTCGATCGCCATGCTGAGCACGTGCCGCCGCAGATTGGGGCTGAGATAGGCGATCTTCAGGCGGCGCTCGGGCGCTGGTTCGTTGGCATGCGCCGCGCGTGACGCAGAGGGACGCTCAAACAACCCTCCGAGCTTCCGGTGGATCGCCATGACAGCTTCAGGCTCATGGCGATCGGCGAGCATGGTCGTCACCATGAGGCTGCTGAGGATCTCTTCGACGCGGGCGCGGTTCCGCTCGTCGGCTATGCAGCCCCGGAAAGCCTCGACGGCATCATCGACCCGATCGGTCCTGAACAGGGCCACGGCAAGCGCGATCGACGCCTCCATGTCGAACGCCCGATCCGCGAGGCCGTGCCGAAGCAGGGCGATCGCCTCGTCGTAACGCCCCTGATTGACCAGACAACAACCGAGAACACGTTCGGCTGCCGCCCAGCCGGGGCGGCTCTGCAGCGCCGTCCGCAGGACGCGCTCGGCACTCGACCAGTCGCCGGCCTGCTGATGCAGGATGCCCTCCAGAAGCTCCAATGGGGGGCGCCCGGCCTCGGAGGCTTGCAACTTGAGATTGCAAAGGATGGACCAAGCCTCGTCGGTCCGACCGCTGCGTGCCGCGGCGATGGCGCCCTCAATGCCAGTGGCGGCATGCGCGGCATCAGATGTGTCAGGTGCTGGCACGCCCTGGTCGCGTGAATCCGTCATTGGGTCAGCCTGGCGGGTGCGGTGTCGCGCTCAGCAGCCAGCGCCCATGTCATGGCGCGTCGTAAACCCCAATGTCGGCGCGTGGCGGCGTGGCGGCGCGTCGCCCATAGCTGCCCATCCATGCACGGCTCCTCGCGCCCAGCCCGCCGCCTCTGCCCCGGCCTGCCGTCGCCTGGCGGCCCCGGGGCGGCAGCCGTCCGCGCCCCGCCGGCATGCCGGCCCGGCCCGCGGCAAAATACGCGTTGCTCCAAAAGGAGCCCGAAGGTTATAGACATTCACCAGGATCGGCTCCATTCGACGAGTAAAAACCTGAGCGGCGCGGCCGCACGGCATTCAGGCCGTTCGGGGTTCAGGTTCGTACCGGGTCATGCGGCGCGCCGGTATCCCAGAACACGCAGCGGAGACGCCTGATGATTGCGCAAAAATCATGGTATAATTTAAGCAACTAGGTCTGGTACTGCATCCAAAAAATCAACTTGAGCGTGGCCCCGCCGATGACAGTTCAAACCGCCCGGAAGGCGCTTCCGAACTTCGCCGACCCCAACTTGTCGTCGCGCGACGTCCTGCGCGAGGTGTTCCGGACCTGCCGGGGCGCGTTCATCACGGCCGGTGTTTTCAGTTTCGCCGTCAACATGTTCATCCTGACGGTCCCGCTCTACATGTTCTCGATGTTCGACCGGGTGCTGAGCAGCCAGAACCTGGCGACCCTGGCCATGCTGTTCCTGATGGCCAACATCGCGCTCATCATTCAGGCGCTGATCGACATCGCCCGGTCCTACGTCTTCATTCAGGTCAGCGGCTGGATCGACAAGCAGCTCAGCGGCCGGCTGCTGAACGCTTCGATCACCAACGCATTGACCCGCGGCAATGCCCGGTCGGCGGACTCGCTCGCCAAGCTCAATCAGCTTCGCAACTTCCTGTCGGGCCAGACCATCTACACGATGATGGATGCGCCGTGGATCCCGATCTTCCTTCTCGTGCTGTTTGCGTTGAACTTCTGGATCGGCATGGTGTCCTTGGCCGGCGCGGTGATTCTCGTCGTCATGGCCTTGCTCAACGAATACATCAGCAAGCCGGCGCTCGGGCGCGCCAACCGGTCGATGGGCAAGGCGACCGCCAACATCAATGCGGCGGTGCGCAATGCCAGCGTCGTCGAATCGATGGGCATGACGCGCCACGTCATCCGCAAATGGCACAAGCAGAACGACGAGACGCTCGATCTTCAGGCGCAGGCAAGCGGACGAGCGGCGCAGATTGCCGCCTGGTCAAAATACGCGCGCATGGCGATCCAGATGTCGATCATGTCGGTCTCCGCCCTCGAAATGCTCGCGCCGGGCAGCACGCTCAGCGGCGGTGCCATGATGGCGGCCGTGATCCTGGTCGGTCGCGCCCTCATGCCGCTCGAGGCGATGATCTCCAACTGGCGCGCCCTGGCGACGGCCCGTGACCAGTACCGCGACATTTCCAACACGCTCCAGAAGGCGGCCGATCGGCCGCGCTCGACGGTCATTCCGCCAAGTCCCAAGGGCATCCTGGCGGTCGAGAACGTTTCCTTCCATCCGCGCGGCGCCGAGCGTCCCATCCTGGCGCGGGTCAATTTCACGCTCGAGCCCGGTCAAGTGCTCGGCGTGGTCGGGCCCTCGGCGGCCGGGAAATCGACCCTCGCGTCGCTGATCGTCGGTCTCAACAAGCCGACGGCCGGGACCATTCGTCTCGACGGCGCTGACGTGTTTAGCTGGCCCTCTGACGATCTCGGCCGGTACATCGGCTATTTGCCACAGGAAGTCGAACTGTTCGGCGGTCCCATCCGCGACAACATCTCGCGGTTGGATCCAGATGCGAGTTCCGAATCGATCATTGCCGCCGCCGACCTCGCCGGCCTGCACGACCTGATCCAGCATATGCACAAAGGCTACGACACGGAGGTGGGCGACCAGGGGATGCTGCTGTCTGGCGGCCAGCGCCAGCGGGTCGGCCTGGCGCGCGCACTCTATGGCGACCCCTTGCTCGTGGTGCTGGACGAACCCAATGCCAGCCTCGACTCGCAAGGCGAGGACGCGTTGATCGCGGCCATTCAGGCCTGCAAGGAGCGCGGTGCGGCGGTCATCTTGATCGCCCATCGACCCAGCATTCTCAAAGCTACGGACAAGATCATGATTTTGCAGAATGGCATGATTCAGCGCGTTGCTCCGCGCGATGAGCTGCTGCCGCTGTTGACCGGCGCAGCGCCGCGCGCCGTGCCGGCTCCGAACGTCAAATCGATCGGCAAGCAAGCCGGGGGATGACAGCAATGGCACAGGCGCTTTCGGTCATTGATGCCTCCTACGAAGAAGTCGAAGCCAGAATCAAGCCGACGTGGCAGCGTGCTAGTCTGTTCGGCTATGGGCTCATGTTCCTCTTCTTCGGGTGTTTCGGAACTTGGGCAGCGGTGGCCCCGCTCGCCAGCGCCGTGATCGCAATCGGCGAGCTGCGCGTCGACACCGAGCGGAAGATCGTGCAGCACCACCAGGGCGGAATCATCAAGGAGGTTCTCATCCAGGAAGGTGACCGGGTGCGGGAGGGGCAAGTTCTGGTTCGGCTCGATCCGCTCCGTGCGAACGCCGATGTCGAGATAACGCGCCACCAGTACCGCGTTGCCCTGTCCCAGGAAGCGCGGCTGCTCGCCGAATTGAACGAGACGCCCCAGATCGAGTTTCCGCAGGAGCTTATCAAGGATCAAGAAGACCCGCTGGTCGCCCAGATGCTGCGCACCCAGCGGACACTGTTCGACAGCCGGCGTACTGCGCATCGGGGCCAGCTCGACATCATGCGCGAGCGCATTGCCCAGGCCTACACCGATCTGAAGTCCGCGCAGGACCGCAAGAGAACCGTCGGCGAGCAGCTGACCCTGATCAACGAAGAGCTCGAAGGCACGAAGTACCTGTTCGACCGGGGCCTCGTTCCGAAGCCTCGCTTGCTTGCGCTGCAGCGGGCCAAGGCAGGCCTCGAAGGCGAAACTCGCGAGGCGGAATCGAGCATCGCCAAGACGTTGCAACGGATCGGAGAGCTCGAGCTTCAGATCTCCGACCTGCAGCAGACATTCACCAACAATGTCATCGCCGAGGTGCGCTCGATCCAATCGGTCATTCCCGAGGTCGAGGAGAAGATGCGCGTCTCTCTCGACAACGAGAAGCGCCTCAACATCACCGCGCCGCGCGCGGGACGCGTGGTCGATCTCAAGATCCATACCAACGGCGGAGTGATCGGAGCCGGCCAGATCATGCTCGAGCTGGTTCCCGAGGACGACGAGTTGATCGTTGTCGCGCGGGTCCAGAGCAGGGACATCGACTCGGTCAAAGTCGGCGCGCCAGTCCAGGTGCGGCTGACGTCGTTCAGCCAGCGCTACACGCATCCGATCGATGGGGTTCTGGTTTCGATTGCCACCGATACGACCGATGCCAGCATCAGGCCGGATATGTCGGGCAGGCCACAGCAGCCTTATTACAAAGCCTACATCAAGCTCGATCCGACCTCGCGCAAGCAGATCCTGCCCGACGTCGATCTCTACTCTGGCATGCCGGCGCAGGTCCTGATCGCCGTTGGCGAACGAACGCTCTTGGAGTATTGGCTGACGCCGCTCATTCGCAGCGTCGAAGTCGCCATGCGCGAACCCTAGGTCGGGGATTTTTGCCGGAGACTCTCGTCAACGCCCTGCATGGCCAGCCGGCGCATCTACTACCTCGCCAAGAATTTCGCCTATCCGCTCGGCGGCGTGCGGATCATTCATCACCATGTCGACTTGCTGGTGAAGAACGGGTACGACGCGGTCGTTCTGCTGCGACAGGATGAAGCCCAACACTTTTTCCGGTCGCAAGTACCGACCATGGTTGCCGGCCGCAACATGTCGATCACCGCAAGCGACATCTTCGTCGTTCCCGAGCCTTGGAACGACATCCTGCGCGGCCTTGCGAGCTCGCCGGCACGGCGCATCGTGTTTTGCCAGAACCATTTCTACGTTCCAAACGGCATCGCGCGGGCGACGGACTATGCCGCCTTTGGTGTTAGCACCATACTCAGCTGCGGCGACGTGATCGCGAGCGCCCTGCGCGACATTTTCGGCCTGAAGCATGTGCCGGTTGTGCACAACGCCATCGACCACACGCTGTTCAAACCGGGCGCCAAGCGGCTGCAGATCGCCTACATGCCGCGCAAGATGCGCAAGGAGTCGGACTATATCCGCATGAGCTTCAAGCGGCGGCATCCCCGCTTTCATGCCGTGCCTTGGGTTCCGATCGAGATGATCCAGGAGGCTGAGGTCGCACGCATCCTGGGCGAAAGCGCCATCTTCCTCAGTCTGAGCCATCTCGAGGGGGTCGGTCTGCCGCCTCTTGAGGCAATGGCGTCGGGCTGTCTTGTCGTCGGCTTCGGCGGCGGCGGCGGGCTTGAATATGCGACCCCGCAGAACGGCTTTTGGTGCCGCCAGGATGACTTGAGTGGGTGCGCCGATGCGCTGGCGCGCGCCTGCACGCTGGCGCACGACGACCGCGAGGCGCACGCGGTGCGGGTTGCCGCGGGCAGGTCGACGGCCGGGCGCTATACTTTGCAGCGCATGGAGCGTGAGCTGCTCGATTTCTGGCGCACTGAGCTGGCGCAATGAACCGTCCCGATGTCGAGGTTTCGTTCGACCATGCCTTCGACGTGGCCAAGTGGCTGATTGGAAAGCGCCGATTCACGCAAGCCATCGGTTTGCTCAAGCAGTTGAATGCCGCCGAGCCCTACCTGATACCTGTTCTGACCGTGCTTTCGACCGCGCTCCAGCGTGTCGGGCAGGTCGAGGAGGCCGCCCACGGCCTATTCCGGGCGATGGTCATTCAGCCCGGACTGTCCAAGCTCCATTTCAATCTCGCGAATCTCTGGCGCCTGCGCGGTTCACTCGGCCAGGCAATCGACCGCTACCGGCTCGCTGCGGAACTCGACCCGGAGGACAGCGAACTGCGTGCCGGTTTGGCGCTCGCCTTGATGGAAGCAGGACGATGGTCGGAAGGTTTTGCCGAATACGAGTGGCGCGCCAGCCGGCGAAAATTCCTGGACCGGGTCGACCGCACCAAGATTGAGCTCTGGCGGCCCGACCTCGCGCGGGGAAAGAGCGTTCTGCTGGTGTCGGAGCAGGGTGCGGGCGACGTG
>VGYC01000216.1 GCA_016873095.1 Planctomycetota bacterium | reverse complement strand
GCCTCGAGAAGGACACGCAGCGATTGCAGCGACGGCGAATCCTCCAGGGCGTCCCAGGCGAAAAGTGGTTTGGTGATCGCGATTTTCATGACGGCCTCCAATGCCGAACGGGGAAGGTGGCGGGCGCCACCATTACAACACAATATATCCCCGTTTGGTTTGGAGGATGGTCGAAAAATTCTGAAAAAAACTGCAACCGCGGGCTTATTCTTACGAAGTCGAGAGTTCTGCGGGGGAAGAGATTCTTGCCCCTTGGTGAGAACCGAAAAAAGACTGGCTCGTCGTACATCGCAACGGGCTCTTGGCAATGATGAGCCACTTGACAACTGGGGTGAGGCTATGGGGGTTCCATTCGCCCCAGGGAGAGTACGGCGCGGAAGCAGAATCGCGGTTATCGCAGCTCATTGCCATTCCTCATCTCAGGGCGCCGAAGGTGGCCGGACCCGGCCGCCAGCAGGCACTGAGAAGGAAGGCGCGATCGCAGCGAAACGTGTCAGAGAAAATCAGGAAGTGATTAGGACGACACACTCGCCTTGGACGAATCATGCCGGTTCACGCCTGCAACTCCACGAAATTATCCTGGTCAACGACGATCCATACCTCTTCCCGGCAGGTGCCGGCCGAGACGGTGACATTGCCGAGCGGCGCTTCCAGGATGGCCAGTCCGTCACGCCCGGTGACGGCGACGGCGCCGCCTCAGTGGAACCCGCAGCCGCGCACCTGCACTTGCTGGCCGCGCCTGGGCTTTTGATCCGGCCCGAGCACGCGGATGATCAGCCTGCATTTGAGCCAAACGTCGTCTTCGAGAGGTGAGAAGGTTTCCATGTGCAGCTCCGATGGGAATGTCCCAGTTGTACCACGGCGCGACAGCCTTTGCCAGCAGGCTGCCGCGATTTTGGCGGTCCCCACGCGACCAGTCGCCCATGGCCCCATGGCTTGTGCGACGGTCAATTGTCCTCGTCCTCGAATCCCTGTGCGGCGATTTCAATGCGCACGCTGTACGATCCGCTGGAAGGTCCGCCCCAGGGACTGGGGATGATCTGCAGGTAGAGCTTGCCTTCCTGGCCGGCGTTGACAACGGCCCGGTCGCCGATGACGAAGGGGGCGCCGCTGGCGCCGACGCGGCCCATGAGCGTGCCGCCGGACGCTTGCTGCGCGCCGCCGCGGACGACGACGATGCCGCCGAAATTCGCGGCCATGCCGCCCGGACCGCACAGGTACTGACCAGGCTGCTGTGGCCACAGGTCAACCTGGCCGCGTGCCGAGAACTTCAAACCGGCCGTCGCGTCAACCTTGATGCCGGTGTCGAGCCACTTGTTGGCGACGGCGTATTTCGCGGCGTCCACCACCACCTGGCTGCCCGTGGACTCCGTCAAGCGGCGCAAGCTCCGCAGCTGCCCCGGCTTCAGGTTCAGCTCGCCGAAATACTCGGCCCGGCCGCGGATGACCGGCGTGACAATCCTGCCCACGATGGTGAACTTGGTCGTGCGGATCTTGTCCTCTTCCTTGACGCGCAGCAGCTTTCTGGGCACCTTCTTCTCGATCTCGGCGAGCGCCAGCTGAATCCGCCGGACGGCCTCGGATTCCTTGGGCTGCTTCAGCCGCCGCAAGACATAGTAGGCGTGCGGCCCATGGGCGATGAGCTCCTGTGACGCCGTCTCCCGCTCGTTGTAGGATTCGCTCGCCAGCTTGCGGATGCTGCCGGCGATCTTCTCCTGAACGTCAGCGGCAAGATGGACACCGAACTCGATGCTCCGGATATCGGCCGGCGGAATGGTCAACTTGCCGTAATCGGTTTCCACTTCAATCTTCGTCTCGCGAATGCCGACGACGACAATGCTGCCATTCACGAAGCGCACCTCGACCTCGCTCGACGCGCCACCGGGAGACTTGTCTGACTTCCCGGATTCCTTGACGCCAGGCTCCTTGGCTTTTTGAGCGCTGGCTGATTGGTCGCTGCCGCCAATGATCGCGACCATCAAGATGAGTAGTGAATTCGCTCGCATGTGAACCTCCCTTGAAACTCTGTCTACGCTCCCGCCACCTGTGAGTACGCTTGAAGCTCACGAACCTTACAAGAAAATGATCGCACGTGGTGCTACAAAAAAGGCGCCAGATCGTTTCAGCCACTCATCGAGCCATCTCCGCCGCAGTCAGAAGCTCTACCTGGCTGTGCAGGTAAAGGCGCGGCAGTGGGGAAGTGTGTCAAGAAAAACGCGTGCAACGGGCGTGGAACGCCCGGCAACGAATGCCTCGCCCGCCCAATGGCTTTAACCTCAGGACACATAGGCAGTTGCGTCCCCGTTCCGTTAATTGGATTCGTTGCCGGGGTGCACAGAGGGGGGTGGCAACGCAACGAATAATTGCCGTCAGCGTCGCTTTGTCGCGCTTTTTCGCTATCGGCTCACATCGTTCAATCCACGAGCCCCTCGATCTCCTGCCGCAGCCGACGCAGCACACGCGACTTGGCGATGCGGACGGCGTTGGGCGTGAGACCCAGCCCGGCGGCGGTGTCGGCCGTGGATTTGCCTTCCAGCATCAGCATCTGGAAAGCCCGCCAGCTTGCCGGCTCGAATTCCGGCTCGATCAGCTCCAGGAGCCGGCGCGTCACGTGCTGGTCGTGTTCCTGGTCCCAGAGGCGCGAAGGGGCGCTGTCGGGGTCTTCCAGCTGGTTCAGGATTCGGTCATGATCGCCGGTCGCGGGCCGGCGTTGCCGCCAGAAGATGCGCAGCCGGTTCAGCAGGATGTTCTTCAGCCAGCGGCGAAAGGCGCCGGTGCGCAGGTCGTGCCGGAACGACGGCAGCTCCTGGACGACGATACGCAGGACCTCCTGGGTCAGGTCGTCGGCATCGCTGGCCTGCAAGCCGTGCCGCGCCAGCCAGCCGCGGATGAGCGGCGTGTAGAGGTCCACCAGTCGCTGCCAGGCGAGGGCATCGGGCTGTAGCCGCAGGCGTTCTAGCAAGCTGACAGGGGTATCGGGCACGAAGGTTACTCCGCGACAAGTGGCAGGGATTTTGTAGGACGGAGGAGGACGCCGTCCCAGAGAATCCTCATTCACAGTTCTTCATTTTGGTTTTCAGGTCTTCATTCTGGACCGAGGATGGATAAGGAATAAAGTGCAGAACCGATGTCGGTGCAGTTCGAGTCTCTGAGCTATTCATCGCCCCGTCGCCGCAGCCGAAAATACTCCAGTCCCGGCACGAAGAATGCCAGCACCGTGCCCGAAGCCCATGTGCGCCGAAGCGGCAACCCTGGGCTTTGCGATCATTCGCCTTCGGCGTAGGAAGAATGAAAATCGCTGTTCCCTTGCTCCGGTTAGGTTAGGGGCAAAGTCATGCGGCACATAACTTGGATGCTAGTGGGCGCCGCGGTTTGGCTGGGCGGCGACGCTTCAGCCGGCGACAAGCGCGACTGGCAAGCCGTGGAGTTGACCGGACGCGTCACCGAGTTCTGGCAGACGCGCAACTGGGCCGACTACTACTGGCGCGAGGACTTCACCTTCATCCTCACGGAGGACGGAACCAAGCGGCCGTGGCGGATCATCTCGCGCGAGCCCACGCCGGCCTACGAGTGGCGCATGGGCACGACCTTCACCGGGCTCAAGGTGGACTGGCCGTCCGGGCCGCGCGTCAAGGTCGTCGGCATCAAGGCCGTCGACCGCATCCCGGCCAGCTTCTACGACTTCAAGCTCAAGGAGCCCAACCTGGCCACTGCCCTCATCGTCTTCGTCGAGACGAGGGCGAAGGAAACGGCGGCCACGCAGGCCGGGCGCTGGCAGGAATACTACGTCAACAACTGGTTTCATCCCTGGGGCAAGAAGGCCGACAAGGTCATCCATGGCCATTTCGCCGGCAAGTCCGCGCCTTACGACATCTACGGCTTCGCCCGCGGCACCTCGGCCCCCTTCGACAAGAAATCGCGCGCCGTCATCGAACGCCACAAGGAGAATCCATCGCTCATGTTCCACGGCAAGGTCAAGACCGCCGAGGACAACACGTTTGGCTACGAGATAGAGCTGATCGACCTGATCGGCCGCGACGTCAAGACCGGCGGCGCGAAGCTGCTCTTCGGCGACGCCAGGACCATCCCGCGCCTGGACAGCCGCAAGGCGGGCAAGTAAGCCATTCCTCCGGCTTGACAAGGAGTCATCGTGCGTTTCATCGCGATCTTGGCGTTGCTTGCGGGCATACCTCTGTCGGCCCAGCAGCCGGGCCGGTTCAGCGACGTCAGCGGCCGGTCCGGCTTGAAGATCGCCGCGAACACCGGCGTGGGCGGGACCAATCCGCACGCGGTGGCCGTCGAGGACTTCAACGGCGACGGGCTGGCGGATGTCATCCTGCTGACCTTCGGCAAGCCGCACATCTACTACTTTCGCAATCGCGGGCAGCTGCGCTTCGAGGACATCACGCGCGGCAGCGGGCTGGAGAACTTCGCCGGCGAGGGGACCGGCGCTGCCGCGGCCGACTTCGATGGCGACGGCATCCTCGACCTCTATCTCACCTCGTTGCGCAACGGCGAGAGCCGGCTCTACAAGGGCAACAAGGACGGCACGTTCTCCGACGTCAGCGCCCGCGCCGGCGTGCTGCTAAAGTCGCCCGCCCGCTCCTGTGCCTGGAGCGACGTGGATGGCGACGGCTGGCCGGACCTCTACGTCTGCTGTCCGGAAGGCCCGAACCTGCTCTTCCGCAATAACCGCGACGGCACCTTCACGAACATCGCCCGGGCTGCCGGCGTCGAGCTGGCGGACCGGCATAGCCTCGGCTGCGTCTTCGGCGACGTCGACGGCGACGGCCGCGACGACCTGTTCGTCAGCAACTACCGCTCGCAGCCGAGCGCGCTGTTCCGCAACGATGGCAACGGCAAGTTCACCGACATGACCGTCGCCGCCGGCCTGTCGCGCCGTGCCTCGGCCGTCGGCTGCGTGTTCGCCGATGTCTTCAACACCGGCCGGCTCGATCTGCTGGTCACCACCGATTCCTGGCTCTCCGGCGCCAACTACACCGAGACCGAATTGCTCAAGATGAAGCACACCGTCGAGCCGAACCTGCTCTATCGCAACGACGCCGGCGGCAAGTTCACGCCCGTCGCCGGCGACTTCTCGACGCTCAAGACGCTGAGCCACGACGCCATCATCGAGGACCTCGACCACGACGGCCTTCCGGACATCTACGTGACCGTGGACGCGGAGAGCGGCAATCGCTGGGCGACTAGCAAGGGAGGCAACCGACTGTGGACCCGGCCGGGCGGCAAGAACTGGCAGGAAGCCAGCCGTGCCTGGGGCATCCATCACGAAGCCAACTGCGTCTGCGCCGCCGCCGCCGACTTCGATAACGACGGCGACCTCGACCTCCTCCTCGTCAACTTCTACTCGCAGCCCGTCCTGTACCGCAACGAGACCAACAACAAGAACTGGCTGCGCGTCAAGGTGAACGGCAAGGCCGGCAACCGCCACGGCCTCGGCGCCAGGATCTCGCTCTGGGACGACCGCGACGGCAAACGCCGGCTGGTCGGCACCCGGCACATCCATTCCGGCGCCGGCTACTGCCGCTCGTCGCCGCTGGAAGCACACTGCGGACTGGGAAACAGTCCGTCAGCAAACTACCGCCTGGAAGTCCGCTTCCCGGTGACCAGGAAGTCCATCATCCGCGAATCCGTCGCGCCCGGACAGCGAATCGTCATCAACGAGTGAGCGAACGGTCCATTGACCACGACGCCGCATCCCAGACTCGTGTCGGCCGCCTGAACGCCATCTTCCGCGCGCCGTTCAGCAACGTTCTTTGCCCTTGACGTTGGCTGCAGCCGCTCTTATGTTCCATGAAGTACAGGAAGTACAGGGCGCTTAGCTCAGTTGGCTAGAGCACCAGCTCGACACGCTGGGGGTCATAGGTTCAAGTCCTATAGCGCCCACTTCCCTATCTGCTGATTTCCCAGTAGGATAGGGCTAGTGACGAGAAACGCAGATCGGTCGTGCGTTGCAGATGCGTTGCTGTGTGCAACATCTTTTGCTGCGACGTTGTCCCGACGTGGGCAACTTCGGAGTCGCAGCAAATGGCGAGCATTTCCCAGGACAAGCGTACCCAGCGGTGGTTCTGCTTCTTCCGCTTCGGCGGCAAGCCTTTCAACAAGTCCACCGGGACCAAGGACCAGCGTAAAGCCGACCAGATCCGGGTCAAGGTCGAGGAGAACCTCGACCTCCTCAAGCGGGGCAAGCTCGAACTGCCTCCCAGTGCTGACCTCTGGCACTGGCTGATCTCGGACGGCAAACGCACCGGCCCCATCTCGCTGATTGAGCCGCCTACCCCTCCGAAGCCCACGTTCTCAACGCTCTTCGACGGCTACTTCGCCTCCCTGCCGCCGGACACGGCGAAGCGGGACGGCGACCAGTCCCACCGCGACAACATGATCCGCCACACGAAGCACTTCATCGCCGTTCTCGGCGACAAGGAACTGCCCCTGTCGCTGGACGACTGGCAGACCTACATCGGTGAACGTTCACGGGGAAAGGGAGGCTCGCGGCGTCGGAAGACGCCGACGCGGAAGACCATCGAGGACGAGGTCGCCACGGTGCGGATGATCTACCGGCGGTGGGCCATCCAGAACGGGTCAACTCTGCCCCCGACTGACCGCCAGTTGAAATACCCTACTCGCCCCGCCATGCCTCAATTCAAGACGTGGTTGGAAATCGAGCAGCAGATCAAGGCCGGCGGGCTGTCGAAGGGGGAAGTCGCCGAGCTTTGGGACGCCCTCTACCTCACGCCGCCCGAGATCCGCGACCTGCTCGACTTCGTGAAAGGCCGGCGTCGGAAGAACGACTTCTTTCACCCCGTGCTGTTCACTGCGGCCATGACAGGTGCAAGATCATCTGAACTGCGGCGGATGCGGATCTCCGAGGTGCAGTTCGACACGAACATGATCACGGTCCGTGAGAAGAAGAAGCAGGCGGGCCAGGAAACCCTGCGACACGTCCAGATGACGCCCAGGCTCGCTGCCGTGCTACGCGACTGGATTCAGGGTGGCAGACACCCCGGCGGTCAACTGGTGTTTTGCCGGCAGCCCAATGTCAAGCTGACCGCTCGCACGCTGTACCGCACCTTCAAGAAGCACTTGCAGCGAACCCGGTACAAGGTGCTGCGGGGGTTGCACCTCTTCAGGCACTCGTTTGCGAGCAATCTGGCGGCGTCGGGCGTCGATCAGAGACGGATTGATCTCTGGATGGGCCATCAGACGGAGGAAATGCGGAAACGGTATCAGCACCTCCGATCCACGACAGACAACCCTCTCGATCTGCTGGTAGGGTAGGCGATGGAATCCCGGGCAGGAGCGGTCGCCACTGCCGCTCCCGCCCGGCTCGACTGTCAATCGTCGTTGTCGAACTCACCTTCATGCCCCGGCCCATCCTGGGCTACGCGGTTGACCTCGGCGGCGTCGATACGCCACTCCAGCCGGTTTCCTGACCGCCCGAGCCTGATCCTTTCCCCTCTCACCTGTCCCAGTTCGCACCACCGCCTTACCGTCCAAGGACTTTTGTTGAGTCTCTTCGCGGCCTGTGACGTGGTGTATCTCAGCCTTTCCTTGTCTTCCTCGCGTTCCCGGTCCCTGGCCAACTGTTCGATGATCAGGTCCAGTCGCTCGACAATCTCCATGAATGCTTCTTGAATCCCTCGCATTGTGCTAACCCGTTGGGCGAACCCAAACCACCGGGCAGGCAAAAAACATGGCATCCCCCGGTGACTCCAGTATAGACAACGTGAAAGCGAAAACTGTGCTGAAGCACAACTCCGAGTTGGAGCAATCCCAGACATCAATGAAGTCCACCAGTTCTTCGACCCTAGTTGAGGCCAGGTATGGCGAAGGCGCAGAGGTGAGGATGTCGTCGAGGTCGATCTCGGCCAGCGAAGGCATGGCAACCTTCTGGGGTCAGCACGTCGGCAGCAAGTCGCGAAGTTGATGGAATGAGACGAGCCTCACACCACCAGATGGTCCCTTCGCGGGAACCTGGGATCGCCGTGGGCGTCGATCTGTATCCACGTCAGTCGTTGCGCCAATGCCGTCTCCGTCAAGAACTTGTGATGCTGGAAGAGGATGAATTACCATACTGGTGGGAGGCAAATTCTATCCCCATGCAAGACGCTGCCGTGGATGCAGGGTACAAGGGCTTCTTGATGTAAACCACTCTCTGCTTGGAAATGAAGATCTCATCATTGTCGATGCAAAAAAGCTCCAAGGGACTCCAGCCGGCCTGGGACTCCTCCACCCTTCGGGCCTCTCCTTTTTTGGGACTCCTCGCCCGCACGCCTCCACCGACAATCATGCCCGCCTGCTCGCCGTCGCGGGACGCCGGTAAGAGAAAGTGGGGATGGCCACCTACCCGGCCAGCAGCCGCCGGAAGTTAGTGATGGAATTGTGAAGATTCGCCACAAGCGGTTGATAGCCGTGCTTGATCTGTGTCGAGCCGCTATAATACGAATGTGCGGTCGTACACCGCATGCGGGAACCAAGAGGTGACCGCGACTCAGTCACTTCCGACTGTCGAATCCTCTGCTCACACGACGCGGGCGTTACCATCACCTTCACCCACAGGGGGAAGACATGGGAACGCATCGTTCCATTTCCGAGATGCCGCAGGCGGGGCGGTTCCTTTCCTGCCAGGAAGCCGCACGCTTCCTCGACCTCAGCGACGACACCATCCGCCGCTTGATTCACGCCGGCAAGCTCGACGCCGTCCGAGTCGGCAAGCGGTGTCTCCGCGTGACTGCCGAGAGCGTCCGCCGGTTCGCCGAGCCAGTCGTCATCCCGACCGGCGGCTTCAGCCGAGCCGTCTCCGAGGCCGAGCCTGCGAAGGAGGGACACACATGACCACCGACACGAAGGGCGACCTCAAGGAAAACACCTTGATCTATGTCAAGTGGACTGACGAGGCCAAGACATCGCTTGAAGTGCATTGCAAGGGAACCACCCTCGGCATCAGTCGCACTTTAGCGAAGCTACTTTTCCGGGGTGACCCAGTTCACCCTGACACCAAGGAAGTTTCCCGGCAAGTGAGGATGTGCCTCGCAGAGGCGGAACTCGCCGACGACAATCGCAAGGCATTGGAGGCCGACTTCGAGGAGTTCCTGCGTGAACAGGAACGACTCAATCACCCCCGCGAACAGGTCCGGCGTTTGGTCATCGACTACTGCCGCAGGACCGGCAAATCGTACTCGCTGGCCTGGAGAACGCTGTACCTCAAGCTCGAAGCCCAAACCGGCTACCGCGTCCCCGAAGACCCCAAGAGCCGGCTCCGGGCCGTCGAGGCGGCTGGCCGGCTCGACGAACTTCTGCAAGCCGCCAAGTCGCTCGCCTGAGCAGCTTGGCCACCACCCGCAACAAGCCCGCACGCATGACGCGGAAGACATCGGGCAGGACAAGCGGCCTCGGGTCCGGTGCGACCCGAGGCACGCCCTGTCGGCAGATTCCATGCGACTCATGCACGGTGCTGTATGAATTCTAGCAACTCGAAAATCCTGATTCCTGCCAGCCAGATCACGGCGTCAACATTCCTGTCGATGCTCTTCCAGCCTGACGACTGGATCTCGCTTCGCCTCGTCCAAACCTGGGAGGAGGACGACAAGAAGAAGACGAAGGTGGTCGGCGAATACTGCTACCAGCTTCGCTACCTTGTGGCCCGCGATGCTCTTCAACTGGAGATCATCGCCGACCACGCCGAACGCGACAAAGCCAACCTGTTCTTCGGCGTCAACCCTCGACCCTGCCGCAGCGGCAATCCCTGGCGGGCAAACGAGGGCAGCGTCGATTGCGCCGGCCACATCGGCGTCATCCGCAACTACTACTGCGATCTCGACCAGACCCCGCCGGACGAGGCGGCGAAGATCACGCCGACGCCCTCGATTGTCCTGGCCTCGGGCAACGCCTCCCACGTCTACTGGCGGCTCGCCCAGCCGGTGACGGTCCCGCACACGACCTCCCCGGTCTTCAAGAGGAAGGGGCCGAGAGGGACGATCACCGACCACGCTGATGGGCCGGGCGTTCCGAAGCCATCGCCCGAAGCCGAACACGTCTCGACGGTGCTGGCGGGGCTGTCTGAGTCACTGAACGGTGACCACTGTACGGACTTGGCACGTCTCCTTCGCCTTCCCGGCACGCTGAACTACAAGGGCTTCAGGAACGGTCGGCAGCCGAAGCCCGTCTACGTCCACGCCGTCAACGACGTGACATACTCATTCTCCGACTTCGAGAAGTATGCCATGTCAGTCCCGTCAACAACGAAGAAGGCCAACACCAGGCCCGTAGAGACGGCCCTGATCGACAAAGATCGGGTTGCGAACGTCTTCTCGAAAGATTTGGCCAAGCTTGAAGACGCCATTCGGGCCTGCCAGGAAGCGGTGGTCGGCAGTAGATCGGAGTACGACTACGCCCTGGTGTGCCGGGCGGTCCAACTCGGCCTCGACCCTGACGCGGTGTGGAACGAGGTGTCGCCCATCTCGAAGTTCGCCGAACGGACGCGGGAGAGCTACTTCGACAAGATGTGGGAAAAGGCGGCGGCGAGGCAACAGGCCGACGACCTGAAGTTTGCCGAACTGGACGCAGCCATCGAGGTGTCGATCACCAAGGTGAATCCGACTTCGCCAGCCCCGGCTGCGCCGTTGACGATCACCGAAGCCGACAGGGGCGATCCGCGATTCGCCTACCTGTGGCGGGGCCAGCACGGCAAGCGGCTCGCGGACGCACAGCGGGCAGCAAGGATACGGTCGCTGAAGGAGGTCTACGACCTGACCCCGGCGGCGGTCCACGCCTACTTCGACTGGGCTAGTCCCGCCACCGACGCCCCGCCCATCTTCCACCTCGGCGGCTACATTGCCATCGCTTCGACACTGTTGAACCGGCGGGTGTGGCTGGACATCGGCGGTCACAAGGTACGACCGCAAACATGGGTGGCCAACCTTGCCGAAAGCTCGGTTCACCGCAAGTCTACGGCTGCCAACTTCGTGAAGTTCTGGATGCACAAGGACGCGGTTTACAGCCGGACGCTGCCCACATCTCCTGAGTCGGCATATTACCGGTTAGCCCGAGATCCCTGTTGATCGTGATGTGATCCTTCCCCTCGGCCGGGTACGCCTTGGCCATGATACCAGCACCTTGAAGTACCTTGACGAGTCGTTGCGATTGCGCTTTGGTTTCCGGGTGATCCGCAACGTGAAGGATCAGGAATGGCGGGATGTTCTTGCCCTTGGCGACGTGCGTGACCGCCGACAGATTCTTTTGGCTTTCTTCGTCGCCAAACGTCATCCGGTAGCTCTTGGCTCGTTTGTCCTCCACGGTCTTGATTTGCATCGGCACATCGTAGGTATCGCCGTCTACAGGCACGCACGCCTTGATAATGGACAGTGGCAGCTTCTCGGCTCTCAAGTACCTGTCGTCCGTGCAGCCCAAGGCAGCCAGTTGCGCTCCAGCAGAATGGCCCATGACGATTATCCGCTTCGGATCGCCGCCATAGCTCTTGGCATGATCGTGAGTCCAGCGGATGGCTTTCGCCACGTCTCCGGCAATCTGATCGACCTTCACGTTGGGAACGAACCTGTAGTGGATCGAAACGAGAACGAAGCCCTTTTCCAGAAATGCTTTGGGCTTGTTATGGACTTCGCCCTTGTCGCCCCGCCTCCAACCGCCGCCATGAATCCAAACGACAACCGGAAGCCCCTTACTCCCGGTTGGAGAATAAACATCGAGCATTTGCCGGTCATTCTTCGGCTCGGCGTATGGGATGCTTCGGTGGGTATTGGTTCACGGCGCGGGCAATAGAGATATTGCCCTTTGTTGATTGTGGTGGGCTTGGACTGCCTCGACAAGCCAGTCGAAGACGTTGCAGGATTGGCGGCGGCAGGTTTCGATGACAGTCAGCAGTCGCTCGACGAACTGACTGCCGGACGCTGATTGCGTGCCGAACGAGAGCTTCCGCCAGATGACCGCGTGCCGCAGCGCTTGCTCGGCGGCATTGTTGG
>VGYC01000215.1 GCA_016873095.1 Planctomycetota bacterium | reverse complement strand
TGCCACCGGCTATTTCGTTCTCGGCCGGCTGCTGCGTGATCACCTGGTCGAGCGCCAGGCCGGCGGCAGCATCATTCTGCTGGGCTCGATGTACGGACAGGTGGCGTCGTATCCGGATGCGTACGCAGGCGTGTGCCCGGCCAGCCCGGTCGCCTATCACGCGCTCAAGGGCGGCATCCTGCACATGACGCGGCATCTCGCCGTCTACTGGGCCCGCGACGGCGTCCGCGTCAACTGCCTGAGCCCCGGGCCGTTCCCCAGCGCCAAGGCGGCGCCGGCGATGGTCGAGCGGCTGTGCACCAAGCTGCCGATGAAGCGCATGGGCCAGCCACATGAGCTGAAAGGCGCGATCGTGTTCCTCGCCAGCGACGCCAGCAGCTTCATGACGGGCCAGAACATGGTGATCGACGGCGGCTGGACGGCATGGTAACGCAATCGAAAATCAAGAATCAAGAATACAAATGACTGTCCTCGATTATCTCGTGATCGCCCTGTACGCCGTCGGCATGCTGGCGGTGGGGAAGTACTACGCCCGGCGGGCCAAGACTTCGGACGATTACTTGCTGGGCGGGCGGAAGATGAGCCCGTTCATGATCGGCATCTCGCTCTTCGCCACCATCACCAGCACGCTGTCCTATCTGGCGTATCCCGGCGAGATGATCCGCCACGGGCCTATGCTGTTTGCCCAGCTCGCGGCGTTCCCGGCCGTCTTCTTCATCGTCGGCTGGGGCCTGATCCCGTGGATCATGGGGCAGAAGGTTACGAGCGGCTACGAACTGCTGGAAGCTCGGCTGGGCATGACGGGCCGGCTCATCGGCTCCGGCATGTTCGTGACGCTGCGCATGTTCTGGATGGCGTCGATCCTCTATGCCACATCGACGGCAGTGCTCATTCCGCTGCTGGAAATCGATCCCGAGCAGGCCTACCTCTGGGCCCCCATCCTGTCCACCGTGATGGGCACGTTGACCTTGATCTACACGGCCGAGGGAGGCATGCGGGCCGTGGTCATGACCGACGCCCTGCAATCCTTCATCATGTTCGCCGGCGGCATCTTGATTGTCATCGTGGTGAGCGTGACGCTGGGCGGCGTCGGCGCCTGGTGGCCAACTACCTGGGAACGACACTGGGACCCGCCCGTCTTCTGGTTTGACGCCAGCGCCCGCACGACCTTCATGGGTGCGTTTCTGAACATGCTGGTCTGGATGACGTGCACGGCGGGATCGGATCAGATGGCGCTGCAGCGCTACCTGGCGACGCGCGACGCGCCGGCGGCGCGGCGCTCCTTCGGCGTGCACCTGGTTGCCGAGCTGATCCTGTCCCTGCTGCTGGCGCTGGTGGGGCTGGCGGTGCTCGGCTATTTCATGCACTATCCGGAACTCTTGCAGATCGGCGAGTCGGTCAACAGCACTGCCGACAAGCTGTTGCCACGCTTCATCGTCATCGGCCTGCCGATGGGCATCACGGGACTGGTCATCGCCGCCATGCTGTCGGCAGCCATGTCCAGCCTGTCGTCCGGCATGAACTCGTCCAGCGCGGTCATCACCCGGGACTTCATCGCACGCTTTCGTCGGCTTGAGACGGCTGCCACGACCGAGCAACCTGAAAAGCCTGCTTTGACACAGGCGCAACAGGTTCGCCTGGAACGCACTGTCTCGGTCGTTATCGGCGTGATCGCGATCTTGCTCAGCACGGTGGTCGGCAGCCTGGCCGGCAACCTCATCGAGCTCTGCTTCAAGGTGGTCAACCTGCTGACGGCGCCGCTGTTCGTGCTGTTCTTTCTGGCGCTGTTCGTGAAGTGGTCGACGCCGCTGGGCGCCGTGGCCGCCACCGTCGCCAGCGTCAGCGTCGCGGTCGGCATCGCCTTCTTCGGACTCTTCGGCTTGAGTCAGCTACTATGGACGGCGCCGTGCGCCCTGGTGGCCGGTGTGCTGGCGGGGATGATCTTCAGCCCGCTGGGCAAAAGCGCCAGGCCGCCGGCGGCGGGCTAAGATGTTGCGGCGTGTTTCGTCGCGCCCGGATGGGCTTTCACAATCATGAGTTTTAGCCTACAACGTCATGCAGCACGAGTTGTTTACCAATGTCGACGAGCCGGAGGTGAACAATGCTTCGCTCTTGTGCGTGCCTGTATTTGCTCACTGTCGTCGCCGCCAGTTGCCCGCTTCATGCCGTCTTCGACGATAAGTCGGCCCTGGAAGCGCAGCGGATCGCCGCGCTCGTGAAGAAACTGGGCAGCAAGCAATTCATCGAGCGTGACGCCGCTGAGCGCGATCTGACAGCGGCGGGAGAAGCGGCACTGGAAGCTCTGCGGGGGGCTGCCGCCGGTCCGGACCTGGAGGTCACGCGCCGCGCCCACCGGATCATCCAAGCCATCGACAAGGCTCCCTGCTGTCACGTGCGCATGTTCGACAATCCCCGCCCAAGCAACATGTATCGGCTCAAGCGAGCGCGCTTTGAGGTGCCCGTGCGCGGCACCAAGGACCCGATGTCATGGCCCACGAAGGTAGCCGTTACCCCGGATGGTCGGCAACTCCTCTCGGCGGCGCCCGACGGCCTACGGCTGTGGGACATCGCCACGGGCAAGCTGAACCTCGTCTTCGCCGAACACGATTGGGTCCCGGCCGAGTGGTCGCTGGCGATGTCGCGAGATGGCAGCCGGGCGCTTACCGGATTGCAATTCGGCGCCGTGCAGCTGTGGGAATTGAAATCGGGCAAGCTGCTGCAAGGTTTTTACGGGCACGAGGGCGCCGTTTCCGGCGTCGCGATGTTTCCCGATGGCCGGCGCGTCATCTCCGCCGGGCTGGACAAGACGATCCGCATATGGGATGTCGAGACGCGCCAGGAGGTCCGCCGGTTTGCTGCCGGGGCCGGCGTCCATGCCCTTGCCCTGTCTCCCGACGCGAAGCTGTTCGCGGCCTGCCTTTCCGGCGACGGCAAGCAGCCTGGCGTCGTCAAGGTCTGGGAAGTCGAGCGCGGCGCGGAGCACTTGACCTTGCCTGGCCAGGATGTCACATTCCGCTCGATCGCCTTCTCGGCGGATGGAAAGTCGCTGCTGTCCACCGGCAGCGACGAGGCCGTGCGCCTGTGGAAGCTGACGACCGGCAAGGAGCAACTTCGCTTCAAGGCGCATGAAGGAGGCGTTGCCTGGGCAGGCTTCACGCCGGATGGCCGGCGCATCGTCACGGCGGGCAGCGACCTCAATCCGGTTGTCCGCGTCTGGGACGCAATTACCGGCAAGCAGGTGCGCTGCTCGCAGCGCTGCTTCACGGGGATCGCCAGCGTCGCTGTCTTGGCGGATGGCCGGCACGCCGTCACCGCCGAGCGCGACGGCACGTTGCAGCTCTGGGGCTGGAAGTAGCCGGCTCAGAACGTCAACTCGATACCGCCGCTGACGCCGTGGATGAAGTAGTCGGAGGTGCGGAACAGCGGCAAGGGTCTGGCCGGCCCCACCAGCGGAGCCCCCAGGAACTGGGTATTGTTGACCGAGCGATCGATCTGGTTGCCGGGCCGAGCCACCTGGTTCCAGTACAGGAAATCGTAGCCGGCAGTGGCACGCACACAGCGAGTGAGATAAACGGACAGCTTCATCTGTGCCGACGGCACAAAGGTGAACAGGTCGCGCTCCTGGTTGCCGATGTTGGTGCGCTGGCTGAAGATGCCGCCGGGATAGTTGCCTGGGGCCGGGAAACCAGGCGCCACGAGGGTCGTGGTGCTCGAGCCCAGGACATTGACGATCTCGCGCGTTTCGCCCAGGGCGCACTTGCCGATCAAGTCAAGCGACACGGGTCCCCAGAAAAAGCAGGCCTTGGCGCCAAGCTGGCCGCCGTAGAAGTGGTTGCGCGTCCGGAAACGGTCCTCGGTCGAGATGCCCGTGCCCACGCCCGGAATCAGAAAGCTCGTGTTCAGGTACATGTTCTCCTGGAGGTCCAGGTAGCGAAAGCCCAGAAGCATGTCCAGGTTGCACCAGCCGCAGCGCACCAGGCCGCCGTAGCCGTTGAACTCCGCCCCCCACAGCTGCGAGTCCGAGGTGAAGCGGATGTTGCCTTGATTGCCGAAGATCGGGATTGGGTAAAACCCGAACCTCGACACCACATAACTGCCCTCGGCCCCGGTGAGGGCGTTCAAGCGCGGCACGTAAAGCGGCGGAGCGCCAGGGGCAGGCGAGTTCACGAAGTAGTTCGTGGCGCGGCGCTCGCAGCCGAAGGCGCTCAGCTCAACGCCAAGCAAGCGCTCGAAGTCGAGCCAGCCGCCAAGAGTGGCCCTTATACCGTTCATGTTGCCAAAGCTTTGCGGCGAGTTGCCGAACAGCACCTGCGTGCCCGCCCCGCCGATGTTTCCCGCAGTCGCCGCCAGCGGCGTCGTGCTGGTGGTCACGATGGGCAACGGCAAGGGCCCGTCCTTCGCCCACCACACCAAGGCCTCCGTGCTGAACCAGACGACCGGGCACGGCGGCGAGTATTCATCGACAATATGGAAGAAACCGGCCATCGTGGGCGGGACATTGCTGTTACCGGGTTCGCCGCCGATGTTCTGTACCATGTAGGGCGCGCCCGGAGTTCCCGGCGGCGGAAAGGCGTTCAATGGCACCGGCGGGCGCGGGGGCAGCGGCGGATTGCCGGCCTCGTAGCCCTGGTGCGACGCCCCGAAGGGCACACGCGGACCTTGCGGCGGCGGCGGCACTTGCGAGGGTTCCTGGGCCACAAGCGACGCAACTCCCATCCAGAGCATCATGCCAACGGCCAAGAACTTTCTCATTGACGGCCCCTCCGCACAAACCAGGCAAACCTGCCGAACCGGCGAAAACGCCAAGGTCTGGCAGTTTCCCATCGACTTTCGCGCGTCATCCTCTTTAAACCGAGCAGGACTGCTTCCTTGCGAACATCCGGAAAAACCGGCCCCAGTTCGGCTGATGCCGATTGGAACGATCGCGGGGAGTTTACGGGCCATCTCGATCGTGACATGGCGGCGCGAATGCAGGAAAGCTGGGCAAAAAGACCGGCAAGGGAACGAGAGCAACCGCGACGGTTCATGAGCGATTCTTCGCCCCGTCAGGGACCTGCTCAAGTAGCGGCACATCGAGAAAATCAGCAAGCCGGCGGCCGCATTCTTGTGTCCAGGCCAAATCCGGATGGTTGCTGACGTTGATGCGGGGCATGTCGGCGTCGTCGAGCACGAGATTGAGCTGATACTGTGTATAGTCCGGCCCTTCGTCGCTGCTGTAAACGGTTCCTTCCAGCATCTGCACGGCCAGGATGTCGTCCAGCGGACGACCATGCCGTGACAGGCGAACACGGCAGCGCATTTGCCCGGCGCTGCGGTCGAAGCTGAAGCTGGAAACACGCAGCATGCGCTCACCGACGACGAACGCAAAAAACAGACACAGCAACCAAAGGATCAAGGCGACTTCCGGGGGCCAGGGAAGAGCCCAGCCCAGCCCGTGCAGCAGCAAATTGGCCGCTGCGACGAGCGCTGTCCCGAGCAGCAGCCACGGCGCGAAGCCGGTATTGGGAGTGATCGTGAATCGATCTGGCTGCGGCTGGGAAACCCTCACGCTGCGGAATGTGGCCGGTGTGGCTGGTAGAGGCATCGTATCCACAGCCACCCTGCGACCCCTGGTCGACAGAAACAGCGGCATGTCATTTGGCGGATCGGGCGTCATGTTGGAAGTACACTCGCGCCTGGCCAGGAAGTCGGCGCCTTCCGCTGGGCCAGTTACTTGACATTCTCGCTCTCCCCGAAAGACAACCGGCCGCGCACGCCGACGCGAAGGGGTTGCGTCCCGGCAGGGAACGCGCCGATGTCCGGGAGGCCGGCGTCAAGTTTTCTCAGCGGATCGGGCCACGTGACGGGAAGCGGCACGCCGGCATCGATTGCCAGGCTGGTTCGTTGCAAACGCGGGTCGAATGGCTTGCGCCAGTCGCCGTCGAGGCGGACAAACTTCGGATCCGCGAACAGATCGTTCGCTCCCCAGCCGGGCGGGTAACGCTTCTTGCTCTGGCTGAACTTGGCCGTCTTGCGGAAAGCGGCGAAGAAATCGCCACGGTGTGCTGGACCGTCGCGCAGCCCCCAGAAGAAGTTGCCGTCGGATTGAAAATCGTCATCGACGGAAAGAGCGGTGAAGTTCAATCCGGGCACGCCATCGGCCTGCACGAAGATGTTGTTGAAGACGCGCCGCGGCGAGCCGGCGGTGTGGCCTCCCCAGCCGGCGGCATAGTACCCGCGACTTTCGCCCTGGCTTTGCGAGATCACGGTGTTGTGGTAGAAGTGCAGCGGCTCCCAGATGGGGCTGCCGTGGTCGCCACACAGCCAGCCGGCGGCGGGAAACGAAGGTCGGCGGTCCTTGCCCTGATACTGCGGGTCGTTGGGACCGCTTGGCCAGCCATAGTAAACCGGCCTTCGCATGTCGATCAGGTTGCGATAGACATGCGTGCCCGCCCCTGGCTTGAACGTGCCGTAATAGGCGAAAATGTGCAGGCAGCGCGACAGCACGTTCTGGTAGACGTGCACGTCGCCACCCACGCCCATCGCGGTGAGGTAAATGCCGTCGTCGTTGAAATTGTCCACGAAGTTGCGATGAAACCTGAGCCGCCGCGCGGGCCCGATGAAAGGGCCATCGTGCGAATCGGTGAGCTCGCAGTAGGCAATCTCGCCGTCGGGACACTGCCCGCGAATCATCAACAAGTACGCCGGCACGCCGCGGTACTTGTGATGCCCGCGTGACGACCACGGCGAGGCAATGCCGCGGAGGGCGCAGTTGACGAGCTTCAGTCGACTGGTGTCCCGTACCGCAAGGGCGCGCGCGCCGCCAAAGATGGTCACGCCGTCCAGCTCGATGCTTGCAGCTTCAGCGATGACGACCGTGGGGCCGCTGCTGCCGCGCACGACCAGGTCGTGAACGCGGACGAATCGGGCGCGTTCAATCGTCAAGACCGGCTGTGGCCGGCCAATCATGAGTGGCAGCTTGCGCGGATCGGTCTCGCCGCGATAGTTGTCGTCTCCAAGGATCGGCAGGGTCGTGTGGGCCAGGCGGATGTGAATGCGACCCGTCTTGGCGTCGTACCACAGGCCCGGGCCGCAGTACATCGGATCGCCGCGCTTCGCCGGCCAGTATTCATTCCGCGAGCGCAGGTCGGCCAGTGACCTGTACCCGTGCAGCGGAATGAGAGAGTCACCGAAGTTACCGAGCACGATCCCGCCGAGATCCGGATACGTTCTGGTCGATCGAAACTCGCCCGGCGCTCCATCGGGACAGGGCTCCCAGGCAGCCGCGGGATTGTCGAAGAACTCGCGCAGGCCGCCGTCGAGGATGGGCAGTTCGCCGGGGTGGGAACGAATCGTGATTGGCTTGGCTTCCGTGCCCGCCACAGCGATCGTGACGTGCTCGTAGTAAACGCCGCCGCGCAGCACGAGCGTATCGCCCGGCTTCAATTCCTTGACACCTCTCTGGATGGACTTCCACGGGCTCGACCTGGCGCCGTCGTTGCGGTCATCGCCCTTGGCGGGATCGACGAAGTAATGCACGCCCTTGTCAAGAGGCCGCTGCACGGCTGTGGGCAACGGCCGCATCGGCGCATGCGAGCGAAACGGAACCTCGCCGCCAGCGGCGCCGGCGGTCGCGAGCACTGTCGCGAGCAGACCCACACTTAGTCGCTGTGCTTTCATGCTGATTGGCTGTCCGGTCCCGCGCTCGATCCAGCCCGTGCCGCTACGCCAGCAACTGGCGAACCGGCCTGCCGGTCGGGACGAGTTCGATGGGCCGGCCGTCCTGAGCGCGGTACCAGGTGTGCAGCGGCACGCCCAGCGCCTGATAGATGGTGGCGGCCAGGTCTTGCGGCGTGACGCGGCTATCGACGACGACCTCGGCCAGCGCGTTGGTGGAACCCACGACCTCGCCGAGCTTGATGCCGCCGCCGCCCATGCAGGCCACGCCGGCCGTCGCCCAGTGGTCGCGGCCCGCGGATGGGTTGACCTTCGGCGTGCGGCCGAAGTCGCCGAACCACACCACCAGCGTGTTTTCCAGCATGCCGCGGTCGCTCAGGTCCTGCAGCAGCGCCGCATAACCGCGATCCAGCCGCGGCAGAAGGTTGCTGCTCAGGCTGCGGAAGTTGTTCTGGTGCGTGTCCCAGCCGCCGCTGGTCACGGTGACGAAGTGCACGCCCGCCTCGATCAGCCGGCGGGCCAGCAAGCACGATTGACCGAACGCGTTGCGGCCATAGGCGTCGCGGACACGGTCCGGTTCCTGGTTCATGTCGAAGGCACGCTTGGCGGCCGGCGACGTGATCAGCGTGTGCGCCCGTTCGTAGAACGCGTCGCGCGCTTGCACCGCGGTCGACAGCCGGCTCTCGACACGCGCCTGGTGACGGTCGAGATCGGCGAGCATGGCCTGGCGGCGCTGCGTGCGCGTCGGGTTGGAATCGGCCGGCAGGCTCAGGTCGCGGACGCGGAACGTCGGCGAACCGGGATCGTCGTGCACCTCGAAGGCGTTGTACTGGTCGCCGAGAATGCCCGCGACACCGCCGTTGAAGCGGCGGTCGATGGCCCGGCCAAGCTGCACGAACGGGAACATGCCGTTGCGATAGCCCCGCTCCTTGGCGATCACCGAGCCGTAGCACGGAAACGCGATGGCGGGATTGAACATGTGCCCGGACATCATCAGGGCGTCGGCCGTGCCGTGGCTGCCGTTCTTTGGATCGTGCCCGCGGATCAGGCTCAGCTTGTCGAACTGCCGGGCCAGCAAGGGCAGGTGCTCGCAGACGCGGATGCCGGGCAGCCGCGTGGGGATGGTGCTGAACTCGCCGCGGATCTCGACAGGAGCGTCCGGCTTGGGGTCAAGCGTATCGATGTGGCTGGGTCCACCCTGCATCCACATCAGGATGCAATTGATGTTGTTCCGCCGCGGCGCCGCGCCATTGGCCGCGGCTGCCTCGCGCAGCCGCAGATACGCCGGCAACGTCAGCCCCAGCGCCGACAAGCTGCCGACACGCAGGAACTGACGCCGCGCAACGCCGCGGCAATCCGTGGAACGGCCACCCGTGACAAGATCAAACATCGCTTTCCCCCCAAGCAACGGCAGGATGTTCTGGCAGGAGCCCGGCCAAGCGGGCCTATCTATAGCGTCGCCAGTTTTCGCCCAAAGTCAATAGAAATGTGGCGCCACGACGCAGGCTTCTCGCCACGGCCGCGCCGCCTTCATTTCGCCTTCCGGCCGACAGATATACCCCCTCGGCATTACCACCCTGTCAGTTGCCGGCCAACTTCCTACCCGCCATGTGGCCGACCACTCCTCGTCGCAATCTATTGCATGCGCCCTACTTACGGCACGTTTTCGAGTGGTTGGCCAGGTTGTGCGTGGGTCACGGTCAAACAAGATTCGCCGCGCTGGACAGCTCGTATCAATCGAAGATGGTTACCGGTTCGCCGCCGCCGCGTGTCGCCAGTGCCGGCAGTATCGCCGCCGCCGAGTATCTGAGAAAATGTACCGAACCGTCGGCGAACAGGAAATGCCCGCCGCTGGAGTGCAGGCTCCAGAAGTGGAACATGTCGCACTGATTATCGACCCGGCCAGGACCGTAGCGATACGTACCCGGGCCGCAGGAGCCGACGGTGACCGGCAGGGCGTTCTGCTCCTCGACACCCAGGATCATGTCGCACGAGCCGGTCGATTTCTGGCCGGCGCCGGCGTACCACCAGCCAAACTGGAAATCGGTGCTGGGCGGCCGTTCGCCGGCCAGGAGCGTATTGCTCGTGCCGTCGGCAATGTCGGTGAGACGGATGCGCGAATCGCGATAGAGCACGCCATCCTGCGTGGTCAGGTCCTTGCCGGACACGCCCAGGTAGCATGTGAAGGCCACGCGAATGTTCTGCTTCTTGGCGAGCTGCGCGGAAAAGGCCCGGCCGTCGGCCGGACAGACAAACAGCGCGATGACGGTCGACAGCCCGACGTGCGGCGGGTCCACAAACGGCGATAGCTGTTGCGCGTAGGCCGTCTGTGTCAGGCTCCACAGGTTTTGTTGCTCGACATGAGGCAACAGCTCGACCAGCCAGCTCGACATGAGGTGCGGGTCCTGGAAGCCTTTGTGGCGCATGCCCGGCGGCAACACCTGCCGCGCATCATGGTACTGATGCGCCGCCAGACCAATCTGCTTGAGGTTGTTGAGGCATTCCGTGCGAATCGCCGATTGCCGCACCGCCTGCACCGCCGGCAGCAGCAAGGCGATCAGGACGCCGATGATGGCGACGACGACGAGCAGTTCGACCAAAGTGAATGCACGGCGCCGGCGCTGGTTCGTTGCGATCATGGATGATCCACTCTGTTTCTTGCAATCGCAAGGCATTGCATCATTTCACCAGCGCGCGTTTCCTGGCGCGGCGCAGAGAAAAAAACGCTGCAACCAGGGCGGCCAGGCCGGCCACCGCGATCCAGAGATAGCTACGCGATTCGTCTTGCCAGACGGTTCCATGTGCTTCTGGCAGCCCATAGTATGGCAGACGGAATTCAAGGTCGCGCACATCGGAATTGATCTTCGTATTGGAGAAGGTATGCACTTCCTTTCCCAGGATCAGTCCTTTTCGGACCGAACGCACCTCTGATTGATCCACCATGAGCATCAGCAATGGTGGGCTTTGCTCGCCTTCATACTCCAGGCGTCCCCACAATACGCCCTTCAGTTCCGAGCTGGACAAGTCGTAGCGATAACCCGTCGGCCGATATGCGTGCTGTGTATCAAAATCAATGTATCCAGATTTTTTGATGGATTTGTCATTGTGCTCGTCAGTGAACACTTCATGGACAAAGTAAGCCCTCACGACGCCCGCGCCGGATTGAGATTGGCGGTCGATTCTCGTGAACACGAAACTGGCGTCCTGCAGGGACAGATCAAGTCGCATTTGAGCGCCTGCCATCCACGGCAAATGGATCTCCTGGCGCATCTGCTCATTGAAACCCCTGCCGCTCGGCGCGAATTCGGCCATCAGCCACTCGCCGTCTCCGTGCCGCCTCGACTTGCTCAATTCAGCCTGATAATTGGGGTTGATGATGCGCAGTGTTGTCGGTCGTGCGGCAGCCCTCTTCGACTCATCAGGTGCATCACGATCATCACGCTGCGAGAAAGCTAGACTGCCAACATCACGCTTGAAAGCACGACGCATGACCGTCACGCCGTTCGCCTTGAGGGACTTGCTCGCCCGCGCAGAATAGTACTCGCTGCGCTTGTCCCAGCGTGCGCTGTTGATTGGTTGCATTGTCACGTTCCACAGGGCAAGAACCCTTGCCTTGAATTCCTGTCCCGTCTCGACTTGCGCGCACGCTTCTTGTGGCGCGAACATGAAAGCCAGTATGTAGCACACTTTGTGTCGCATCGGTTCTCGCGTCGTGAAGGCAACGAGCCTATGACCGAAGAATCGTGAAGGCACGCCGACTCATCTCTTGCAGCTGACACCGTCCTTGCGATCTTTTCAAACACAAACTCCGTGGAATCGGCGCGCCCATAGTTTTCCATGATCCGCGTCAGAATGGCCACGCCCTCTTCCATCCGAACATACTCGATCGTGCACTCAATCGGCTTCATAGTGCTTAACACGCAGGTCTAACTCCCCTTCGAACGCTCAGACACATGCCCAGCTGATTCGTATGCCGGGCAAAGTTTCCTTCGCAGGAACCGGCGGCGCAAGGCCGTCCCGCATATGATCACGACGTAACCGTTCACAGGTCGGTCTAGCGTTTTCTACTCGGAGTAGGATATCCTTGCAGCTGGCATGGATGCTTCTCCGGTTGTTTCCGAAGCTGATCTCGCCGCGACGCCGGCAGCGGTGCTGGCGCTGCTTCGGCACTTGACTGCTCGCGTCGCCAAACTCGAGGCGGAGTTGGCCAAGTTCAAGGGCGGGAAGGCAACGCCCGCGAATTCCTCGAAACCTCCTTCGACCACTCATCCGCACGACAAGCCGCCGTCGAGCAAGGCAAAATCGGGCCGACAACACGGCGGCCAACCCGGTCATGAAAAGCATG
>VGYC01000214.1 GCA_016873095.1 Planctomycetota bacterium | reverse complement strand
GGATTGATCTCGAACTCGTCGCACAAGCTGGAGACGGGAGTGCCTTCGAGAAGATGGCGCTTGACGATCGCGACCTTCTCCTGAGGCGTGAAATGACGGCGGGGCTGTCTGTCAGACATGGTGCAATACCTCCGTTCAGGTTATGCTAACCCGAACCGGCCGTCATTCCAGATTCGACTGAGGCGAAACAGTCGAAGCTGCTGTCGCTGGCGGCTTGCGTGTTGCTGGGCATGGCCTGGCTGGCGCGCGGCCAGGAGTTGTTGCCGCGCGATATCGTATTGAAGGCCGTCAGGGCCCAGGGCAATCCGGAAAAAGTTGCCAAGCTCCGCGCCGTTCATGCCAAGGGGAAAGGCAAGGTCGAGGCCATGGGCGGCGTCACCATTGACCTGGAGACCTGGTTCCAGTTTCCCAACCAGTTCAAGAACGTCATCGGCGCCGAGATCAACGGCATGAATGTGACCATCGTCCAGGTCTTCGACGGCAAGAAGTTCTGGATTAGTGTCCAGGGGAAGGTCATGGAACTCAAGGATGACAAGATCATCAAGGAGAGCAAGGAGACGATCGACCTCGAAAAGCTCAGCTTGCTCGTCGGGCTCACGGGCAAGGACATCGAGCTATCTGCGCTGGGAGAGACGAAGATCAACGGTAAGGAGGCGATCGGCGTGCGCGCCAGCTCCAGAGGGCATCGCGACATCAACTTCCACTTCGACAAGAAGACATTCCTTCTGCTGAAGTCGGAATACCGCGGCTTCGACGTGATGAACAACAAGGAGATCAACGTTGAAAAGTTTTTCAGCGACTACAAACAGACGGACGGCATCAACTGGCCGCGGCGCATGCGCGTCCGTCAGGATGACAAGGACTTCATGACTCTGGAGGTCGGCGAATACCGCCTGCCGGAAAGCTTTGACGAGAGCATCTTCGCGATGCCGTGACATTGATGTGGAAACGCACGGATGCCGGCGCCAGTTGCTGGCGCCGGCATCCACACGCGACAACATGACGATGTCAGGCGAGGATCTCGCGGATCGGCCGGGCCGCCGGATCGACGACGCGAATGGGGCGAATAATGTTTGAGATGTTCTGGTGCGACGGATCAATTCCCAGAGCGCGGCATGCAGTCGCCAGCAGGTCCGGAACGGAAGTCGGCCGCTCGGCCTGGACAGTCATGCCATCCGGGCTGGTGGCGCCGACGACACGGCCGCCACGAACGCCACCGCCGGCCAGCACTGTGGTCCAGGCGTTGGGATAGTGATCGCGACCCTGCTGCCCGTTGATGCGCGGCGTGCGGCCGAACTCGCCCATCCATACGATCAGTGTCGTCTCCAGCAAGCCGCGATCACGCAGGTCTTCCATGAGCGTGCCCCAGGCCGGATCGAGAACCTGGCTAAGCTGTCGGACGGCGTTGAAGTTTTGATTGTGGGTGTCCCAGCCGATGGCGTTGCCGGCGATGGAGCCGAGATTGACTTCCACAAACGGCACGCCGCGCTCGACGAGACGCCGGGCAAGCAAGCAGCCCTGGCCGAACGTATTTCGGCCATAAGCATCGCGAAGCCTGGCTGGCTCATCTTCCAGATTGAAGGCGGTCGAGGCCGCAGTCCGCATCAAGCGCACGGCCCGTTCGTAAGCCGTGCGATGGCTGGCCGGCGACAGGCCGGGATGCCGGTTGACAAAGTCGCGTTCCATGTCCTGGAGCAGATCGACACGTGCGTTGAACTGGCCGCGAACTTCTGCCGGCGCCTCCAGATCCGGGACGCGCAGGTTTTCTCGATAGTTGTCGTTGTTCACCTGGGCGCCAAAACGGCCTTCACCGACGATCAACGGCGCGAAGCGTGGGCCGAGGAAGCCGGGACCATATGCAGCCGGGTTGAACAGCCGGTATGGTGCGATGGCGACGAAATTCGGCAAGGGGGATTCATCGCTGCCCAGTTCCTTGGAAACCAGGGAACCGAGAGTCGGATACTGCACAGCGCCCTGCGGCAGGTAGCCGGTGCGCAGATAGAAGGTCCCGCGGCCGTGATCGCCTTCGCGAGTGCTCATCGAGCGGATCAGGACCATGTCATTCATGTTGCGAGCCAGCCGGGGCAGGTGCTCGCTGATGCGGATGCCGGGGACGGACGTCTGAATCTCGCGGAAGGGCCCGCCATTGGCATGGCCGGGCTTCAAATCGAAGGTATCCATCTGGCTGGGTCCGCCGTTCATCCACAGAAGGATACAGGCCCGCCTCCGCTGCGGATTGGTGGCCGTGTCGGCGGCCAGGTTTTCCAGCCAGCCGGACTGGGAGTAACCAGCCACTCCCGCCGCCGCCAGCTTCATAATCTCACGCCGAGAAAGACGAGGCGCCGCCATGATAGTTCCCTTGTCTACGGGTCCTGGGATTCCCCCTGCAATCATAAGAACTGGTGAACGATCGAATTCTAACAGTCCTTGGAGAAAAAGTCGATCTATTCTCGCCTCTCACAAATCTCTTGCGTGGCATGCCCACGACTCTTGCGTGTGCATGCCACGGACGTTGCGGTTTCGTTACTTTGCTCGCCGCTTGTACGTGACCTGAATCATCTCGAATTCCTTGCCGTCCGCGGAGCCTTTGAGCGTAAACACTTTCGTGTCCGCGTCCTTGACCACCGTCGTCATGATAGCCTTCACGGTCTTGCCGTCCGGCGCCGGCATGTCGCCGACCATTGTCATGGTCTTGGTAGCCTTGTCATAGGTTCCTGCGCTCAACATGACGCTGGCGGACATGGAATCCATCCAGACGCCGACGAACTTCTTCTTGGCCGGGTCGTAGCTGGTGGCGCCGCGGCCCTCGTACGGCATGCCGGCAACCTCGCCCTTGAAGCTCTCGAACAGCCACAGACCGTTGAGTCCGATCTTGCAGACGGAGGTACCCTTCGACGACTCACCGCCCGTCTTGATGCTGGTGTCCCAGGTGCCTTGCCACGCCTTGAGCATGTCGTGCTGGGGGCCAGGCTTGACGACCTCCTGGGCCGTCAGCTGCGCCGCCAGCGCCAGCACGCCAAGCGCCGTGGTCGTTACGAGAATTCTGCGCATGCGTTTTCTCCTTCTGGTTCGGGGTTCAGAGAAGACAGTCACATTCAAGTCGAATGACGGCTTGCGAAATCGACAGGGTTCTCGGATTTTTAGGCAAAGCAGTCGTTGTCGGCAATGCCGCGCGGGTGGCGTCAGACGCCCATGGCTCGGTTGCCGGCCTGCTCCAGAATCAGCGGCAGCACGGCGAAGGTCATGATGATCCACGAGCCGAAGGCCAGCGGCAGGGCGTGGCTCACATGGAAGCGCAGCACCAGCCAGTAGCAGAGAAACCACAGGATGAGGTGAAAGAAGTTGAGGAACAGATTGCCCCAGAAACGGCCCCAGCGAAAGTAATAAGCCCGGCCGGTCGGACCATCCGCCGAGTAGACGCGCATCACCCAGCCGCTGTCCGTGGCGAATTCCTGGTACCCCAGGTCCGTGTTGTGCGGCCGCGGCAGAAAGCGATAGGTCTCGTTGCCGGACTTGATCTGGATACTCTCCGTTTTCCCGGCGCTCCAGGGAAGGCCGGTCTCGACATCGCGGTAGCGGTCCTGTCCAGGCTGAGCGCCCTTTCTGAGCTTGTAGTGAATGGGCTCGGCGCCGGCCTTGCGGACGGCCCATAGCTCCCTGGCCGGCTCGTCCGTCAGGTCCACCTTGGGGTTGAAGCGCAGGATCGTATCGTACGGAAGATTGCCGGGCCTCACATCATTGCTGTTGACGATGAACAGGCACCAGAGCGTGATGAAGCCTCCCAGGGCCGCCCCGGCCGCCGGCGCCTGCCAGGCGATGCTCGGCGTTGGCTCCGTGTAATAGTAACCTTGCAAGAACAGGGTCACGACCCAGAGAGCCACCATCAGTGCCAGGGTCGTCAGCACGAAGATCAGCAGCAAGAACACGCGGTGACTCCAGCGGTTTGAAAACAATGCGCCGAACCACGTCCATTATAATGATCCGCGGCAGACGAAGCGTGGCGACCGTCATGGAACACAACACTCGATAGGAAACCACATGGTCGAACAGCGAATCACAGCCGAACAATCCGGCGCTTTCATCGAGATGGCGGCGGTGGCGCCGACTGCTTCCGGTCCGCTGGACGGCTTGACGTTTGCGGTCAAGGACATCATCGACGTGGCTGGCCACAAGACCGGCTGCGGCAATCCGCGCTGGCGGGCGACGCACCCGCCTGCGGTGGCACATGCCGTGTGCGTCGAGCAGGTCCTCAACGCCGGCGGCCGTTGCCTCGGCAAGACGCATACCGATGAACTAGCCTTCAGCCTGCTCGGCGAGAATCATCATTACGGCACGCCGCTCAACCCGAAGGCCCCCGAACGCGTGCCGGGCGGTTCGTCCTGCGGTTCGGTGTCGGCGGTTGCTTGCGGCCTGGTGGACTTTGCAATCGGCAGCGACACTGGCGGCTCCGTGCGCGTGCCGGCGAGCAATTGCGGCATCCTGGGCTATCGACCCAGCCACGGCGCCATATCGGTGGGCGGCGTCATGCCCTTCGCGCCCGGCTTCGACACCATCGGCCTGTTCGCCCGCAAGGCCGGCGTGCTGGCACGCGCCGCCGCTGTCGTGCTCGCCCAGGATTTGCCGGTTACCGTCGAGGTTGGCACAGTCTATCTGGTCAAGGAGGCTGTCGCGCTGGCCGACCCCGAGGTGCAAGCCGCGCTGACTCCAGCGCTTCGGCGCCTGGAAAATGCTCTCGGCAAGAATGTTGTCCCCTTGTCCATCCGCGAAATGGACGGTGAGCCGGATGATGGCACGCTGGCGATGCGCAACTGGCACGAAACGTTCTGCCTGGTGCAGTGGTCGGAGATCTGGAGCAGCCTGGGAGCCTGGGTCACGGAAGCCCGGCCGGATTTTGGCCCGGCGACGGCGGCGAATTTCGAGCTGACCCGGAACCTGGACCGGCGCCGCATGCCGGCCGCCGCGCGCCGCCGCGAAGCCTATTGCCGCGGCGTCGCCAGCCGTCTCGCTGCCAACGACTTGCTGATCATTCCCACGGCGCCGACCCCCGCGCCGCACAAGGGCAGCAAGCATCAGCGCGATGGCGATGCCGCCTCCTACTATCCGCGTGCCCTGGCGCTGACGGCACTGGCGGGCATTGGCCGGCTGCCGCAAATCTCCTTGCCGCTTTTGCAAGCCGACTCCGCGCCTGTCGGCATGTCGCTGCTCGCCAGCCGCGGTCAGGATGCCTTCTTGCTGGCGGTCGTCAACGCCCTGGCGGAGAACGGCATGGTCCAGGACCAGGGCGTGCAGTAGCAACAACGCCAAGCTTCCGTCCTCCATCGTCCATCGACTCGCGCCCCGGCGCTGGTTATACTCTCCCTTTTCGCGAATCCGAGAGGACGCCATGACCCGTTACGCCTGGGCGCGCTGGGGAGACGTCAACGCCTTCTTCGGGCTCGTGCTTGATAACGTGGCGGTGCTGATCCTGCTGGTCGGCATGGTGACCAGCGACGACGCGATCGGCGACTCCACGTTCACTCGCGACTTCGTGCTGACGCAGATGATTCCGGGGACCGCCCTTGGCGTGCTGCTCGGCGACCTCGTCTACACCTGGCTGGCGTTTCGCCTGGCCCGCCGCACGGCACGCTCCGACGTGACGGCCATGCCGCTCGGCCTGGACACACCCAGCACATTCGCGGTCGGCGGGCTGGTGCTGCTGCCGGCGTTGCGCGCGGGCATGACGCAACATGGCATGAGCCACGAGCAGGCCATGACCTACGGCTGGCACGTCGGCATGGCGGTGCTGATGATGGTCGGCCTCATCAAAACGGTCATCGCGCCGTTTGGCAGCGCTGTGCGGCGCTGGATTCCGCGCGCGGGTTTGCTGGGCTCCCTGGCGGCCATCGCCCTGGCGTTGATCGCCTTCATGCCTCTCTGGCAGCATGTGGCCGCCGTGCCGCTGGTCGGCATGGCGACGCTTGCCATCGTGCTGGTGACGCTGGTGGCGCATCGCAGCCTGCCCGGCCGCTTCCCTGGCGCCCTGGCGGCTGTCGTCGTTGGCGTGTTGCTGTATTTCGGCGGCGCCCAGCTTGGCCATTATCTTGATGTGCCGCTGGTGCCGCCGGCGGAAGCCACGTCGTCCGTGGGCTGGCGGCTGTCGGCGCTGTTGCCGGACTTCACGATCCGCATGGACTGGTGGGAGAAGGTGCTGGGGCAGGCGCTGGCCAGCTTGCCGGTGATGTTCCCGTTCGCGCTGGCAACAGTCGTTGGCGGAATCGACTGCACGGAAAGTGCGGCGGCGGCCGGCGACGAGTACGACACCCGCGCCATCCTGCTGACCGAGGGTCTGGCGTCCCTGGCCGCGGGCGCGTGCGGCGGCGTCATCCAGAACACCCCGTACATCGGCCATCCAGCCTACAAGACCATGGGCGGCAGGGCGGCCTACACGCTCGCCACCGGCATCGTCATCGGACTGGGCGGCATCCTCGGCGGGTTCACCGAAGTGTTCGGCTGGCTGCCGGCGCCGGCGATGTTTCCCATTCTCGTCTTCATTGGCCTGGAGATCACGGCACAGTCGTTTCGCGCCACGCCGCCAGCGCATTATCCGGCGCTTGCCGTCGCAGCCTTGCCCGCGCTCGCCTATCTCGCAACCATACCGCTGGGGCCCGGACTGGGGACCGACTCCAGGATGATCGCCCTGCGCTGCCTGGCCAATGGTTTCATTGTGACCAGCCTGCTCTGGGCAGCAGCCCTGGCAGAGATTCTCGACGGCAAGCTCGCACGCGCGGCTCTGTACCTGGTCGTCGCCGGCGGACTCGCCCTGGTAGGCATCATCCACTCGCCGCTCAACCCCGCCGCCATTGCCTGGCCGGGCGACGTCTACACGCAAATGCAGCAGATGTCATCGTCGCCTTCAGTGCTGTGCCAGTCGCCTTATCACTGGTTCGCGGCGTACCTGCTGATGGCGGGAGTCTTGCTGGCGCTGGCCGCATTCAAGAGCCCGCCAGTCACGCGTGCTTGAACGTCGCCTGGCCGTTTTGCTCGCAGTGACGCGCCAAGCTGCCAGGCACGCTTCACTTGGCCTTCACCCGCCCCTCATTCCGCCACCAGCGCAGTTCGTTGGCGCCGCGCTCGGCGCTGGCGCAGATGTCGAGCCGGCCGTCGCGGTTGAAGTCAGCTAGGATCACCGTGACCGCGTTGGGCCAGTTCTCCTTGATGGCGTGCAGCTTCCAGTCCTTGCGCGGGTCGCCGGTGTTCTCGACCCAGACGATGCGGCCCTTGGGCCCCCAGCCGGTGGCCACCACGTCGATGTCGCCGTCGCCGTCGAGATCGCCGGCCACGGCCTCGAAGCCGGATGGGAACTTGGCGACAATCACGTGCTTCTTCCACTCCGTCCCCTTGCCCGGCTTGCCGACGTTTTCATACCAGCAAATCATGTGCGAGTTCGCCGAATCGGGCGTGACGATGCCGTAGGTCATGAGGACGTCGAGATCGCCGTCGCCGTCCATGTCCACGGCGTGGCCGTGCATCGGTGACAGCGTCTTGTCATCGATGACATGCTTCTTCCAGCGGTCCTTGCCGGGCTTGCCGGTGTTCTCGTACCAGACGACCAGGTTACCGGTGCGCGACGTGCCGAGCAGGTCCGGCTTGCCGTCCTTGTTGATGTCGGCGGCGACGATGGCACGCGTCTCGCCGATCTTCTCCTCGATGAGATGCCGTTGCCACTTGCTGCCGTTTCCGGGGGTGCCCTTGTCAGGGCTGCCGACGTTCTCGAACCAGTCGAAGCGGTTGCCGAACCGCCAGCTGGAGGCGGCCACGTCGAGGTCGCCATCGCCGTCGAAATCGGCCACGGCCACGTCATACGAGCCGGGCAACTCCTTGGGAGCGCAGACGCGGTGCAGCTTCCACGGCCTGGTGATCGCGTCCTTGCCGGGGTTCTCGAACCAGCGGATGTCCCACTTGAGATTGTCAACGATGACCACGTCCGGCTTGCCGTCGCGGTTGATGTCGCCGATGGCGTGCCGCTCCAGGCGGATCGGCTGGTTCTCCTGCTTCTGGTATTTCTGGATGAAGGAGTGCTTGAAGCCGCCCTTGCCGTCGCCCAGCAGGAGATAGAGGTTGCTGTTTGGCTCGGCGTCGGAGCTGATGATGTCAAGATGACCATCGCCATTTAAATCGACCGTCGAACAGGCATAGGAGTAGGTGTATTTGGACAGCAGCCGGATCTCCGTGAACTTGAGCGGTCCGGCAATGACGCTCCGCGGCGGCTCCGGCTCCGCTGACGGCTCGCCGGGTCCTTGCACGAAGGCCAGCACGGCGGCTGCGCCGGCAGCTACCAAACCAAGAACTGCGAACGCCAAACATTTCATGAACCACCTCGCTACTGAAAGATCAAGCCCGTTAGCCGCTTCCGTTCGGAACGCCCGCCGAGCCGATGGCCCCGGTCAATTCCGCACCTGGAAGATGGCCTCGATCTCCACGGGAATGCCTCCGGGCAGGGACGACATGCCGACGGCGCTGCGCGTGCCCTTGCCGGCGTCGTCGCCGAAAACCGGGACCATCAGATCGCTGAAGCCGTTGATCACCTGCGGATGTTGAGTGAAGTCAGGCGTGGCGTGCACCATGCCGAGCGTCTTGACGAGGCGCTCGACCCTGTCAAGGCTGCCCAGCTCCGCCTTGACCACCGCGAGGATGTTCAGACCCACTTGCCGGGCGGCGGCCTGTCCTTGCTTGACGCTGAAGGCGTTTCCCAGTCGGCCGACCACCGCCTTGCCGTCCACTTTCCCGGGGCCAGTGCCGGAGACGAACAGCAGATTGCCGACGCGGACCGCGTTCACGAGTGTGTTCGTCGGCCTGGTGACCGCGGGCAGCTCGAGCTTCAGGTCCCGCACTCTCTCCTCTGCGCTCGATGCCTTGTCCTGGCTCGCGACAGCGCGGTGATCGACCCAGGCGTGCAGGCCTGCGCCGACCAGGATGCCCGCCGCGAAGCATGTTGCCAGCTTGATCATGTTGATTCCTCCAGTTTGCCGCGGCCGTGTGGCGACGGCGTGGGCCGTCGCTGATTTCTGTTTGACCTCCGCCGGCCTCTCCGTTACTCTTTACTCATTCCCACCTGGCGAGGCGAGGTGCCATCATGTTGACGATTCTCGGCGAGCGGCAGCGGTTTTGCGACCGGCAATCGCGGCGTTCTTTCCTCAAGATCGGCGGACTCGCACTCGGCGGCCTGTCGTTGCCGCAAATCCTGCGGGCTCAGGATGAGTCGGGCAGCAGCGGCGCGCACAAGTCGGTGATCATGATCTTTCTTTCCGGCGGACCGCCGCACCAGGACATGGTCGATCTCAAGCCGGACGCCCCCGCCGAATTTCGCGGCGAGTTCAACCCGATTCGCACTCGCGTCCCCGGCATCCAGATCTGCGAGCACATGCCGCGGCTGGCGGCGGACATGGACCGCTTCGCCATCATTCGCTCCGTCGTCGGCTCCGAGGGGCATCACGACGCCTTCCAGTGCATGACCGGCCGCACGCACGCGCGGCAGCCGGCCGGCGGCTGGCCGTCGTTCGGCTCGACCGTTTCGCGGCTGCAAGGGGCGACCCATCCCGCGGTCCCGCCCTTTGTCGGTCTGTCGCCGCGCATGAGGTCTCGAACCTGGGCCGACGTCGGGCAGCCCGGTTTTCTCGGACTGGCCCATGCCGCCTTCAAGCCGAATGCCGACGGCATGGCCGACATGACCCTGCGCGGCAGCGTGGCGCGACTCGGTGATCGCCGCGAACTCCTGACCGGCTTCGATCGCATCCGCCGCGACGTCGAGGCAGGCTCCGATAGCCTGCAATCCGCCGACCGCTACACGCGGCAGGCGCTGACCATGCTGACTTCCAGCCGCGTCGCCGAGGCGCTCGATGTCAGCCGCGAGGACTGCCGCTTGCGCGACCGCTATGGCCGGGGCTCCTCCGAGCCGGCCGGCTACGGCGACGCCGGGCCGCTGCTCAACGACTATTTCCTGACGGCGCGGCGACTGATCGAGGCCGGCGTCCGCGTCGTGACTCTGGCCTACGGCCGCTGGGACTGGCACGGCAGGCCCCACGGCACCAACTTCGAGAACGCCCGCCACCATCTCCCCATGCTCGACCTCGGACTCACCACCCTCCTCGACGATCTGCGCGAACGCGGCCTGGACCGCGACACGTCGGTGATCGTCTGGGGCGAGTTCGGCCGTACGCCACGCATCAACCGCGAGGGCGGCCGCGACCACTGGCCCGCCGTCTCCTGCGCCATCCTCGCCGGCGGCGGCATGCGCACCGGCCAGGTCATCGGTTCCACCAACCGACTCGCCGAGCACGCCAGGGACCGGCCCGTCCACTTCCAGGAAATCTTCGCCACCCTCTACCACAACCTGGGCATCGACGTGAACCGGGCCACCGTCACCGACTTTACCGGCCGCCCGCAGTATCTCGTCGATAACAATGCTCAGCCGCTGCGCGAGCTGATCTGAGGATTCTGCCGCCCCCGCCCTGCCGGCATCTGTCCGCAATATTCGTCCAGGATTCGTCCAGAAAGTGACACACCCCCCCTCGGCACATCTTCCCAGATGGCAGCCCACCACGTAACCGACTACCCGGCCAAGGGTTAAATTATTCCAGCGTTGGTTCTCCATTTCCGTCGGTGCGGCATCTTGCATTGCATTGCGCTTACGAGTTTTACACACCCACGCGCGTCCCTTGGCCGCTTCAACCCAGACTCGGACACCCACGCGCAATACTCGTCCTGGTCCAGCTTGCCCTGGTTAACCCCCGGTTCGCCGCCGTTTCCCCCTCTCCGGCCGGCACTGGCTGGAGCCCGACAACCGAATCCCGATACTGTTACGCGACAGCGCGTTTCCAGCCCCGTTCCACGGGGCTTTCCGCGAAGCGGTTCAGGCCCGCCGTTCACGGCGGGTAAGACTTCTCGAAAGTTTCATGAGCCCCGTTCGACGGGGCTTCTCGCTGTTGTGCTTGAGCACGGCCTGCTCGATGGCTGCAGCCGAGCCCCGAGAACGCCCATGAACGGGACTGCGCGCAACGGCGCACCGGCCGGAGCCCCGCGTTCCTGTGCAGTGGATAGGCAGGATTTCGGGAGGGCGAGGCTCCTGCCGAGCCGTGAACCCGCTTGGTTGTTGTCGCTCCACGGCTCGGCAGGTGCGACGCCCCGTCGCCCTCCCGACCGCTGTGCCACCCATCCCGAAGGGCCTGAAGATCGAGTCACGATTTCCGGGGGGCTGCGGCATTGACGACCTTCGGTTGGGGTTGTGGAGGTCGTTCAATTGACTGCGTACCGTCAGGATGCGGGTCCTTCGGCATTCTGGTCAATCGAATCGGCCGCCCCTCCTCCTCATAGGATTTTCGCAGGGCTTCAATGATGCGCACATCGACCATTCCTTCCAGACCTGAAGGCTCTGGTTCCTGGTTGGTCAAAACGCAATTGGAGAAATAGAGGATTTCCGCAGCGACTTGATCGCGATGGGCATAGGAGTGTTTTTCGACCTTGTCGTCCACTGTGATGGTTTCAACGATGTCGTCGCTCCAGGTGAAGGCAGGATCCATGACCAGGCTGCCTTTCGTGCCAACCACTCTGGTTCAGACCATTGCCGGGTCCTTTATTGATCAGCGACCCTGCTCACAAACGACGCGGAAGCCTACGGCAGAGGATTGCTTCTTGGCCTGCGGGTCATGATAGCCGCGGGCGGCGGAACGAGCGAAAAAAGCAGGGTAATCGAAACCGCCGCCGCGAGCCACACGCATTTGCCCTGTGGCCGGACCTTGCGGATCGATGCTCGGTCCCGTCGGATAGCCGACCGGATTGTAATAATCCGAAACAAGTTCCCAGACGTTCCCTCCCATGTCGAAAAGCCCCCAGGGATTCGGCCGCCGCATGCCGACGGCATGCGTCTTGCCATCGGCATTCTCCGTATTGGTTCACGGCGCGGGCAATAGAGATATTGCCCTTTGTTGATTGTGGTGGGCTTGGACTGCCTCGACAAGCCAGTCGAAGACGTTGCAGGATTGGCGGCGGCAGGTTTCGATGACAGTCAGCAGTCGCTCGACGAACTGACTGCCGGACGCTGATTGCGTGCCGAACGAGAGCTTCCGCCAGATGACCGCGTGCCGCAGCGCTTGCTCGGCGGCATTGTTGG
>VGYC01000213.1 GCA_016873095.1 Planctomycetota bacterium | reverse complement strand
GCTGCCTGCGTGCTGGGCGCGGCAGCCCTGGCTGCCAAGGCGTGGCTGTGGGTGCTTGAATGACCGCCCGCCCCGCCATCGGCTTCCCATGGTTCGACCATCGCACCCAGCAGGTGGTCCAGCAGCACGAGTCCGTCGTCCACAGATACCGGGCGAGGGGATATCCCGACGATGTGATCCCCGAGCTGACCGGGATTCCCGCCGAGCATGTCCAGGTCGTGCCCAAGACGCCCCCGGCAACACTCAAGGGGCGGTGATGACCGACCGCTGCCGCCTTCCCGACGCCGAGCGGCTCGAGCGCGACAGGGCCATCCTCGCCCTGGCAGACGAACGGCGGACCTCCGGCTGGATAGCCCAACACCTGGGGTGCCCGGCGAAGACCGTCTACAACGCGCTCACCAGATTGCGGAAGGCCCGCGGTGATCGGCTCAAGGCATGGTCTGATTCAGACCACCCGATTGCGATCTCCCCAAATGACGACGCCAGGTTCTCCGCGGCGATCTGTGCGATGGGGCGGGATTACGGCGCAGACGATATGACCGATCTACTGCGCAGGGTGGCCGCGTGATGCAACCCTGGACCTGCCGCGTTTTTCCGCCACCGAGCACGAACAACCTTTATCGGGGCCGGCGGTTCAAGACGCGCGAGTACAAGGATTGGATCGCCGAATGCACCCACCTTCTCGGTGCGGCGCGCGGTCGCGGCGTGCCCCTGCCGCCGTATCACTTGTCGGGCGTTCAGATCGACATTCGTGTGCCGCGCAACAACAGACGGGACTGCGACAACTACCTCAAGCCGATCATCGATCTTCTGGCCCACCTCAAGGTGATCGTCGGCGACAACATGAAGCACGTCGGCCGCGTCACCATCGAGCCTGGGGATGGAATCGAAATGTGCGTGGTGACGGTCAGCCCGCTCGCTGCGGAAACCAAGGTGGCTGCATGACCGACCTCGCCCAGTTGGCCGACGCGCGCAAGCTCGACGCTCTGATCATGCGCCAAGCCTTCGCACCGCACGGACAGAAGCGCGTCCGTCAGGCGGAAACCCGCAAGCATGTCCACGCCATGCTCGCCAGGGAATGCCCGAAGAAGCGCAAGAAGGCGAGGCGGGGATGACCGAATCCGCCGACAACACCGAGCTGATCTACACCCAGGCCATCGCGGCCATCCGGCTTATGCGCGTGCGCGACCTTGAGTCCATGCCTCGTGACGATGAACCCGTGGATATCGTCGTCCTGGCGGCGCTCGGGGGCATGAGGGCAAAATGAAACCGGAATATGCGGCGTTTCTTGCGACGAAAGCGATTGGCGCGAACGCAACAGGTATTGTCAATCCGCCAGAGATGCCGTCGCATCTCAAGCCATTCCAGGCCGATTGCGTCCGGTTCGCTTTGCGCCAGGGTCGCGCCGGCCTGTATTTATCGACCGGCCTCGGTAAAACGCGATGCCAACTTGAGTTTTTGAAGCACGCCGCCGATGCCAGCAATGATCGCGCCTTGATGTTGACACCACTTGCCGTCGCTCGGCAATCCGAGCGTGAGGGCTTGGCGCTTGGCTACAACGTGCGCGTCATTCGCAGCCAATGCGAAGCGCGCGACGGCATCAATATTTGTAACTACGACCGGCTGGATAAGATCGATCCAGATTGGTTCAGCGCGGTCAGCTTGGACGAAAGCTCCATTCTTAAAGCATTGACCGGCGCAACGTCGCGCGCCCTGCGGGACATCTTCTCAGCGCATCCATTCAAGATGGCGGCCAGTGCCACGCCAGCGCCCAATGACCATATGGAATTAGGCCAGCAGGCTGACTTTTTGTCTGTGATGACATCAAACGAAATGCTGTCGCGTTTTTTCATCAATGACACGTCCAAGGCCAGCCAGGAGTGGCGCTTGAAGGGCCACGCCGTCGAGGCATTTTGGGATTGGATGGCGTCGTGGTCCCGTATGGCGACATTGCCAAGCGATCTCGGGTATGACGATGCTGACTATATTTTGCCGCCGCTCAAGGTCAACCGCCACAAGCTGGCGGGGCAGCACATCAATTTAACGGACGGTCTTTTTTCTTTTGATGCCAGCGCGACGAACATTCACGATATCAAGCGGCAGACAAGCGGGGCGCGAGCAGACAAAGCCGCCGCTCTTGTCCATGCCGAGCCGCATGAACCGTTCGTGCTTTGGGTCGATACCGACTATGAGGCGGATACCGTGCGCGCCGCCGTTGGCGATTGCGTCGAGATTCGCGGCGGCATGTCGATTGACGAAAAAGAGGAAAATATTGACGCTTTCCTGATGCGCCAAGCACGCATACTGCTGACCAAGCCGCGCATTGCCGGCCATGGGCTCAATTTACAATTCTGCAATCGGACCATCTTCGTCGGTCGATCGTTCAGCTATGAATTGTGGTTCCAGGCCGTGCGCCGGTTCTGGCGTTTCGGACAAAAGCGGCCGGTAATGGTCGATATCATCGTTGCCGAAGGCGAAGACCAGATCGGCCGCGTAATCGAGCGCAAGGAATCTGAACACGAGAAAATGAAGATGGCGATGCGCGCGGCGATGCTGCGCGCCAACGGCATGGCGTCCCGCATCAAGGTTCCATATCTGCCTAAACATGAGGGAAGGCTACCGACATGGCTGGCAAAGTGAAGTGCTTGGACGAGGCGCACGGTAAGAATTGGTCGGCCTACCACGGCGATTGCTGTGACGTGTTGCGCTACCTGCCGGCCAATAGCATCGACTTTTCAGTCTACTCCCCCCCCTTCGGGTCGTTGTTTGTCTACAGCGAATCGGCGGCCGATATGGGCAACAGCGCCGATGACGACGAGTTCGCGCGACACTACGCTTTTATGGTTGCCGAGAAACTTCGCGTGACGAAAGCTGGTCGTTTGACCGTCGTACATTGCTCGGATTTGCCTCAGACCAAATGGAAAGACGGCGCGGTCGGCATCAAAGATTTCAGCGGCCAGATCATCAATATTCACACTAGGGCCGGATGGATTTACCACGGGAGGCGCACGATCTGGCGCGACCCAGTCGTTGAAATGACGCGCACCAAGCATGTCGGTTTGCTTTACAAGCAACTCCGCAAGGACAGCAGCAAGTCGCGCGGCGGAATGCCGGACTACCTGATGACCTTCATCAAGCCGGGCGAGAATTCGGAGCCTATCGCACATACGCCTGAGGACTTCCCGCTCGATCAATGGCAAGAGTGGGCATCGCCCGTGTGGATGACGGTCAACCAGACCAATGTGCTGAATGTCAAGGCGGCGCGCGATGCCCACGATGAGCGCCACCTGTGCCCGTTGCAGCTCGACGTGATCGACCGCGCGCTCATCATGTGGAGCAACCCAGACGATGTAGTGCTATCGCCGTTCATGGGTATCGGCAGCGAAGGACACTGCGCGCTCAAGCTCGGGCGGCGCTTTATCGGCGTGGAGTTGAAGGATTCGTATTTCCGCCAAGCGGTGAGATATCTGGATGCGCTCGATCGTCAGGAAAAATTCGTGATGGGGAGCGCGGCCCAATGACCTCCTTCTCTATCTGACCAAGCCAAGCAGCAGAAGGAGGAAGCGTGACAATCCAATCGGCCGTGCCGCCATCGATCGCTAGGGTGAAGGCATTCGTCGCAGCCCAATATGGTGTCAGCGACGCCTTGCTGACGAGCGCGACGAGGCGGCGCGGGCAGAAAGCAAGTTCGGCTCTTTCACCAGCACGCATGAGGCTCTCGGCGTGCTGAGTGAGGAATGGGACGAACTTCGCGCCGCGATCCACGCCAACGACATGGTCGCAATAGCAAAAGAGGCGTGCCAATTGAGTGCTGTTGCGGCGCGGCTATTGGCTCAAGCGCGTGGGCCAAGTGCGGCGTTCCGTAAGCGTAGCGGATGTGGATAACCCGTGGCGTGCCATCTCGAAACACGCCCGGTCTCCCGCCGACCCGACCAGGCCGAGCAACAGAGGGCGCGGATCGCCGCGCATCCGCCGACCACCCCGGCACTGATCGCGCGCCTCACGGTGATGGGCCAGGCCCACAACTACCACAGGTCGCCCCCTCGACGGGCGGCCTTGGCCAGCCCGAAATTGCCGCCTGGGGCCATCTTCCCGATCGCCAAGGGCATCCCCATCCCGCCCGCCAGGAGCGGCCGTACAGGGCCGCGCAAGCCGAAATATACCTACCCCTGGCGACTACTCGAGGTCGGCGACAGCTTCTTCGTTCCCGGCGTCCTGGTGTCGGATGTCAGCTATCGCGCTGTGGCGCGCAAGCTGGGCCGCGAGTTCGTCGCGCGGTCGGTCTGCGAGGGCGATCTGTTCGGGGTCCGGTTTTGGAGGACAGCGTGATGACGAACGGGGCACCGCAGAGACAATGAGCACTCGCCGGCCGTATCTGAAAGCCTACGCCCGGGACTGGCTCACCGGCACGCGCGTCCTGTCGCCCGAGGCCAGGGGTATCTATTGGGACATCATCATGCTCATGCAGGACCGCGACGCGCGTCTGAAGATGGACGAACAGAACCTGTGCCGCGACCTCGCGCTGGCCAATCCGAGGACACTCCGGCGCATTCTCGGCGAGCTGTTCACCAAGGGCAAGTTGGCCGTCACCACCGACGGCTGGATCACCCAGAAGCGAATGGAAATCGAGATGGCAAAAGCCGCCCAGGAGGAGCCGATGCCTGGGAAGATCGGGCAATCATCGGCCGATGATTGCCCGATCATTGACCAATCATCGGGCGATGATCGGGCGATGATCGGGCAATCATCGGGCAATGTCGGAAAAATCGCGGAACAAATTCAAACACATCAATCTCCTGATGGTGGCCCTCGCGCGCGCGAGCGCGCGGGCGTCATATCTCATAGTCATATAGATAATACATCGTCGTCGTCTATTCCTTCATCCGCGCGCGACGACGACGACGAAAAGATTCCGATTTGGTTGCTCAGGGACGCCGGCGAACAACGACAGCGGCTCATCAGGCTCGCCAAGTCGTTCAAGCTCGGTGACGACACCGCAGGGGCGCTGATCGATGGTGCCCTGAAAAGCCTGACCGCTGAGGAAATCCGCACCATTCTGGCGGACGGAACCGCCCGGGCGTGGGACCGCAACGCGCTGCGCGCGGCAATCGGCGGCGCTATCGACGCGAAGAATCCGAGGCACAAAAAACCGGAGCCAACCCCTCAATATCTCGCAATCCTGCGGCGCGATCTCGAACGGTTCAAGACCGACCCGGCGACGTGGCCCAACTTCCGCGGGGCACCGCCCGGCAGCCCGGACTGCCGGATCGACGCCGCGCTGCTGGCCGAGTTCGGCCTTGACGATGGTTCCCCTCCACGGGGCAAGGAGGCGGCGTGACCATGGCGAGATCGGCCGAGGGTTGGACGGGAGCGCTGGTGGTGATCGAGGCCGGGCTCGCGCGTTGCCAGCCGGGGGCGCTGACCAGATTGCGAGACTTGCGGCGGGCGGCGGCGCAGGAGCTGCGCGACATGGCCAAGGATCTCCGTCTCAAGGGCGAGCGTCTGCACCAGCCGAGAGCCGATACCACGGACGTTCTCCGGCGAATCGGCCAGCGCATCGCGGAAGTAAAGCGCAGGCTGGTCGATATCGACCAGCTCCTGGAGCGATACGGCAAGACGAAGCGGCTGCCGAGCGAAAGGGACGATTACGGGCCGACGCCGGAAGCCGTGGTGCAGGCAGCCCATCCGGCGCGGCGCGACCCGATCGCGGCGATGAAGCTCGACGATCACCTGAAGGTGGCGGCCGAATCCCTGCGCCGGGTTTTTGAGGCGGTCACGGCTGGGCTGTTCGCCCGGCCGGCCTCGCTGCTCCGCGGATCGGGCGGCGGCAGGGCCGCAATTCCCGAGAAGCTCGCCCGACTGCACCACGAGGTCTACCTGCCGTGGACAAAGGAAATGCAGCGAAAGCGGCTATCCCTGCCGGTGGTGATCGACGTGGTGATCGACGGTCGTTCGCTGGCCTCGATCGCCGCGGAGAGAGGGATGGGGCATGTCAGGGTGGCGGCGATCGTGCGCCGGGGGCTCGAGCTCTACGAGCGCCGGCTGAACCGGCGGGGAGGCGGGAGGTGACGCAGATCGTAAAATCGGACTTCCGCCGCCTGACACGCCAGGCCAAGAAGATGCTGGCCGAGCGTGGCCCTGCGGCGTGCTACGTGGCGGCCTTCCGCCTAGCTCGGCTGATGGCCGATAGCCGCACCGTGCCGGCCGAAACGACGATGGCTCTGCTCGACGCTGCCGAACATGCCCCCGCACCCTGGCGCCGCGCAATCGAGGCGGCCGGCTTGGGCAGTCCCGAGGAAAGCGGCATATTCGCCGCGGCGGCATTGCTCGAAGGTGTGGAGCCATGGTCTGGGTTAGGAAGGTTGATCCAATCCGGACCCGATGCCGGGCATCCGATCTGGCATGCGCTGAACCCGCTCTACCATGTATGGCGTGATGCATGGCCGGGAGATCCGGCGAAGGTCCCCGGGGCATGGGCGAGCAACTCGGCCGTAACGCGCGGGCGCAGCGACCAGGAATTGATCGAGGGTGCCAGGAAGTGGGCGGTCGAGCACGAGGATTGCCCGGCGCTCCATCGGTTGCAGACATTGATCGCGCACCGCAGCCTCAAGACGATCCTCGACTTCGGCTGCGGCTACGGGGAGATGGCGACTTGGCTCGAGGGTCAATATCCAGGTCTCGACATTTTCGCCTGCGACGCACTACCGGCGCGCGTCGACGCGACGCGGCGGTGTCTGGACCTTGCCGGGCTGGGCAATGCCGACGACGTGTACCAGTGCGGCGCTACGCCCTGGCGCGAGATCCTGCCCACGCCGCCGATCGACGTCGTGACCATGTTCCGTGTCACGGGCTGCATGGATGATGAGCACTTGCGACGCTTGCTCGAGCAATTCCGTGACGCCGACGTGCGCTGGATCTTCGAGACGAACGTCCCCGATTCATGGGATATGTGGATCGGCCGGAAGGTCGCCGAGGCCGAGCCGATCTTCGCGCGCGCGGGCTGGGCTTTGGCCGACCATGCCTTCTACGCCGAGACGCTGACCCCGGCGCGGCTGAGGGATATGATCCTGCCGGCGAAGTCATGGCCAGCGGCGGAGTGGCGGGTGTGGAGGCGGGCGTGAAGTGGCTCCGCATCCTCTGGCTCCGCTTCCGTGCGAACCTGTACTGCGCCGGCCGCGCGCTCAAGGGGGAGCCTTGGCGAGCCATCGTCATCCGTCTGGACAGCGGCACCGTGATTGTCGGCGCCGTGAAGTGCGCGGGCGAGCAGGTGGTCGATCAGGTCAGGATCGGGGTGGTATCCAGGCTAGATTTCCGGCGTTCTTTTGACCCATTCCGGGCACCGCCGATCCGCCCAGATCTCGAGCAGCAGGATCACGGCCATTGGCGTTCTGCGCACGCCGGTTTCCCATAGGCTGATTGTCCTAGGCTGGACATCGATGATGCGCGCGAGCTTGTCCTGCGTCCAGCCCAGGCGCTTGCGGAGCGCGGCGACGGTCATGGTGTTACTCCTCGTCTGCGGTGCCGGCCAATCCGGCCCGTCGCTGCAACCGTCCGGCTCGCGCGGGGCGGCTGCCGTGGCGGGTCAGCAGCTATACCGACGTGCGGCTAGACGCGGGCGAGCGCGTCGATCGCGGCATCGATGGGCGCAAGCAGCGACTTGTCGATCCATAGCTTGACGAGCGCCTTCGCCGTTTTTAACGGGCCAACCCACTTCACCTTCCGGCCGGGGATCGCAATGCCATACATATTTGGCGTGTCGCGCCCGCTGGTGCCGAGCGATCCGTTAACGATCTGCCACCCGTTCGGCTGACCATCAACCAGAACATCGAATTGCCCCGGCCCGGTCCTGCGCGTTGTGATCTGCATATTCCTCTCCCTCGTTTTGCGTGCCGGACATCCCGGCCCGTCACTCGAGCCCCGCCCGCGAGCGAGGCTCTGGCGGCGGGTCAGTGGGTCGGCTAGGCGTAGCTGCCCAATTCCCGGATCATCGCGGCCTTACCGGCGCGGATCGCCTCGCCCCGCGTCTCGGCCTCGCCGGCATCAAGCTCTCGGACATCCAGGCCGAGATGCTCGACGCACCACAACCACAGATGGGGGCTCATCCGCTGCACTGTCAGCTCCACGTCGCCGGGCCGCGCCTCCACAAGGCGGCGCAACTCACGGCCATCGTCGCTGTCGTCCCAATCGGACAGCGCCTCTTTGGCGACAATGAGCGCCTCGGCCTCGCCCTCGCCGTGCATCTCGTCGTCGGGGTCACGGGGCGGCGGCAGTTTGCGCTGAGCCTCCTCAGCCTCGAGCACGGCACCGACGAGATCATCGCGCTTCAGTTCGAGCTGTTTAATCCGTATGGCATCTTCGCGTTTCTTGCGGGAATGCCGGACATCTGTCATGCGGTACATTGTGAAGCAAGCATCCTCGTATGATTTTTTGATCTTCATGTCTCTCTCCCTCGCTTGCGGTCCGGCCATCCCGGCCCGTCGCTCGAGCCGCCCGGTCTCGAGCGGCTCTGGCGATGGGTCAGGTCGCCACGATCTCCCAATTTTCAGTCGCCCACTTGGCGAGGCGGTCGCCGCCGTTGACGACTTCGCGCCGGTTCGCGATGTGCAGCTTTGGCCGCTGCTTGCGCTCGACCGCCGCCACCCGCGCGGCGTCTGTGCCGATCACCCAATACGACTTGCTCCGGCGGAAACCATCGCTGGCAAACCACTGCCAAGTGATTAGTGTGTCGCCGTCGATCTCGCGCGTGTGGGCCATTCCTACCTGTGCCATTTTCTTCTCCCTCATTCGCGCGGCCCGGACATCCCGGCCCGTCGCTCGAGCCCCGCCGCTGGCGAGGCTCTGGCGATGGGTCGGCTAGCGGTTACACAGCGCGTAGCGGTAGGTACGCGTCGACGCTGTGTAGGCCGTCGAGCCGATCGACTTGATCCACGCCCCGAGCAACGGCGCGCTGTGGGCGATGGTCCCGTCCTTGCGGCTTCCACCCGACTTTGGGATGAAAACCTGATAGAGACGGTCGCCGATCCTGTAGAGACTGCCATACGTGCCGCACGGGCATTCGAACTCCCCAACGAACGTTTTACGCGGCGGGTATGGTGCCCAAGCGTGATTCAGAAAAGTCATGTCGTCTTCCCTCTCCCCGGCGTCCATGAGCGTCACTATACTGGTGGCCGGCATGGATGTCAAGAAAATAATTCCAGAAAATATGTTGATATGGGCGTAAGGGTAGGCTATAAAGAGGGCGTCGAAACCGGAGGAACCCATGAGCAACAATCTTACCCTGACAATCGGTCGCCTGAGGGCTGACGCCATCGACCTTGCGGACGCGAGCAAGGTCTATTGCCGCATCCGCGCCAAAAGGCCGTCGTCGCGATTCCCAGAAGGCCGCGTGACCGACGAAACCGGGAATTTCGTCGCCCGCATTTCTTACAACGGCCGGGTTTGGGCCTCACCGACATGGCAGCCAGGAGAGACGCCCATCATGGAAGCCCAAGGCTAGGGGAGGGGAATATGGGAAAAGCGAAGCGCAACCGCAAAGAAACCAGAACCGCCCTCGAAGCCTTCGTCGGCCGCAAAGCCGAGATCGACACGATGCTTGATCGCCTGAAGTCGCTCAGCGATGAGCACTTCGGATACAGCGATGACATCAACTGGGGCCATGTCGGGACGCTTGCCCACTACGCCGAACTCCTCAAGCGCATCACTGACAGCGCCTTCAAGGAGGGCGAGCACGCCGAATAGGACGCTCGCGCCCCCGACCGCCCCGACCGGCTGGCCGGCGGGGCTCGGGGCAGTAGCAGAGCCGCGATGGTCGCGAGCCCGCTCACGCTGCCCCCGTAGCGCCCGCTGGTCTGAATTTCCATCTTGCAAACCCAAGCGCCTCAGCGTATCAATTAACGCAATCTGAAATTCCCGCGCCCGCCCGGCTTTCCGTGGCGGGCGTTTTCGTTCCGACCAAGCCGCCCGATGGCGGTCGGAGGTAATCTCATGGTTTATCGATTTTACGTCTATGAGATCGTAGGCGCAGACGGCTCGATCCAATACGTAGGAAAGGGATCCAAGGGCCGGCTCCGCGCGCAAGAGCGTCGCTTCGGGATGGGCGGTCGCATTTTTTGGCGGTACCGCTCGGAGCGTGATGCGTGCAAGGCGGAAATCGTTCGCATAGCCGAGGTTCAGCCGCCTTTGAATAAGTGCCTTGGCGGAAACGGGTCTCGGGCAATACCCATTCGCACGGTTGTGCTGCCCTGAGAACGCGAAATGGCCCGGATCGGAACGCGAGCCTATGCGGCGCGGGTCATTCTGCACTTCGCGCCGCACTTGGTTTTGCCATCTGAACTAGAGCAAATTAGACAGGTGGCCCATGGCTAAGGGCTACAAGACCGGCGGTCGAAAGGCCGGCACGCCGAACAAGCTGAGCGCGAACGTCAAGGCGGCGATCCTCGCGGCGTTCGATAAGGTCGGCGGCTCGGAATATCTTGAGATGATCGCCAAAACCAAGCCGGATGTGTTCTGCCGTCTGCTTGGCCAGGTCCTCCCGCTCACGATCACGGCGGAGGTCGAACACCGCTACGTTGTCCGGGCGCCCGCCTTCATCGCCGACGCCGATCAATGGTCTCAGGAATACCGGCCGCCGGCGCCGACGGTGCAGTAAGAGTTGCCTGGGAGCCGAAATCAAGGCCCCAGGCGGCATTGCTGGCCTGCCCAGTCTTCGAGATTTTCTACGGCGGCGCCCGCGGTTCGCTCAAGACAGACGGGATGCTCGGCGAATTCGCGGTCCACTCTGACGAGCACGGATCAAACGCCATTGGCCTGATGGTTCGTCGCGAGAGAACCGATCTGGTCGAGACCTACGAGCGCGCCAAAGCGATCTACATGCCGCTCGGCGTGAAGTTCCAGGACCAGGCGCATGTCGCGCGGTGGCCGTCGGGGGCTCGCCTGCGCTTTGCCTACCTCGACCGTGACGAGGATGCCGAGCACTATCAGGGCCACAGCTACACGAGAGTGTATGTCGAGGAGATCGGTCAATTCGCCGATCCGGCCCCGGTGCTCAAGCTGATGGCGACGCTTCGCTCTGCTGCCGGCGTGCGCGTTGGATTCCGCGCGACGGGGAATCCGGGCGGCCCGGGGCACCATTGGGTCAAGGCGCGCTACATTGATCCAGCGCCCTTGGGCTGGAAGGTGCAGCGCAACGAATACGAAAACCCGTGGACGAAGCAGAGGGTCATGAGGGACCGGGTTTTCATTCCGGGCAAGATCACCGATCACAATCTGCTCGGCCCGGAATACATCGCCAACCTGCAGATGTCGGGCAATGACCGGTTGGTCAAAGCTTGGCTTGAGGGCGACTGGTCGATCATCGAGGGTGCTTTCTTCACTGAGTTTTCGACCGAGCGGCACGTCGTCGAGCCTTTCAAGTTGCCCGGGGAATGGGCGCGATTCAGGGCGATGGATTGGGGTTCCGCTAGGCCGTTCTCGGTCGGCTGGTATGCAATTGCCGACGGGGAGCCCATCGAGCGTGGCGAGATAGGCTCGGCGATCTGTCTGCCCCGAGGATGTCTCGTCAAGTATCGGGAATGGTACGGCGCGGCGGCGCCGAATATCGGATTGAAGCTGACGGCCGAGGAAGTGGCCGACGGGATCTTAGAGCGCGAGAAAGGTGACAAGATCGCCTATGGCGTGCTCGACCCTGCGGCATTCACGGCCGATGGCGGCCCGTCGATCGCCGAACGGATGTGCAGGCGCAAGGTGACGTTCCGTCCGGCCGACAACGCGCGCGTCGCAAGGGCCGGCGCACTTGGTGGCTGGGACATGCTCAGGGCTAGGTTGAAGGGCGATGACAGCCCTATGATTGTTTTCTTCTCGACCTGTACGGACACCGTCAGAACCTTGCCGGCCTTGCAGCACGATACCGCGAGAGCCGAGGACGTCGATACCGACGGCGAGGACCACGCAGCAGACGAAACTCGATATGCGTGCATGTCCCGCCCGTGGATTGCACCACTGCCGGCAGCACCAGAGCCGGCCCGTCACGTTCCGACCTTCCAGGAAGCCATCGACAAGCACATCCGCCGGCGCCGCGGCGAGGATGCGGAGGATTAGAGAACATGACCACCGAAGTCAGCCCGCCGGGCATGCTCACCTCGACCCACGTTCCGGCCGCCGCGAC
>VGYC01000212.1 GCA_016873095.1 Planctomycetota bacterium | reverse complement strand
GGGACGGGACAGGCAAAACTCCGGAGAATCGTAGGGGCTGTACAGTAGTCAAAATCAAGCCCGCGGCGATAATTGAGGCAGAATTTGGCGATTTCGCCCTGGGGATCAGCCCCGATTGCCGCAAAAGTCGGTCCAAACACCTTGCGAATCAACGCCGACAAGAATGGTACGGAGGCCATGATGCCCGCCACAGGCAGAAAGATGTATCCAATCGCATAGATCCCTTCGAGGAACTCTTTGCCGAGACCTTTCTCATCGTCTCGACAAGCAGCGATTGCGCCCAGAACAGCTGAGACAAGGACGACAGAGATAACGATCCATCCAAAAAGGGCCACGCTATTCCTCCAATGAAGGATTCTCTTCAGGACAAGACTTTGCAAGGACCCAGCGTACCAACAAGAACGCCACTATGCCAATCGCAATCCCCTCGAAGCCTCCTGCGCAAAGGTCCGTCGGGGAGTGTACCCGGAGGATTGGCCGAGAACGGTCGGCCCATGTGAGATCCCGCCTCCGCATCAAGAGAGGCGGATGGACGTTCCGAAGGATTAGAGGCCGATCGGGCCCTTGTGCCCCATGCCTTACAAAGCCAACGGCGTTGTACGTTGAAGCCCAGGGCGCAGCCCTGGGAATCGCCCGAGATCCAGGCCTGTGACAATCGGCGACATTGCGGCAATTGGAAGTGTAGAATAGACGCGAAGCGCGCATCTGTACTGCAGAGAGTTCCATCATGCCCATTGCCTTTTGGTGTCCCTGCGGCACACCGTTGAAAGTCAAGGACGCCCTGGCCGGCAAGAAGGTCAAATGCCCGAAGTGCGGCATGTCGATCGCGGCTCCGCAGCCAGCTGCCGTGGACGCCGACGATGACATCGTCGAGGTCAGGGAATGCCCCTCCTGCGGGGAGTCGATGGACAGCGCTGCGGTCATTTGCATTGGCTGCGGGCACGACTTTCGCCCGGCAAGAGACAAGTCGAAAAAATCACGCAAGGCAAGGAAGGAGCAAAGCGCCGGGGATCTGGTCGAAAGCGTCCTGGGCTATTCCGGGAAAACCTCCAAGAAGAAGAAGCGCGGCAAGTCCGGGCCCTCCGAACAGAACTGGAAAAGTTGCCGCCATCGTGGCCGCCATCGGCTGTGCCATCATCAATGCCCAGCCCGCCGAATCTGAACGCCGCATCAAGGCCTTCGGCATTGTCGGCGTCGTTGGCTTGCTCGCCATCGTCGCGCCATCCAGTCTGTTTCTGCGCGACATGGGTGAGCTGAACCGCGCCCAGTACGGCGGTCCATTTGCGGGACCATATGCGGGCAAGGTCATGCTACTGGCAACGCTCATGTGGCTGATCAGCCTGGGCGTGTTGTTCGGCGCATTCATGCTGTTCGCGCCTCCCTGACTTCTCATTTCCCCGGGTTCGCCACCCGTCCCATGAACAGCACGCTGCCCGAGCGGTTGTCGCGGATGAGAAACACGAAGGGATGATCCGCCTTGAAGACGTGCGTCAGCCGCGCCGACGTGGTCTTGGCGACGACGGCCGTGGCGGCTGCCGCCTCGGTGCCTTCCTCGTTGACGTCCACGAAGGCCTTGTGCACCACGGCGCTGATGAACAGCCGCTGGCCGGTGCCGTTCATGCCGGTCAGGTCCGCCTTTCCGGGGATGAACGCGCTGGGTATGCCGAGGTCGCTCAGCACTTTCTTGAGACTGAATTCCGCGGTCATCTTGAATCTCGGCAGGGCGAGGTTGACTTCGCGCGGCGCGAGCTTGCCGATCCAGCCGGCCACCCTGGCCGAAGTGAGTTGCTTCTCCAGGGCGGGCAGGCCATCCACCTTTCTCGGCAGGACGACGATCATCGACACATCCTTGCCTTCATACGGGAGCTGGACCAGCTGCATGTCTTCGCTCTCGAAGTAGGGGAAGTCGCCGGTTTGCTGCATCATCGGCACCTTGACCGTCTCGGTCGCCGACGTCTTGAACGTGTCGTCGCGCGTGGCCGACTTCTTGAACTGACTCGCCCACAGACCCTTGAAGTAGATGGCGTTGGTCAGAACCAGCCTCGTGTCGGCGTCCAGGATGCCGGGCTTGAGCAGTTCCTTGATCTTGTGCTGCGTCCTGTCCTCGACCCAGTCATTGATGAGCTTGCGCGCCGTCTCGGTGGCATTCACGAAATCGACCTGCCGCAGGCCGGCGCCGTATTCCGCCCCGGTGAGGTTGATGAAGTCCGGCAGAAAACCGAAATCCTTCTGCCCCCACAGTGCGTTGGCGACGCTCAGCGCGTAGGCGGGTTTCTTGCGCTTCTCGTTGATCTGCGCCAGCAAGCCGCGGAACGCGCTGTGCGGCGCCTCGTCACGGGAAAAATGCAATGTCCTGGCCATCTCGGCGGCCGTGTCGCCGCGAGCACCGGCATACGTCATCCCCAGCGCCGTCGAGATGCTGAACGGTGAGAAGAACAGGTTGCCGTCCTTGGCAGCCAGCTTGCCGTAAAGATCGAAGGCGAACGCGTTGTTGCCCTTGGCCAGTGCTGTCACGACCGCCGGCGCGACGGCGCTCTTTTCTTTCCCGACATCCACATCCTCATTGCCTCGCAGCGGCTGCGTCTGCGCGCAGCCAACCCCGAAGATCAACGCCGTGACGACGATGAACGTGCGCATGCCAAACTCCCTTGTGGTGAGCCCCAGACGAACGCCATATTAGAAGACGACGCTGGCAGGGCAAACGATTTGCCGTCGCTCAATCCTCAAGCGGCCAGCGCCCCACTCGCGAAAAAAAGACTGCACCGCGAAGACGCAAAGAGCGCAAAGTAAGCGATGCGAAGGCCAAGACATGTTTCGGATTTCTTGGCGCTCTTCGCGTCTTTGCGGTGAAGAGCAGAACCTCAACCCCCTGCGACGACATCGATCCTACTACGGCTCTGCTTTGCGGTGAAGACCAGGACCCGAATACACTCACGAAAATACGGGTATCCGTTCAATCCTCCAGTGGAACGAGCGAGTCCACCCTGATCTCGACGCGCGGTCCGCCGCCCATGACGTTGCGGACGTAGTCGCGGAGGGCGCCGGTCTCTGGATCGAAGCGGGCGCGCGTGAACGTTCGCGGCTGGCCGGGCTTGGCGTCCTGCTCCAGGAAGTCGAGCATGTACGCGAACAGGGCGTTGATGCCATACAAGGGAAACAACCGTTTCTCCAGCGGCCGCCCATCGAGCGACACCGACACCACCGTGCCGGACCGCGCCCGGACCACGTATGTTTCGGCCTTGGCGTCCCCCTTCTTTCTTTGCGTGTACGTCAGCTGGTAGCTTTGCAGGCCCTTTTTCTCCCACAGCTTCCTGGCGGCATCAAACTGCGCACGCGTGAGTTGCTGGCCCCGGTTGAAGACGATGAGCGTGACGACCGCTGCCAGCGACAGCACGACCACGGCGACGAAGTACCAAAGCCAGCGGCGATTGGGAGGGGTGTTGGCCATGTGGCACTTGCACGAAACCGCAAGCGGTTCCATCGACATCGGAGTCAACGATCACGCATCGTGGGCTACCACGTACTCGAAGCGCTGGCGGAACTGATCCGGGGACATGCCGGCGGCGGCGGCGAGCCTGTGTAGACGCTCCGGGTCCTCGAAGTCGGTCCTGTCCAGTCGGATCATGTAGCGGCGGGCGCATTCATAGCCTTCGCCGCTGACGTCCACCTTGCGATTCTTCATGCGCTTGGTTTGCGGATTGAGGAGCTGGTCGAACGGCAACGGATCCATGCGCCCCTCGACATAGCTGATGACGGCGCCGATGCGCGTGGCCGCCTCCGAGCGCAGGAACTTGACCGCTCCGTAGCCAAGATCGCGCGTGTACTCCGCGTCGAACGGGATGGGATCGGCGCAGCGCAGTTCGTAGCCCAGATCCTTGTCGATGAGCGTCGTCTTGAGGCCGATTTGCTCGAGGCCTCCGGCCAGGAGGTCGCGCATCATGCGGCCGAACTCGATCTCGCCCAGGCGCAGGTGCCCGTGCGGGTCGCGGCTCAGCTGGCCGTATCTGCCCAGTTGCCCGCTGTCCATCGCCGCCGTCAGCGCCGTCTCGCCGATGGCTTCGATGAGCCCCTCGGCGAGCACGACCACGCCATAGTAACGCTTCTGGCTGGCTCGTTTGACGATGGCGCCGACGATCAGGTCGCACAGTTCCGCAATGGTGACCTGCCGGCCGCGAAACTCTTCCGGGATGATCGTCAGCGTCGCCGCTGCCGCCTTGCCGATGCCCAGCGCCAGGTGCCCGGCCGCCCGACCCATGCTGACAATGATGTACCAGCGCGACGTGGTGCGGGCATCCTCGGCCAGGTTGTGCACAATGTCCACGCCAAGCTGCCGGGCCGTCTCGAAGCCGAAAGTCGGCGTCGAACCTGGCAGGGGCAAGTCGTTGTCAATGGTCTTGGGCACGTGGGCAACGCGGATGCTGCCCTTGGCGCCCTTGTACACCTCGCTGGCGGAGTAGGCCGTGTCGTCGCCGCCGATGGTAACCACGGCGTCAAAGCCCTGACTGTGGAAGACGTCGAGCACGCGGCCCATGTCCGCGGCCGACTTGGTCGGATTGGTCCGGGCCGTGCCCAACATCGACCCGCCACGCATGGCCTTGTCGCGCACGTCTTCTATGGTCAGCTTGTGCACGCCGTCGGCGCTGCCGCGCACCAGGTCCTTGAAGCCGTCGCGGATGCCGAACACCTGTATGCCGTTATTGATGGCCTCGATGGTGACGGCGCTGATGACCCCGTTGATTCCAGGGGCCGGACCGCCGCCCACCAGCAAAGCCAGCTTGTTGATCTTTGCTCCCGCCGCCATCGAGCCTTCTCCTGTTTACATTCCGTCGCACAATTTCCGTACCCTTTAGGATGGGCAGAATGACGGGAAATGGCAATGGCAGGAAGCGCGTGGGCCGTTGTGACCTGTTCGCCTGCCGCGCGTCGGAAACGAGGTGGTGTCAATGACTCCGGTGGTTTTCCTTTTCGATGTCGATAACACGCTTCTCGACAACGACCGCGTGGCCGAGGATTTGAAGCGCTATCTGACCAAGGTCTTCGGCGCGGACCGGCAGAAGCGTTACTGGGCGCTGTTCGAGGAGTTGCGCGCCGAACTGGGCTACGCCGACTATCTTGGCGCCTTGCAGCGCTATCGCGCCGAGAACCGCCACGATCCACACATGCTGGAAGTTTCGCATTTCCTGATCGACTATCCGTTCGCCAATCGTTTATATCCCGGCTCGCTGGACGCGGTCCAGCACCTGGCCCAGTGGGGCCAGACGGTCATCCTGTCCGACGGCGACGTCGTCTTCCAGCCGCGCAAGGTCGAGCGCTCCGGCCTGCACGAAGCCATGGACGGCCGGGTGCTGATCTACATCCACAAGGAGGAAGAACTGGCCGACGTGGAGAAGCGCTTCCCCGCCGAGCACTACGTGCTGATCGACGACAAGCTGCGCATCCTCACGGCCGTGAAGAAGATCTGGGGCCAGCGCGTGACCACGGTGTTCCCGCGCCAGGGACATTACGCCACCGATGCCAGGGCCATCGCCGGCTTCCCCGCCGCCGATGTCACCGTCGAGCGCATCGGCGACCTGGTGCGCTGCGAGTTGAAGGACCTGTTACCGGGAAAGTAACGGACCCCTGGTCGCATGAACATTTCCGTGATCGCTGTACTTGGCGGCTAATCGCAACTTGAGACCCCGTTCACTTCCGCGGCTTGCAATAGCTCAAAGCCATGAGCGCATACCCCGTCACCAGGTTCGGATCCGCTTCCATCCAGTGGCTGACGTTGGACCACGAGCCGTCGGCGCGTTGCCGCTTGGCCAGGGCCTCGGTGATATCCTTGCGCCAGTCGTGCTTCTTGCCCTTGGCATCGACAACGTGGTCAAGGCCCAGCGCGTCGAGGCACTTGGCCATGGTGTGATAGGAGTAGAAGAGCCCCCATTCCTTGCGGGCTTCCGGCATGCCGGCATTGCCCTCGACGGTGTAGTTGTTCTGGATCCACTCGAAGGCCTTCTTGACGCGCGGGTCATCCTTGGCGACGCCGCAGTAGACGAGGCTCTTGATGCCGGCATAGGTCATGCTGGCATAGCCAGGGAGGCTGCCGTCGGGGTTGGCCTTGTCGATGACCTTGGTGACGCCGCCGCTCGCCGGGGTGTAGATGAAGCTGCCGTCGTCGATCTTCTTGGCCCAGGGCCGGTCGTTGTGCTCGCCCTTGAGGTTCTGACAGCGGCTGACGAAGATCATTGCCTTCTTGAGGGCCGGATCGTCCGACGACACGCCGGCCGATTTGAGAGCGTCCAGGAAGAACTGGGTGTTGGAGAGATCGGGACGCGACTTGCTGTCGTAACCGGCCCCGCCGAAGAAGTCGTTGTCCGGACCCTTGTCCTCCCCCTCGTCCCATTGCAGCTTCTTGAGGAAGAGCACGGCGTCGCCGATGATGGCCTTGTACTTGTCGGCCCGGTTGGCGGCTTGCAAGGCCATGACATTGATGCACGTCACGTAGTTCTGGAGTTGCACGCGCGGATCCTTGCCGGCGATGTGCTTCGCCTTCGGGTTCACCAGACCCTCGATGTACTTGAGAGCCCTGGCCGCGACCGGATCGTCGGCCGTCACCAGGCCGCTGCGCAACAGGCCCGTGAGCATGACGCCGGTTACTCCGGGGCTCTTGTCCGTGCTCCAGCCGCCGTTTGCTTGCTGATTCGACTTGGCAAAGTCGATGGCCTTGCCGACGACTTTCTCCCAGGTCTTGAGGTCCGGTCCGACGGCAGACTTGTCGCCGGCCTCGCTCCAACCGGCGACAACGCCGGTCACGAGTAGCATCGCGGTATACATGCTGGCCTTCATGCTGATTCGCTCCGGTATCGAGTTGGCGATTCCTCTTCCCATGCAAAGGCAGTGCCGTGGGTTTCGGGGCTGCATTGCAAGGTAAAGGGAGCGGCGAAACGCGATGACTGGCTATTGTCTGACCAGCACTGCTCACCGCGCGTCCGCTCAACTTCATGATACCGAAGAATCAGCTGCCAGGGAGGCACTCGATCACCGCAGGCCACCCGGCACCGGCGGCAAGGGCGGCAACGGCGGCAGCGATGGGAGCGGAGGCAGGGATGGCTGGCTCGGCGCCGAGGCGGCGCTGCTGCCGGGATACACCGGATTGACGGTGCCGGCCGCATACGGATACGGTACCATCGGATACCACGGGCCGTACCAGGGGTTATACCAGGGGTTGTACCACATCCACGGCGGCAACGCACGCTGGTAAACGCGCGCCGGCACATTCATGGCCCGCACCAGCGCCGGCGAGTCGTACGCCTGCGCCTGGGCCGTGCTCCAGCCGCCCAGCAGCATCACGCTGCCCAGCATCAATCCCAGCATCAGTTTCCGACAATTGCGTCTCATGGCTGGCTCCTCTCATGTCTGGCTCTTCTCATTCATTTCGTGCATCCTTCTTGATGGTTCCAGCGAATGTGTCCGGTCCGAGGGGACAGGAAACGGTGCGACCGGATTTTGCGCGGCGCGGCGCTTGACCGCACTCATGGGGGCATCGATAATGGCGGCATCATGGCCCAGCACGACGATAGCGCCGACGATGCCTTCACATCCTTCTCCGAGCTGCATGGTCCGGCGCCGCGCGTCACCGGCGGCGCGCTGCCCCTTTCCCAACCTTCAGGCGCTGATGCCGAAGCCTTCAAGTTCACATCCACACACGACTCGATCCGCCAGACCGCCGAGAACGCCATCGCCTATCAGACCGGCCGGGGACGGCGATTGCTCTTCGTTCTCGGCGGAGCCCAGCTCGGCTTCATGTGGTTGTTCACGGTCACCCTGGCTGACGAATTCCGGCGCCGCAACGACCTCGTGTTGATGACGTGGTTTCTGGGCATCATGATCGGCAGCTTGTTCATCGGCCTCGGCTTCTGGTCGCGGCGCGACCCGCTGCTCGCATCCGTGATTGCCCTGAGCGTCTATCTTGCCGCCAACGTCACGGATCTCGTCCTTTTCTTCGGGCTGGGCATCATGCTGCTGCCTGGCGGTTGGCTCTGGTTCTGGGTGATTCGAGCAGTTCTCGTCGCATTCCTGATCGACAGCGTCCGCGCCGCCCTCGCCTACAAACGCATCGTCAACAAGATGATCGAGGAGATGCGTCGCGAAACCGCGCGGTAATGGTCGCATCACGCACCGAAGCTGTAGCTTTCGGAGCCGCCGAAGACTCCGCCGTTGTAATCCGCCATGATGCTGCTCCACGTGCCCTGCATGGTGGCCCAGTTGGCCTGCTGCATGCCCCAGCGATCGATTGCGCCACGCGGATCGGTCGTCGTCGTCCCGGCGCCGGTAGTCTTGCTGACGGTGTTCCATACATGGGGGGCGTTGGCGGCTGCATCGGCGCCGACAGGCAACCGCGCTTCGTTGATCCACTGCCAGAAGGAAGCATCACCGAGCAGCCCTTGCACGAGGTTGCCGCCGGCGACGGAGCCAGGCGCGGGCAGATTCCAGAGATTCCGGATGGCATTGCTGAGCTGCGCATCGCTGACGTGCCCCTCGAGCGTGTAGTTGTTCCCGACCGGATCGTTCCAGACGCCTCCACCGTTGTCATCGATGCCGATATCGTTGCCATCTTGACCGTAGAGGTAATCGAATTCGAGCCCGCCGTCGAGGATGTCGTTGCCAGCCTCGCCCCACAGTCCGTCGAAGCCGGTGCCGCCCACCAGGAGATCAGCGCCGTCGCCGCCCATCAGGTTGTCCTCGCCGCTGCCGCCGCCGAGGATGTCATTGCCAGCCTGGCCCCAGAGGTGATCGTTGCCGAGCCCGCCGGCGAGGATGTCATCGCCGGCCTCGCCCCAGATCATGTCATCATCCGCGCCGCCGTCGAGGAGGTCATTGCCGTCGCCGCCCACCAAGGAATCCCTTCCGCCCTGGCCGAATACGAGATCCAGCCCGGCGCCGCCGAAGATGAGGTCATCGCCGTCATTGCCGGCCAGGAGGTCGTTGCCGTCGCCGCCGTTGAGTTCATCATTGCCGCTGCCGCCGCCGATCAGGTCGAGCCCTGTGCCGCCGAAGATTTTGTCCTGGCCTTCGCCGCCCAGCAGGAAGTTGCTGCCGTTGCCGCCCTGGATAAGATCGTTGCCGGCGCCGCCGTCGATCAGGTCGGTGGCGTCGCCGCCGTAGATCTGGTCGTCGCCGGCGTTGCCAGCGATGATGTTGTTACCCTGGTTGCCCACGATCAGGTCGTTGCCCTCGCCGCCGACCAGGATATCGGTGCCGGCGCCGCCAAAAAGGCTGTCATGGCCGGCGCCGCCCAACATACGCTTGGTTGCGGTAGGTGCCACGCATGCAAGATAAGAGCAGGCCGCGATGTTCGATGCCTGGGCTCATGTCTCCAGAGTGGGCACAATCGAATCCAAACCACCACACCTCTGGATCTCCTGGCTCAGTGAGGTGGCAAACGCCAGTTGCTTCTGACTCGCCTGGATGGCAATGGTCGGCGAACGTGAGCCCGCCGTGAACATCGGCGTCAACCATGTGATAATCGGCGCCATGGAGTTTGTGGCCTTCGGGCACGCCGACGTAGCCGCACAGGTGGCCCATAGGGGTGCGCACGATGAGGCACGCCATGCCAGTCTTGGGGTCAGTCCATTGTTTCTTGTCGACCTCGTGCCGCCATGGGCCTTTGGCCCATGCTGACTTGTCAATGGTCCGCCATTCCATGTTCTTCATCTGAATCTCTCCTCGCTAAAAGGAATTGGGTGGGGCGCATAAAGAAAGCCCGCCAGGGAATCCTGGCGGGCCTATGTACGGGTCTTCCCGCATCAATCAGTACGATGCGTCGTGATACGACGCGAGGGCGGCGAGGGCGTCGAACGCTGTGGCGCTGGCTTCTCCTGGGCCGAACCAGCCCAGGCAAGGACGCCCTTCGCTGCTGGGGCATTCGTCAGTGCCGAACGCCCCGCCGGGCAGCACCTGGGCGATGTAGCCCCGGTCTGGCTCGGCGGCCAACCGAACCACGACGAGCGGGTGCCCGTCGACCTTCCTCCTCGTCAGCTCCTCGCTGACGAGGATCACGTTGCCATTCCCATCGATCTGGTACATCGTCATCCTCCCTTGGTTTGGTTGCCCATCGTCGGCCTGGCACGTCCAGGCCGGTCAGTACGATGCGTCGTGATAAGCGACCTCCTTGTCGCCTTGGTAAACGCCGACGCCAAGAGCGTCGGCGTGAATCCCCAATCGGGGGGGATTTGACCGAACCAGCGTACCGCGCGAAATCTTTTGGGCCTCCGCAGAGGCGGATTCGAGGGTTTCAAACTCCCCCGGAATCCATTTCGCCGGCTGCCAGCCGTCTGCGCGATCCTCGTACCCGTCGATTTTCAATCGATACACCATGACGTGAAGATCGTGTCGTTGCCGTTGCCGCCCACGACGCCGACCACGGCGGCAAGGGGCTGCTGGCCGGCGACAGCTTCGCTGTTGAGCCGCACCTTGTCGTTGCCGCCGCGGGCATTGACGAGGATGCTCTTGACCGCGCCGGCGGCGACCGTCGCGACCTTCTGTCCGTTGGGCTTGGCGATCGCGACGCCGTTCACGCTGATGCGATTGTGGACCTGACGCACGACGATCGTATCGGAAGCATCGCTGCCGGTGACCCGCAGCAACCCGCCAGCACTCAGACTGGCGGTGAAATTGGCAGCCAGCAGACTGCGGTCTTCGAGTTTCTCCACGCACGGACGATACGTTTGTTTCCGGTCGTTCATCAATTACTCCTCTGCGGGGTGATGGGCTCATGCAAGCCACGGCATCTCCGGTCAACTCCTTGTACTTTCGAGCCCGGAAGGCATGACACGGAATTCTTAAAATTTGCTACGCAGAGGACGGCGGTGCCAGGCGTGAAAGGAAATGAAGGCTTCTTCAACCCTGGGGCGGCGTCACCACGGATTGCCGGTGAACGCATGTCATGCTTTCCGTTTCGCTGGTACTAGAGGGTAGTGCTCTGTCACAACTGAAGCGAGTTTTGCCAAGTCATCGGTCGGAGGAGAATCCTGGCTGGAAATTTACATAATGGCGTTAGAGGCCCTAAAAGAAAGGGGACAGGACCTTTGGCTGTCGCTGAATTGCGTCGTTCTTGGGGCGTTTGTAGAGGTCCTGTCCCCTTTCTTCTAGGGCCTCTTAGCAGATTTGACCTGGAGTGAAGAGCCATGCTCAAGCAATTCACTTGCCCCAAAGGCCATCGCTGGCAGGTTCCAGTCGATGGCAACTTGCCGGTGGCCGTGCAATGCATCTCATGCCCCGACTGCGGCAGCCCGGCCGAGACGTTTTCGCCAGACGCTCTGGGAGAAGCGGCGGCCAACCCCGAGACTGCCCAGGCGGGACTCTCGGAAACGGTGGTTCCGCGTACCGCGTCGCCGGTGTCCTGCTCGTGCCCGGGCTGCGGCAAGGTCTTCAAGGTCAAGGCGATTCTGGCCGGCAAGAAAGCCAGGTGTCCCCACTGCCAGCAGTCTTTCGTGATTCCACCCGGGCCTGGCGGGCATTCGCCAGTCTTGACGGCGAACCTGCCGACCTTGCCACCGCATCTGGCCGGGGCGGGTGTGCCGTTGTCTCCCGAAACACTTGCGCGGGCCCAGGTGGCGCGCACTCAGGAACGTTGCGAGTTGTACGATTTCCTGGCGCCGCCCCAGCAGGCAGATGAGCTGGGCCGACTGGGACCGTATCGCGTGTTGACGGTGCTGGGCGCCGGCGGCATGGGTGTTGTCTTTCAGGCCGAGGATCCCATGTTGAAGCGGAAGGTAGCTCTGAAGGTCATGTTGCCAGCGCTGGCCGCGAGCGTCTCCGCGCGCCAGCGTTTCCTGCGCGAAGCCCAGACCGCCGCCGCCATCGAACACGACCACATTGTCGCCATCTTTCAGGTTGCCGAGGATCGCGGCGTCCCCTTCATCGCCATGCCCTTCCTCAAAGGCGAGTCGCTCGAGGATCGTCTCCAGCGCCAGCCAGTGCCGCCAATCACGGAAGCGCTGCGCATCGCCCGTGAAATCGCGCAAGGCCTGGCGGCAGCGCATGCACAGGGACTCATCCATCGCGACATCAAGCCGGCGAACATCTGGCTGGAAGCTCGTAGCTGTCCATTCAGTGCGCGCGCCGATGCCTTGGTTCTGGCGAGGTGGAGGACTTGTTGTTGATGGTGCTGCTGCGAGATCGGTGAGTTGGCCTTAGCCGCTGGGAGTGGGGAAGAGCTGCTCCA
>VGYC01000211.1 GCA_016873095.1 Planctomycetota bacterium | reverse complement strand
ACCACAAGAAAAAGGCTTGGCGCTCTCGCTCAGTTCCGAAAGACCAGCGATGCTGACCAGCCAGAATGCCCATGAAACCAGGAAAGTCTAGCGACTTGCAAAATCAGCTAGTCCAATCATATTGATACTGGCCAATGTGATTGGCCGACTTGCTACGTTCCTGTGTTAGCGGGATAATTCCCTTTTATCTTCGGTTGGTGAAGGCGTCAGACGAACCTTACTTAAAGGACTACGTCGCGCTCGACGTTCGCGTGGATGATCGGGATTTGCTTGAGTACGTGCGCGAGACAGAAAGACCATTCGCAGCAGCCGAGGGCCACCCAGACCTCGCAGGCAGGTACGAGCCTTTGCCGGCGTTCATGGCGCTAGAGGATTTTGCCGCCAAGAGAGCCGAGAAGGTATCCGTGTATGATTGCGAATGCGGTTGTTTGGGATGCTGGCCATTGCGAGTCCGAATTTCGGTGTCCGATAAGACCGTCACCTGGTCGGAATTCGAGCAACCCCATCGCGGCCCGAAATGCCGAGCTTCCTGGTGGCGCCACGATAAACTTGGGCCGTTTGAGTTTGAGCGAGCCCAGTACGACTCGGCGCTGGCGAAGGCAGCGAGTGAGCTTCGGGACCGGCAGCGAACCAACGGATGAAGACCGGGGCCGCGATCCTGATTTTCCGAGCTTCAACGTCTTGCGGCTAGTTGGCCGAGCATCGACAATGAGTGTATGGCACGTAAGCAGTCGTATGACATCCGCTACGACGATCAGACGAAAAAGCACTTGCGTGCCATCGAGACCAAGTATCACTCGCGCATTCGCGCGGAAATCGAAGAGCAGTTGCAGTTCGAGCCCACCAAGGTGACTCGTAACCGCAAGCCCTTGCGGCAGCCGGCGCCATTCGAGGCGACCTGGGGAATCCGCTTCGGTCCAGAAAACTGCATCCGCGTACTCTATGGGATTGACGAGGAAGAGCGCGAGGTGCAGATTCAGGCCATCGGTGTGAAGGAAGGCAACCGGCTTCTGGTCGGTGGCGAGGAGGTGGATCTGTGAAAGTTGCAACTCAAGATGAAGTCGCCGCCGATTTCGCCGGGTACTTAAAGGCCGCCAAGCGTGGGCCCGTCGTCGTCATGGACAAGGGCAAGCCGGTTGCGGTCTTGCTTCGATCCGAGGACGAGGATGATCTCGAACGCTTGCTAATGGGGCACTCCCCCAAGCTACAATCGATCCTGGAAGCCGCGCGGGCGCGCTTTCGAGCAGGGCGCGGCATGCTCCATCGAACATTCTGGGAACGGGTCGAAGCGGAGAATGTGAGCAAGCGCGCCAAGCGAAGTCGCACGGGAAAGAACGGCCGAACGAGGCGATCAAGTTGATCAGGCCGGCATTTCGGCATTCCGAGCGCGCTGGGTACCTGTCGGACATCTGGCACCCCCCGGCAACGAATGTCATCCCGCGGCCGTGTCGCAAACCGATTGTTATGAAAGACTTACGCCACTCGTTCGTTCGCGGATTCGTTGCCAGGGTGCTGAGAGGGGGGTGGCAACGCAACGAATATCAAGCAGTCCTCCGCATGAGGTTGGTCGATGGCGAAGGTTTACCTGACAGCGGCCGAGTTGAAAGGTATGCGGCCGCTGCCGAAGCGCTGCCTTGTTTGCGGCGCCAAGCCCGCCAGGCTCATCGAGAACAGCTTCAGCTATAATGCCGGCCAGCGCTGGAGCCCGATGGCCGGCTATCAGACCAAGTTCCGCTACCTCACCGCCTCCGTGCCGCTGTGCAAGGAGCATGAGAATTACTTCACGAAATGGCAGTACCGGCTGCTGTACCTAATCATCGGCGTCATCGGCCTGTTTGTCGGCCTGATCGTCATCTCGGTGCTGGCGGCGCTGCTCTTGGGCGGCAACGCCGTCTTCGTCATCGTGCCCGTGGCCCTGATCGCGGTTCTCTCGCTATTCGGCTTCATCGCCTACGCCATGGTCAGCTCGTCGAAGGGCGTGCACACCAACCTGATCGACAAGAAGGGCATGCGCCTGGTCAACGTGGCCGACGACTTTGCCGATGCCCTCGATGCGCTGCGCGAGGAGCAAGGCGAACAGCAAGGCGAGGAGGAAGAGGAGGTGACCTTCGATGAGTTCGGCGACGCCGACGAACGCCGCCCGCGTCGCGGCCGCCCGCGCGACGACGACTACGATGACGAGGAAGACGAGCGCCCGCGACGGCGACGAAGCCGGCGACGTGACGACGCTGATTGACCGTCCACTCCTGCCATCCCCGACTCATCGTCCGGGTGGATCTTCGAAGCTGACCTGATAGCGAGTGGAAATTGCCTGGGTGACGATGCGTGTCAGGGCCATTTCCAGTCCTGGGGCCAGAATGGGGGAATGCCATAGCGGGCAATGGGCTGGATTGGTCTCGGCGATGATGCGGTCGAGGACACGGGCGTCGACGTCCCAGAAGGGGTGCTCGATGCCGAGGAACACGCGGATGCGATCCTCAGGATTCAGGCTGGGCGGCATGATGCCGCAACCGACGCGGTAACCAAACGTCTTCATGAACAGAGGGCCGTAGCGTGCGACCCAGCGGACGACCTTGTCCTGCGGTGAATAGTAATGGCGCAGCTTGACGTCCTCGGTCAGCATGTTGCAGCCGACAGGCGAGCCAAGCATGATGACCATGTCGAAGCGATATGACGCGGCCTGCTTGGCAAGCTCGGGATACTTGTCCAGGTTCTTGGCGAGGTAGGCCATGGTGAGCCCCATCTGGCCGCCCGCGCTGTGGCCAACCCAGATGATCTCGTCACCCGGCTTGATGCCCTGGGATTGCAGGCTCTTGTGCATGCGCACGTACGCGTCCTGAGCCGTCTTGGAGGCCGGCATGGACGAGGCGGCGAACATGGTCAGACATTCCTTCGGGAACATGTTTCGCCAGGTTGCGGTCGGATACGGATTGTCGAGCACGACGATGTCGCGCGCGGTCACGCCGCGTGCCACGAGGCCGGCCTTCAACGTGTCGGCGGCCACGTTCTTCCACGGATCGGCCAAGATCGTATGCACTCCGGAGTGCAGCACATAGACACGCCGCTTGCTCTTGGCCACGCCGTCCACCGGCGTGCCGGCTGACGCCGCGCTGGTGCCTTTGACGGCAACGTCAGCGCCGCCCGGTTGGGCGCTTGCGGTGCCGGAGCCGAGCGTCAGTCCAACAAACGCGATCGCAATCAACAAGCGACTCTTGGCGGACATGAACGGGTCCTCGAACGACCTCAATTCCTTCCGAATAATAGCAGCACACCTGGGGCGGTTCAACTCAAATGCGCACCGCATACACACCGATGCACCGTCGTCAAGTCATACCAGGACAGCGGGCCGTCGGTTTGCCGGTGCCGGCATTTTCGTATCAATCTATTCTACGCTGGTTGACCGCTGTCGTGACAGACAGAGCCTGGCGATTCGCCATCCGGGATATGCGTAAGCTGCGCAATCTGTGGGCCCGAGATCGTCTCGAATCGCCCTGGCAGGTTTATTAGAAGCTGTCCGAAACGGACGAAACGCAGGGGGCTGCACCCTTTTCGGACAGCCAGCTATTGCCGCTATTGCCGGCCTTGATCCATTTCCTCGTTGAAGCGCTCCAGAGTTTCGCGGGCATGATGCGCGATTTCGTAATCCTCTGCATCGGCGAGTTGATTCAGTTCGGGCCAAAGCAGGACCAGGTTCTCGTTGCCGATGATCTGCAATGTCTCATGCAAGCGGTGGTTGTTTTCGGATGCAAGCGCCTGGCGAAACCATTGCAGAGCCGGGCGTTCTCCTAGCCGGGCCAGCGCGGCCCGCGCGGCCTGGCGCACGTCCAGACTTGGATCGCGGCGGCCTTGCTCGAGCGTCGCCAGCACCTCTGTGCGGCACAACGGTTCCCACCAGCCAAGGCTCTCGAAGGCGGCCGTTCGATAGTTCGGGTCCCAGTCACGCGCCGCCAGCATCAAAAAGCGCTCGGTTTCCTCCGAACCGTGGCCACGCATGGCTCGAAGCACGGCCTGGTAGGGCACATCTTCCGGAAGCGACGGCTTGCGTGGCGCGAAGGCTTGCCGTCGCTTGTGGGCCCGGCGCGTCATGGGCACTTGCCGGGCCGTCCACTGCCGCAACCACGGGCCTACCTTGGGATTTTTAGACCAGGTCAAGACGCCAATCGCGAGTTCGGCCCAGGTTTCGTCCGGTCGGCGCAGCAGTGCCAGTGCCTCGTCGCCCGCCTCGGCACGCATGTCGAGCAGCGTCCGCAAGATCTCGGCACGTTCTTCGTCACCGGCGCTGGACAGGGCGCCGACCAGTTCAACGGTCTTGTCTCTGAGGTATTCTGCCAGCGCCGGCTCCAGCATGCGCAGTCGCGAAATCTGCCAGGTAACTGCCTCCGGCTCGGGATTGTCGTCGCCAAGGGTCTGGATGAGGTGCTCTTCCCGGCGCAACAGGCGCAAGACCTCGTGGGCAACGCGCGCCAGCAACGGGCACGCGCGCTCCGGACGATGGTCCCAGAGCGTTTCAATGGCTTCCCCGAGCCGCGCTTCGGAAATCAGATTCGGCGGCACACCGAAGCGCAGCCCCTCCAGCGCACGATGCAGGAGGCGCATGGCGGACTTTCCGAGCGGGCTGTCGGCCTGACGCAGGTAGCCGGCAAAGCCGAAAAAGCACACCGTCGCCGCAGCCAGGAAGTGCCCCAGCGGTATGTCGCCGGCCTCTTCGGCACAGCGCAACAGATGCGGCAGGCTCTCCTCGCGGTGCAACGATCGCAAACTGCTCGCCAGGTCGATCCAGTACCAGGATTGCTCGAGCTGGTCGTCGGAAAGCCGGCGGTTGAGTTGTCGCTCCAGAATTCGGCCGGCGTCTTCCGTGCCGATCTCGGCGAGAGCGCGGACCTGAAAGACGTAATGCATTCCCGGCCGCAGGCTCGCTTCAATGGCCGCCACCTCGCCGCGCTCGAGCAGGTCGCGAAAGCGCGTCTTGGCTGCTTCCACTGCCGCCTCGTTCCATTGCCCGCCTTGAAACAGATCGATGTGCTGCCGCGTCACGGCCGACATGTGCGGCAAGGCTTGCAGCCGGCGCTGCAAATGCCGGCCAAGCAGAAACGCCGCCACCAGTAGAATCGGCAACAGGATCGCCAGGATGATGACTGCAATCATGGCACCTCCGTCCGCCGCAAGCGTGGGCTGGAGTCCAACTCACCCGCACGGACAGTATACGGCCCGCGAGGCAAGGAAACATGTCGCCCGATGCCCCTTCGCATTGTGGAGCGAGCGCATGCGCGAGAAGTCGAGACGTGGGCCATCGTTGGTTCTAAATGACCAAGGCCCCTCCACTGTGGAGGGGCCTTGGCAGGTCGCTCTTACATGCAGCTGACAAGCTTGCAGTTGCCTACTTGCAGCAAGCGACCCTGGTGGACGAGCTGGCTTCACGGGCGGCAAAGCAGCATTCCGAAGGCGGATTGCAGCACGGCAGGTTCAAGGCACAGCAGTCGGCGCTGGCGCGCGCTGGACGAGCAGCACTGCGAACGGACGTCGAGCAGCAGGCTCCATCCGGGCAGCATGGCAATGCGTGGGCACAGCAATCCGCCACGGAACAGCACGCCGACGGCGGATTGCAGCAGTCAAGCTGCAAGGCGCAGCAATCGACGTGCGCGCGTGAGTTGGAGTAGCTCCAGTCGCCGCCGCCGACACCGAGTGCGCCGGCCAGGGCCACGGTCAGAACTTTCAAGTACATGGTTTTCTCCTTGTGGAACTCAAATGGTGTGTCAGACGCGGCATTCGTGCAGCGTCCTCGATGGATGAATCAAGGCGCAACGACGTCATCTTGAGCGATGCACGCTGATTAACACAGCCATACCGAGTGAAGGAGATAGAGCGGCGGCTCCTGGAATGGTCCGAGCCGGACTGGCCACAGAAGGCTTTGAGCCAGGCGGCTGTTCGTGGGAAGCATCTGCCATGACACGCGATCGGCAGAGTTATCGACGGGCACGTCCTTCTGCAATGACGCCTGTTGGGGATTGCAGCAACAAGTCGATTGCGGCGCCGGCGGGAGAGATTCCGGGGACTGCGGGGACGACGCCTCAGATTCAAATGACGGGCAACACCAACAGCAGGCAGGCGCCTTCACTGGCAGCGAGTCGTCGTCGCCAGGAAGTCCACCCGCATCGGCGCTGCAGCACCAGCTGGTTGGCAATGCCAGCTCGACGGCACAGACAAGCACCAGCAATCGTCGCATGATACCGCCCATACCAGCATTGTTGCCCGCGCGCGGCGTCCAGTCAAGTCTTGCTGACCGATTCGTGGTATCTAGAATAGGATTGGGTGCTGCGTCAGGAGTCGATCTCGCTGCCATGGTAGTGGCCGCTGCCGTCCAGCCCTGGTGAATAATCCTGATTCAGCGCTACAATGAGTACTGTTTGGCGGCGTAGCTCAGCGGTTAGAGCAGCGGCTTCATAAGCCGCGTGTCGGTGGTTCGATCCCACCCGCCGCTATTTTCTTCATGGCCCATCATAGCCCCGCAATCGCCCACAACTCCCAGCAGTTCCAGGGACTTACGCGATTGACATGCGGGTGTCACTTCAAGCGCCTTCCCCTCATCGCCCCTCACGGTCAGGGCAGGAATCCGCAGCGGTTTGGTCGGGGCGCGGTCGGGGCGCGCGGGGTCGGTTCCGGTCGCTGCCAGGGTTTCCCGGCCCGGATCGTCCGCCGGCAGGATCGGCGGCAGGGCTTCCAGGGCGCCGGCAAGGTCGAATAGCCCGACGTGGGAATAACGGTCCAGCGTTAGCGTGATGGTCGAATGCCTGGCCAGCGCTTGCGCCGTCTTGGGATGAATGCCGGCGCGGGCCAGGTTGCTGATGAACGTGTGCCGCAAGGCGTGGAAGTCGGCTACGCGGCCATCCGAGTCGCGATAGGCCAGGAAAGACCTATCGTCGCGCCGGTCGCTTCGCTGCCGTGCGTTCTCCGCCTCGGCAACCCAGGCGGCGCGGGCGTCGGCCAAGTCCAGGCGGATCATTTCCGCGCCCTTGGCCGGCCATGTCCCAGGCCAGACTGCCTGTCCCGCCGGCTTGCCGGCCAGGTAGCCGCGCAGCGCGTCGGCCAGGCCGATGGGCAACGGTTGTATCGCTTCCTGCCGGTTCTTGCCATGGGCCGCTTCCAGCTTCACCGTGGGCAGGTCACTGGCCAGCTGGACATCCTCGGGCGCCAAGCTGGCCAGCTCCGCGGAGCGAAAGCCGGTTCCAAGGGCCGTGGCGTACAGCATGGCACGATCGCCACCGGCCAGGCCGCGATAGACTTGCTTGCTGGCGAAGGAGGCGGCAAGCAGCCGGCCAGCCTCGGGGCGGGACAGCTCGCGTCGATCATGCCGGCGGTCCAGCTTCGCATTGCTGCTTTGCAAGTGGGCCAGCGGGTTTTCAGGCGTCCGCCGATCGCGCACCAGCCAGCGGCAGAACGATTTCACTTCGCGGAGATAGTAGGCAGCCGTCTGCGCGCCCGAGCCGCGCGACAGCCGGGCATGAAGCGCGATGGCCGTTGCACGCGGGAAGCGGCGGGCGCGGCCGTTCCCCTCGGCCGGCAATCCGTGTCGGCGAATCAACGGATTGATGCTGGTCTTTTTCACTCCCAGCAGCCGGGCCAGCTCCTCGGCCGTGTACACTTCCTTCCCGGGATCGACAGCCAGGGCGGCGCGGTCCGGTGCGCGCAGGCCGGCGAGAAAGTCTTGCACGCGCGACGCGGCTAGATCAGCGATGAACAGAAAGCCGCAACCGTCCAGCAGCCGGCGAATGCGGCCGGTCTTGAGCCTCACTTGCTTGTCGGTGTTGCCGCGCGATTCGAGCCAGCGGCGGAAATCGTCCAGGTGCAGCGCCAGCGGCTTTTTCAGATGGGCAGCGAAGTCATTGCCCAGGCCGTGTTGCGCCTTCGCGGCGTCGGTTATCAGCTTGGCGAGTATCTGCTTTGCCGCGGTCTTGTCGGCGCACAGCTTGACCGTGCGGAACTTGCCGCTCGCGGTCTTGTACTTGCCATACCAGACTTCGGCCGGTCCCAGGTCCACTTTCACGGCGCCCGGCGTGTTCTTCGTGACGCGCTGGCCGGCCGGCGTGCGGTACTGGCGATTGCCGTTGTCATCCACGAGGCAGTAGGTGCGATTGTGCGGGCGGAAAAGGCGTGATGCCACGATAAGACCGTCCTTCCTGAGAGATGGCCGGCCGCCGCGGGGTCTCTCAGTTCCCCGCGGCGGCGGCCAAAGGATCAGCTGGCTTCGATCATACGCGGCGGCGTGCTTGAAGGGAAACGGCCCTTCGAGCTTCGTCACGGGGTCATCAGTCGAGCGACGTTGCGACTGGACGGTTTTGTTTCCGCGAATGCGGGTCCGGCTGGCGGAGAGATCGTCACCAAGCCGTTGCTTTTCGCGGGCAATCGACTGGAACTCAATGTCGATTGCGGCGCCGGCGGACACGTTGACGTCGAGCTGCAATCGCCCGACGGCAAGCCGATCGCGGGCTTCACCCTGGCTGATGCTGACCGGATTTACCATAACAACATCCGCAAGACCGTCACGTGGCAGCGCCGGAGCGACGTCTCGAAGCTGACGGGGCGGCCGATCCGGATACGCCTGGCCATGCGCAATTGCCGGCTCTATGCATTCCAGTTGCCGGCGCGTGCCTCAGATGCGCCCTGATCCAGAAACAAGCGAGCTGCTGATGATACGCTATCCCGCATGCCTTCTGGCGACGTGCGTGATCCCGTGGGACGAGCGCGGCGATTTTGTCGAATCCTTGTTCATCGATGAGGTGCATGGGCTGCTGAAGCTCACCAAGCACCTGTACGTCTTTGGCACGGCCGGCGAGGGCTATGCCGTCACGGACCGGCAGTTCGAGAGGATCACCAGGGTATTTCATGAAGCAATGCGCGCCGGCGCGGCCGAGCCAATGGTTGGCATCATCAGCTTGTCTCTCGGCACTATCGTCGAACGCATCGAGATCGCGCGTGACATCGGCGTGCGCCAGTTCCAGATTTCGCTGCCCAGCTGGGGCGCGCTGACCGATGACGAGGTGTCGGTCTTCTTCCGCGAAACATGCGGACGCTTTCCCGACTGCCGCTTTCTCCATTACAACCTGCTGCGGACCAAACGGCTGATAACGCCGGAGCAGTATGCCAGCCTCGCGGAAATGCATCCGAACCTGGTTGCCACCAAGAACAGCACCAATTCGATGGACCGGTTACAGAAGTTGATGCGGCTGGCGCCGGCGCTGCGGTTGTTTCCAAACGAGACCGGCTTCGTGCACGCCAGCGAACTCGGAGAATGCGGCCTCCTGGCATCCGTCGCGCCCTTGAACTCGGCAACCTGTCGAATGTTTTTCGAGGCCGGACGTGTTGGAAACCGGCCGCTTCTGCTGGAACTGCAGAAAGAAATTGCGCACCTCACGGAGCATCTGCTCGCCCTCGCCGGTGCCAGTGCTCTGATTGACGGAGCTTTCGACAAGATGCTCTGGAAGATGCACGACGATCGTTTCCCGCTGCGCCTGCTGCCGCCCTACAGCGGAGCATCGGAAGAAGGCTTTCGCAAGTTCGCGGCGCTGGTGCAGTCGCGATTTCCACGCTGGAATCCGGCGGAACGTGGAGGTCCGACATGAGCCGGATCGACATCGTCGACAAGGGCATCATTTTCCGAAATCCCCTCCCTGGGCACCGCGTCGCCAATGCCTTTTATCCCGAAATCCTGTGCTTGACGGACAGCGAATGGCTGTGCGTGTTGCGGATCGGTGGGGCGCTCTATTCACCCGACGGCGTGCTGGAATTGTTCCGCACCACGGATGCCGGCGCCAGCTGGATACACGAGGGCCCAGTCCGTGCGCGTGGCCCCGACAACATGCACTACAACGAGTCCGAGGGAACCATCACACGGCTCCGGGATCGGTCCCTGGTGCTGCGGATGCTGCGCTGCGACCACTCGCACCCAGACTTGCTGGCATACAATCCGGCGACGCAGGGACTCATGCCCGTCGAGACGGCGTTCTTTCGCTCGTTCGACGGCGGTCGAACATGGTCGGACGCGGTGGTACCCGACATTCGTTCGCATTTTCCCGGCAGCATCGAGGCCACGCCATATGGCCGGGTTGTCGAACTCGACGACGGTACCTGGTTCCACACATTCGAAACCTGGAAATCCTACGACAACGCCGGCACCTTTGACCTGAACATCTATGGTTTGTTTTCCCGCGACGGAGGGCGCACCTGGCACGACCAAACTCCCGTCGCCGTCGGCACGCAGGCCGGCAGATCCTACTCGCATGGCATGACGATTCGCCGCCGCGATGGTCGCATCTTCCTCGCAGTCTGGACGGCCGAAGCGCAGCTGCAGTCGTCCTACGATCTGTGCGGCGTCCTGTCCTCGGATCCGTCCGGACGAGCCTGGGAAGCGCCTGTCTCCCTTCGGATTCCCGGGCAAACGAGTTGCCCGGTCGAGCTTCGTCCCGGCCTGCTGGTCATCGTCTATTCTCATCGCGAGCGGACCGAACAACCCGGCATCAAGGCCGTGGCATCGGACGATGACGGTCACACCTGGTCGCTGGCCACACCAGCCATTCTCTGGGACGCATACGGCAAGGAGTCGCTTGGGGTGGCCCGGTCGAGCACCTATCCTTCCAGCCACGACGCCATCGCTTATGGCGCGCCCAAGATCACACGCCTTGACGACGCTACTGCCATCGCCAGCTTCTGGTGCACTCAGGGCGGCGACACGCATTGCCGGTGGTGCTGCTTGAAAGTGTCGGGCGCTTGAGAATGGCTCGCGTTCGCACAAACAGGCTACATCACCTCGGCCAGTCCGACCAGTCGTCCGCGTTCGCGCAGCGATCGCGCCCCGGCGTGTATGATGGCGGTCACTTCGAGAATCTCCCGGTGCGGCACGGGCTCGCGGCGCGTGCGGATCATTTCGCGAAAAACGTGGGCCATGCGAAACATCTCGTAATGATGGCCGTACCAGAAGTCGCCTTCAATCGCCGGCGTGAACTGGTAAAGCTTTCTGGTGAAGTAAACCGAAGTGTGGCAATAGTCGCCGCCGATGTCGGGCCGACCGTACCAGACCTCGGCGGGCATGCGATCGCGGTAGGTGATGAGGGCATGGGCCGTTGCCTCGCGGGCATACATGCTGACCGCCTCGACGCCGGGCCCGCACAGCGTCATCACGGTCCAGATGGGATGCTGGCCATAGACAAACCAGCCGTCGCGCGAGTAGCCGCCCGCCATGCTGGCGAGAACATACTGGAGCGGGCCGAACTCTCCGGAGTCGCGCATGCGCAATGCCTGCTCCATGCCGAACTCATGCCGGAACAGGCTCGACGACATGATTGGCGCTCGATGCTCGCGTGCCAGTTCGAGGATGCGGCGCGTGTCCGCCACGGTGCCGCCAATCGGCTTGTCGCAAAAGGTCGGCAAGCCGCGCCGCAGCGCCGGCGCGACCAGGTCGAAGTGATCGTTACCCTTGCCGGAAGCGTCGCCAAGCCAGACAGCGTCGACGGATTCGACCAGTTCCTGCAACGACCGGGCAATGCGTACGCCCGGGAACGCTTCGACATAGTTGGTCAGTCCATCAGCCGGGTTGGCATAAACGTGCGTGATGCGTGTGTCGGGAAACGGCAGTTGATCGAAGGTGTAGCGCGGGCTGCGCAGATAGCGCTCGAACATGCGCGCCGAGCCTGGATCGAGATGCCGGCGGATGGCCGGGAGGTTGACTTCCGGATGGAAGTACTGTGCGAAGTGCCAGGTGTGGCCATTGGTGCGTTGCGGTCGGCCGTCGATGGCCGCCGAGATGACGCCGATGCGCAATGTGCGATTCGCCGGCTGCGCCGGCGGCGCAGGCTGCGCCGGCTGATTCGCCTGAGAAGGCTCGCCGCCCACGGCCAATGTCCCACCTGCAGCGACCAGCACTTCACGACGGCTAGGCTGACTGTGCATGGCTTTCTCGTGCTATGGGAAATTGATGGCAGTCACGTTCTCGCATCGCAAGCCACGATCATCTCTCTTCTTCACCGATGCCCGGCGCCGAGACTGACAGCATTCTAGTGCCGTTTCCAGCTGACAAGTTTCGCGCCGCAACCGGGCTAGTGTTCAAATGTTGCGCAGCTGCGCGGTGACGTCAGAAATAAGAGTCTCCATATGGGGATCTGCAAACTCGCCCCACATGGAGACCCAACATGAACAAGGTTATGGTACGCCAGCTACGCCCACATG
>VGYC01000210.1 GCA_016873095.1 Planctomycetota bacterium | reverse complement strand
CGCGGCAAGCCCCGTGAACGGGGCTAAGAGGGGCTAAGAGGGCTAAGAGCGCAACAATCCCATGACGAAGTCGATTGCGCCTTTCGCTTCAATCTTCCATGCTTTTCATCAGCCCAGGGCGCGGCTCCAGCCGAACCGCCGCTTGGTCCTTCGCTGTGAATGCAACTCTCCCCAGTACGCCGTTCACGGCTCGGCAGGAGCCTCGCCCTCCCATCAATCGATCCGATCCAAGTTGTCCCTGGAAGGATACGCTTGAGGTCAGGTTCACGACGGACCGGCGCCAACCAGACGGCGCCGTCGCCGTCGCTGCCATCGGACGGGCAGTGGGAGTGAAGTGAGAAGCAATCTGCGTCAGCGCCGTCCCTTCAGGAATTCTGTCTTATCGTATCCGCACAGGTACACCTTGCAGACTCTGTCCTGATGCTGGCTGTAATAGGCGCAAAGCACCTCGGTCGGTGTTTCGACGAGGAACGGATAGGAGCAGTCTCCCATGCTATCCATCACCGCCCACGGAGTCAGACGGCATTCCGCATCAACACGGTAGACCATGGAGTACGATTTGCGCTTGTCGAAGAGGTCCGGTACTTCTTTGGCCTGGGGCTTTCCGGCGAGATTGGCGCGCGACGCGAGGAAGACCTGACCACCGACCTCGAAGAGGTGCTCCCCTTCGACGATCTCCGGACGGGTGTCGATCTTCCATTCCGTATAGGGCGGTCCGGCGGTCGCGACATCGTGGTCCCGGCCATATTTGCGACGGATCATCACCCGCATGGTGCCATCGGCAAGCACCCGCAGGGTCGACTCACTCATGTTCGCGGCCTTGAGTATTGTCGAAACTGTTTGCCATTTCACTCCATCCGTCGACGTGATCAGCCGAATTTGTCGCGGCGGGTCGGTCGGCTTGCGCGGAATCGCATGCGGGGCGCACCAGAATTTCTTCGTGCCGGCATCGTACACGATTCCCCACAGGTTGAATCCCGGCTCGTAGACTTGTTTCGCCTCCGTCCAGTCCAGCAGATTCCGAGTGGTCCGGACAGTCGGGCCGTCGGCGTGCGGGTCGAACAGGAAAAGGGTATCGCCGACCGCCACCAACTCCGGCGTGATCCTGCACGGAGGAACCTTGAATGCCTTCCAGCTCTTGCCCTCGTCGGAACTTCGCAGCCCGCGACCTTCCCCGGTCGCTTCAAGCTTCTTGTATCGATGTCCATCCCAATGAATGTAAACCAAGACGATGTCGGACTTGAATCGCGTCATCGCCGGCCAGGCGCCGAGGTCCGTCATGGCTCTGGTCCACTTCGGCCGGATCAAGCCGGGTAGCACGTCCGAGGTGAGCACCGCAAATGATTTGTTGCCGGGCCTTGTCTTGTTGATAGGCGGGAAACCGGCGAAGCGATCGCCATTCTCCTGAGCGGCGACAGCAGGTGCAAGAGCCAGCAAAGTAAGTGCGGAAAGCAAGCCGTAATTCATGGAGCACTCTCCCAGTCCAGCCGGCCATGTCATCGTTTCTGGAATTGCGATAAGATAGGGTTTCGCAAGTGTCGTGCCACCCAGCATGGGAAATCAAGTGCTTCCTGCGAGACTCGCACGACGTGCAGGTGGACGCCGGATTCGTTGCCGGGGTACAGAGGGGGGGGTGGCAACGCAACGAATTCTTGCCGGAGCGCAACCGCTTATTAGATTGAAACGCCGTCCGGATCCGGTTAGGATCGTGAGTACACTCCTTTGCCTCCTCAGAGGACGGCGGACATGCGTTACTGGACATCAACCGCGACCCTGGCGGCGTTGCTGCTGTTGCCGAACATGCCGGCGACCGGGAATGAGAAACCCGCCCCAAGGAACGAGTTGTCGCGTTACGATGCCAGGATCAAGCCGGCAGACCGCAAGCACTGGGCGTTTCAGCCGATCCGCAGGCGGAGCCTGCCGAGCGTCTCCAATAAGGCCTGGGTGCGAAACCCGATCGATGCCTTTGTTCTGGCCAAGCTGGAGTCGCGCGGCTGGGCGCCGTCGCCGCCGGCCGAGCGCCGCGTCTTGCTGCGGCGCATCCATATCGACCTGGTCGGCCTGCCGCCGACGCCGGCTGAGCAGCGAGCTTTCTTGAATGATGATCGCCCCGATGCCATCGACCATGTGGTCGAGAGCCTGCTGGCGTCGCCGCGGCATGGCGAGCGCTGGGGCCGGCACTGGCTTGACGTCGTGCGCTATGCGGAGACGGCGGGCTACGAGCGCGACGCCGCCAAGCCACATGTGTGGCGCTACCGCGACTACGTCATTCGCGCCTTCAACGACGACAAGCCGTTCGACCGCTTCTTGCTGGAGCAAGTCGCCGGCGACGAGTTGCCGGACGCCGACGCCGAGACCATGATCGCCAGCGGCTTTCACCGCCTGGGCCCCTGGGACGACGAGCCGGCCGACCCCGACGAGGATCGCTTCGACCAGCTCGACGACATGGTCAACACCACGTCGATGGCCTTCCTCGGGCTAACGATGGGCTGCGCTCGCTGCCACGACCACAAGCTCGAGCCGCTGACCATGCACGACTACTATCGCATGGTGGCGATCTTCAACCCGCTGCGCCGACCGCAAGCCGGGCGGACGGAGCTGGACATGCCGGCGGGTTCGCGCCGCGAGCTTGCCCTCTGGTCCGAGAAGGAGAAACAACTGCGGCCTCTTGTGGCAAGAGCCGATGCCATCCGCAAATCCAAGGACAAGGATAAACTGGCGGAAATCGAGCGCGAAATCGACAAGGTGCGCCGCGAGATGCCGCCGTTGCCGCGCGGTTATTTCATGCATGAACCGTCCGGTGTCATCCCCGCGACGCACATCATGCTGCGCGGCAAGGCGTCGCGCCCCGGCCCGGAAGTGCGGCCCGGCTTTCCCACGGTCATCGTCAGCAAGCAGCCGGAGTTTCCGCAGCCGAACGGCACCAGCCAGCGACGGCTGACGCTGGCGCGCTGGATGGCCAGCCCGGACAATCCGCTCACCGCCCGCGTCATCGTCAACCGCGTGTGGCAGTGGCACTTCGGCGAGGGGTTGGTGCGGACTCCCAGCGACTTCGGCACTGCCGGCGACCGGCCCAGCCATCCGGAGTTGCTCGACTGGCTGACGAGCCGCTTCATCGAGGACGGCTGGTCGCTCAAGAAGCTGCATCGCTTGATTCTCGACAGCAATTCCTATCGCATGAGCAAGAAGTGGCGGGCCGAGCAAGGCAAGGCCGATCCGGAGAACCGCTATCTGTGGCGTTTTCCGTATCGCCGGCTCGAGGTGGAAGCGATCCGCGATTCGATGCTGGCCGTCAGCGGGCAGCTCAATGGCAAGATGTACGGCCCGTGGATGTACCCGGAAGTCCCGAAGGACGCGCTGGCCGGCAGCAGCGACCCCGACAAGATCTGGAGGCCGTTCGACGAGACGGAAGCCTCACGGCGAACCGTGTATGCCCACATCAAGCGTTCCTTCGTCGTGCCGCTGCTCGAAGTGCTCGACCTGTGCGACACGACGCGTACCAGCGAGAAGCGGCTGGTCACGACCGTGGCGCCGCAGGCGCTGACGCTGTTCAACGGCTCGTTCGCCAACCGCCAGGCCGCCCACTTCGCAGCGCGTTTGCAGCGTGAGGCGGGCGACAATCGCGAGCGGCAAGTGCGTCATGCCTATGAGCTGGCATTGTGCCGGCCGCCGACGGAACCCGAGATGCAAAGGATGCTGCGCTTCCTGGCGGAGGGAACCGATCAACGGGCGCTCGTGCAGATGTGCCGGGTGATCCTGAACCTGAACGAATTTGTTTACCCGGATTGAGACATGATGGAGCCCCAACGGGGCGCGCTAACGACTGTAACCGAGACGACTGACATGCTTGAAAGATTCTCCCCCAACCGCACCCCCTGTCGTCGCACGCGCCGTGAGTTCCTCTGGCAGGTTGGCGGCGGGTTCGCGGGCCTGGCGCTGGTCGATCTGCTGAGCCGGGACGGATTCTTTTCATCCGCGGCCGGCGACGAACCGCGCCGCACGCACCTGCCGGCGAATGCCAAGCATGCCGTGTTCCTGTTCATGAACGGCGGCCCCAGCCAGGTCGATACCTTCGATCCGAAGCCGGCGCTGTCACGCTATCACAACATGCCGTATCGCGGCGACACGCCGGTGGGGTCCAACGGTCGGCCCGTCGGCCATCTGATGCAGACGCCGTTCACCTTTCGCCGTTACGGGCAGAGCGGGCTGGAGATCAGCAGCCTCTATCCGCATGTGTCACACTTCGCCGATGACCTGTGCGTGATCCGTTCGCTACATACCGACACGGCCGCCCACGCCTCGGGTTGCCTGCAGATGAACTCCGGCTCGGTGCAGATCGGCAAGCCATGTCTGGGGTCATGGCTGAGCTATGGGCTGGGGACGATGAACGATAGCCTGCCGAGCTTTGTCGTCATGACCGACCCGCGCGGCGGGCCCATCGGCAGCGCCTCGAACTGGTCGGCGGGCTACATGCCGGCGGCGTACCAGGGGACGCTATTCCGCGGCCAGGGCAACCCGCTCCTCGATCTGGCTACGCCGGACGGCGTCAGCCCGCGCACGCAGCGGGCCTCGCTCGATCTGCTCGCGGAACTCAACCGCGCACACATGAAGGAGCGGCCCGGCGACTCGGAGCTGGCGGCGCGCATCGAATCCTACGAGCTGGCCTTCCGCATGCAGACGACCGCCACCGAGACCGTCGATCTTGACCGCGAGAGCGCGACCACGCGCGCCATGTACGGCCTCGATCAGCCGCGCACTGCCGACTTCGGCCGCAAGTGCCTGATCACGCGCCGCCTGCTCGAACGCGGCGTGCGCTTCGTGCAACTGTACTCCGGCGGCGGACATCTCGAGGATACCTGGGACGGCCACAGCGACTGCATCGCCAACCATCGGCTGCATGCCTCGGAGACGGACCAGCCGATCGCCGCCCTGATGGCCGACTTGAAACGCACGGGTTTATGGGACGAGACGCTGTTGATCTGGGGCGGCGAGTTTGGCCGCACGCCGACGAGCGAGGGAGTCGGGCGGCCGGGCCGCGACCACAATCCGCACGGCTTCTCGATGTGGCTGGCCGGCGCCGGCGTCCGCGGCGGCCAGGCCATCGGCGCCACCGACGAGCTTGGCTTCAACGCCGTCGAGGACCGCTGCCACGTTTCCGACCTGCACGCGACCATCCTGCGCCTCATGGGGCTGGATCACACAAGGCTGACGTATTTGTACCAAGGTCTGGAACAACGCTTGACCGGTGTGCGTCCAAGGCGTGTGCTGGAAGGGGCATTATCGTAGCGACAGCTGCCAGCGTGTCGCTGTTCCGGGGCGTCACGGTATCGTGGATTCGCTCAAGAAGGGTTTCTTGATCATGTTTCGTCGGGGGATTGGTTTCCTGTTCCTTTGCTCTGTTCTGCTTGTTTCCACTGCCGGTTGCCGCAAGGTTGAGCCGCAGGAGTCACGCGAACCCATCGACACCGAACGGAGCCGGTTGCCCGAGGACAGCCGCGAAGCCGCCAGCTTCTCGTTGCGTGTCGAGCCGGCAGCCGTGACGCTACATCCGGGCCGCGCGGAGCGCATTCGCGTCGTCGCCCGGCGCTCGGGCTATCTGGGGCCCATTGAGCTGGAAGCTCGCAATCTTCCCAGCCTGGTGCGCGCGGGCAATGTCAAGATCCCCGCGGGGCAGGACGGCGTCGAAGTTGAACTGACCGCGTCCACACGAGCCGCTCCGGAATCCAGAAGCGACGTGCACATCGTCGGCAACGGCGACAAGGACAGCAACGCCTCACAGAATTTCGCGGTCATCGTTCGTGATCTGCCGTTCACAATGCACGTCGAGCCGGACCGTATCGAAGTGCCACAGGGCGGCGCGGCGGCACTCAAGGTCGTCGTCAAGCGCAAGGATTATCCGGGGGCCATCAGCATCGAAGTCGGGCCGCTGCCAGCCAGCGTCCAGGCGACTCCAACAACGATTCCGCCCGGCAGGAACGAGGCGCAAGTGCCAATCACGGCGGCCGGCAACGCCGGCGAAGGCATCTCCAAGGGCGTTACCGTGCGCGGCATTCCGATAAGCAAGGATGTCGTCAGCATGACCTCGGGGCCTTTGACGCTGAGTGTCCTCGGTCCGCCGTTCACGCTGACGACCGACAAGGAGATCAAGATCCCCTATGAAGGAGGCCGTTTGCCGCTGAAGATAGCTGTTCCGCGCCGCGACTACACCGGCCCGATCGCTCTGCAGTTTCGCGGCTTGCCGGCCGGCGTCACCGTCACGCAGCCCAAGATCCCGTCCGGGGCGTTGAACGCGGAGCTGGAACTCGTCGCCCAGCCGGGTCTGCCGCATTCCGTCAACACCGTGCAGGCGTTTGGCGTCGCGGAATGGGCGTCGAATCGGCACGCGGCATCGCCGGCGTTCAAGGTGCAGGTGGAAGGACCGCCGCTTGTGGCACGCATCGAGCCGGCGCTCGTGCCGCTCGTTCAGGGGTCGACGAGCCACTGCAAGCTGGACATCGTGCGCAAGGGCTACGACGGGCCGGTAGAGGTGGACCTGCGCAACCTGCCGGCCGAGGTGGCGGTCAAACCGGTGATGATTCCCAAGGGCCAGACGAGCGCCATGCTCGAGTTCACGGCCGGCGACAAGGCGGCGCTGGGAGATCGCGGCGGCATCGCAGTCGTCGGCATCGCCGTCGAGCGCAACAAGCTCGCCGTGCCGCTCGCCGGCCTCGGCACGCGCATCCAGGAACCGTTCTCATTGCTTCTGCAACCCGCCAGCATTCAGTTGAAGGAAGGCGACAAGGCCAAGCTGAAGGTGAAGGCTGTACGCCGCACATACAAAGGTCCCATTGCACTTTCAGTGAAGAACCTGCCCGGCCAGGTGACTGCGGAGCGAGTCACGCTGGCGGAAGGCAAAGACGAGGGCGAGATCGAGGTCGCGGCGTCCGCCACCGCGCCGAGCGGCTCGCGGACCGATGTTCAGGTCATCGGCGCCAGCGTCACCAGCCGGCAGGCGCTGTCCAACACCGTGGTGGTCGGCGTCGCCGGCAAGCTGTTCGATCTCGCCGTCCGGCCGGACATTGTCCTCATTTCCTTTGGCGACAAGGCACTGGTGCGCATCGTCGCCGCACGCAAGAATTACAAGGGGCCAATCGCGATCTCGCTCAAGAACCTGCCGGGCCAGGTGGTGGCATCGTCGGCAACGATTCCGGCCGGCAAGAATGAAACCGAGGTTGAGCTGAGCGCCGGCTTGCGCGCGGAGGCGGTGAAGAAGACCGATGTGCTGGCGATTGGCGCGGCCGTCACTGCCGGCAACGCGCAGGTTGCGTCGCCGCCGTTCCAGGTGGATCTGCGCCCCGGCCTGGTGGATCTCGACATCGAGCCACGGATCCTCAAGCTCAGCCACAGCTCCATGGCGAAGCTCAAGGTGTCCGCCATCCGCAAGGGCTATCTGGGGCCGATCGCCCTGGAGGTCCGCAACCTGCCCAAGGGCTTCAAGGCCTCTCGCGTCATCATTGCCGAGAAAATGACGCACGCGGAGATCGAAGTACAGGCCGACTTCTCGGCTCGCGAAGGCGATACGGTGGATGCCCAGGTGCACGGTATCGCCAGCCTGGTGGACCGCACGGTGAAGTCGCCGCGCTTCATGGTGCGCGTGGGCAGCGTGGGCCAGCCGCCGCCGCTCGAGGTAAGCGTCGCGCCGGCGGTGATTCCGGTGCCGCGCGGCGGCTCGACCAAGATCAAGGTCACCATCCTGCGCCGCAAGCACGACGGGCCGGTCCATGTCGATCTTCGCAACCTGCCGCTCGGTGTCGAGGCCACGAGAGGGGTCATCCAGAAAGGGCAAACGAGCGTGGACCTCACGCTGTCCGCGCGCGCCAACGCCGAGCTGGGCAGCCGACACGACATCTGTGCCGTGGCCTCGCCCCGAACCTCGCTGATCGACAGCGGCGGCCACGGCAACTTCGCTTCCGGGCATCTGCGGATCGATGTCGTGAAGAAATAGCGGACGTTTCGTTCGTGTTCTAGTTTACGCCCGTCTACGCCCCCAGTGTCCGGAGTCGCCGGCCAAACGACCCACCCCCATGTGGCCGACCACTCGTCGCCACAATCTTTTGCTTGCGAAAAACTTACGGCACGCATTCGAGTGGTCGGCCAGGTTGTGCGCGTATCAGCATCACGGTTTCCGACGACGACTGGCTGATGCCGCGGCGAGACGGGGTGGAACTGGCACGCGTTCGCGGCCAGGGGAAATTGACATTCGCCGCGCCGCCATTAGGATAGATGGTGCGAGCGAAAGCTCCGCCTGCCTAGGTAAGCCCGGCGGCGGCCGGGCGCATTCCCGCCACGCGCGTCGCAACCAACGCGATTCGATTCCGGAGGCCCTTGGCCATGGTGAACCAGGAACGACGCTCCTTCTTGCGCTTCGCAATCCACTCCCTCGGCGCCCTGTTCGGCGCCGTGCTGGGCATTCCGGCGGCCTGCTATCTAATCGATGCGCGCAATCGGCCGGCGGTCCAGCGCGACTTTCGGCCTGTGCAGGGCGTCCGTCTCGACGACTTGCAGAAAGACGTGCCCACGCAGGGGGTGATCCGCGACGTGCGCACCGATGCCTGGACATTGCATCCGGACGACGTGGTCGGCCGGGTCTGGGTCGTCAAGACGGGCAATGATGACGCTTCAATCCGCGTGTTGGCGACCATCTGCCCGCACCTGGGCTGCTTCGTCAACAACAACCCGCCGGGTTCGGGTCCTGGCTTCACGTGCCCCTGCCACAGCGCCAAGTTCAACATCGACGGCTCGAAAAACACCGGGCCGCAACAGCGCGGCATGGATACGCTGGAATGGAAACGCGATCAGCAGGACCGCAATCTGCTGCTTGTAAAATTCGAGAATTTTGTTCAGGGACAGAGCGAGAAAGTGCCCAGGACCTGATTGTCTACCGCCGCGCGGGGCTCAGCGGCTATACCCGCCAAGCCGTCAGCGGCATTCAAAAGGACTTGTCGTGTTCGGAAAACTATCCGACTGGTTCGACCATCGCACCGGCTATCGCAAGTTCCGCGACGCCATGTTGCTCGAGCATATTCCGGGCGGCGCCAAGTGGCGCTATGTCTGGGGCAGCACGCTCGTCTTCGTGTTCATGATTCAGCTGGTCACCGGCGTGCTGCTGATGACGGCGTACAGTCCAGGCGACAGCACGGCCTGGGGCAGCGTCTACTTCATTCAATATGAGATGGATTTCGGCTGGCTGATCCGCGGTCTGCATCACTTCGGTTCGCAGACGATGGTGGTGCTGCTCGGCCTGCACATGCTGCAGGTGGTCATCGCCGGCGCCCACCTGCCGCCGCGCGAGATCAACTGGTGGCTGGGACTCGCGTTGCTCGGCGTCACCCTGGGACTCAGCTTGACGGGCTACTTGTTACCGTGGGATCAGAAGGGTTACTGGGCCACGCAGGTGGCGACCAACATCATGCGCGATGCGCCCGTGATAGGGCCCTATCTGCAGCGCTTCCTGGTCGGCGGTCCGGAATACGGCAACCACACGCTGACGCACTTTTACACGCTGCACGTCGGCATCCTGCCGCCGACGTTGATCGTGCTGGTCATCGCCCACCTGGCGGTGTTTCGCCGGCATGGAGTGACTTCGCCGCGCAATGCCCAGGGCGAGGACATGTTCTGGCCAGCGCAGGCATTCCGCGATCTCGTTGTCAGCCTCATCATCTTCGGCGCCATGCTGGCGCTTGTGATCTACGCCGGGCACGGCAACAAGATCGACGGGCCGGAGCCTGACGGTATGTACGAGAAGGCGGCGAAGGCCGGCCGCGCCGGACTGGGCGCCAACCTGGACGCCCCCGCCGATCCGGATACTCAGGGTTATCCCGCCCGGCCGGAATGGTACTTCCTGTTTCTCTTCCAGCTCTTGAAGTATTTCCCGGGCGATAGCAAGTTCATCGCCACGATGGTCATCCCCATGGGCGTCGGCGCCTTGCTCTTCTTGCTGCCGCTCTTCGGCTACGGCCGGATGCGCAAGTTCGGGCATTTCATCGGCGTATTGGTCATCGTCGCGCTGCTGGCCGGCGTCGGCGTGCTAACATGCCTGGCGTTCGCCGACGACGAGCCACAAGGCTTCCTCAATTTTCCGTGCAACGACGTGAAGAAAGCCGAAAAATTCCAGGAGGACCTGGTCAAGGCCTCGAAGGAGGCCGGGCGAGCCGTCAATCTCGCGCATGCGGGCATTCCGGCCGAAGGCGCCCGCGAGTTGCTGCGCAAGGACCCATTATTGCGCGGCGAGACGCTATTCAAGCAGAATTGCGCCGTCTGCCACAACTTCAGCGTCGCTGCCCCCGAAGGTGACTTCAAGGGCTTCCACGACGCGGACGCGAAGGCCCCGGACCTCGGCGGCTTCGGCACCGAGAAGTGGATACGCGGCTTGCTTGAGAATCCCAAGGACAAGAAGTACTTCGGCTCGACAAAGCTCACAGGCATGATTAACTGGCGCAAGCGCATCGAGGAGGAACGCGCCGATTGGAAAGTGCAAGACGCACCGGAGGTCTACAAAAAAAAGATCGCGGAACAGGACGCCGACCTCGATAAGGTTGCGCGGTTTATCGCCGAGCAAGCCAAGCCAAAAGAAAAACGCGACAAGACCGTGCTTTCCGAGGGAGTCAAATCCTTCTCCGCCAGGAAAATTCACCTGCGCTGCCAGAGTTGTCACACCATCGGCGACGACGGCGGCAGCCAGGGCCCGGACCTGACCGATTACGGCTCGCAGGAGTGGATCCGCCTGATGATCATGTCGCCGGGGCATGCCAAGCGCTACGGCGACAAGAATACCATGCCCGCGTTCCGCAACCTCGAATCTCCCGGCGCCGAGGTCCATGAGATGCTGTTCCGCGAGATCGATCCCAAGGGCGTGGTCGTCAACATGAGCGACATTGACCGCGAGCTGATCATCCGCTGGATGACGAGAGACCACCGCGTGATCTTCGGCGGCAATACGATTTCGGGAGCACCCAAGCCGAAGTCGTAGCTGCAAGGCGACGTAGCCGCAAGCTGCCAGCTTGCAGGCTGACAGGGTCGCGGCTTGTCACCACGCTTACTGGGCGTATTTTTAACTGCTAGACTGAGCGATTTACTCCATTGAGCTTCAACGCGGAGGAGCGGTATGCGAAGCACGGGGCGAATGTTGGTCGGATTGGGATTGCTGGCCGGCGGAGTCGGGTTCTTCCTGGCGGGCATGGGCCGGGCCGGTGACGACAAGGCCGCCAAGGAAGGCATCCTCAAGATCGCCGACGCCATCGCCAAGGGCGAAGCGGTGGGCGACCACGCCAAGGCGCTGGCCAAGAAGATCGAGGAGATCGACGAGGTCATGAACCTCATGCGGCCACGCAAGGGGACCAAGGGAGGCCTGGGCGTCGGCAGCAAGCCAGGTGCCATTCAACCGGACGGCATCGAGCTGAAGCTGGTTCAGATGGGCCGGGACGCACCAAGCGCCACCGCGGCGGCCAAGCAGGCCGAGGCCCTCGAGAAGATGGCCCATGTCATCGCCGCCATCGCCGAGGTCACCATGGCCCGGCCGGACAAGAAGAAGCCGAAGAACTGGATCAAGTACGCCAAGGAGATGCGCGACGCCGCTCCGAAGCTGGCCGAGGCCGCCAAGAACAAGGCCCCGGCATCGCTGCAGAAGGCGGCCGCCGCCATCAACGCGGCCTGCATTAGCTGTCATACCGAGTACAAGTAGTCCAGGCCGGACTGCCGTGTGGCTGAATGCCCGATGGCCGGGGTTGTGTCCCGAGACGCAACCCCGGCCATTTCGCTGCGCGGATCCTCATCCGTTAACAGTTCGTTCACGCGCGTAAACCAATCGAAACATCTCTGCCGCGCCCAGCATTCAAGGCATTCAGCGCATCTTCCCGATTGCTGCCGGATTAGGTCAAAACCGCCAACGACTTCATTGGCGGCATGAAGATTGCCCATGGCGTTACCGCGGAATCACCGAGGCGGAAAGGAGACACATGCAGTTTCGGTGGATTGCGATCATCTCCCTGTGGACCCTGCTTGCGGGGCCCATCTTTGATTCAAGCGGACCATCCAGCAGGTCGCGCGTCGCGCAGGACGCCCTGGCCGCCCCGGCAAAGGCACTTCCTCGGAAATAGAACGAGCCCTGAGCCCGAAGCGCCAGCGAGGACGACGTGGCGCCTCGCAGCGCTCAGGTTCTGGACCTCTGGCTCGGACACAGGTTCAACAAATCAGGGGAGCCAGTTGCGTTGCTGGGCCGGCGGGGGGGGCAGGCGCGGGGCCGCGGGGTGACGGGATGACGCGACGCGGGCGCGGAGAGGCCGGGCACGCGAT
>VGYC01000209.1 GCA_016873095.1 Planctomycetota bacterium | reverse complement strand
CCACGTGTGTGTCTGCGAACTGAAACATTGGCTCCGTGGGCTTGGCAGCCTGAGCGGGCGCTGGCACTTCGCCTACAGGCAGGGCAACTGGAACGACAGAGCCAAGAGTAAACGGTTCCAGCACCTGAATGTCTCGTGAACGGCGGACAGCCGAGCAGCCGCCCATTGTGCCGACCGGGTCTGCAGCCGCAGTTCGTCCTGGGCCTTCTTCCGCTCGGCTATGTCACGCAGGATGCCTGTAAAGTAGCGGCCTCCATCCAGATGAAACTCGGTGACGACGATTTCCAGCGGAACCGCCGACCCGTCCGAGCGAAGACCCGTGACTTCTCGCACGGTCCCCATGATCCCTGCCACTCCCGTGCGAAGGTAACTGGCGAGGTAGCTGTCATGCTCGCTCCGCAGTGGTTCGGGCATGATCACGCTGATGTTCCGCCCAACCAGATCGCTGCACTTGTGGCCGAACATCTTCTGCACGGGTCCGCCGCACGACTGGATCGTGCCGTGCTGGTCTATCGTGAAGATCACATCAACGGAATGGTCCACAACCGAGCGCAGGGATACTTGTTCTCGTCTCTGGGCGGTGACATCCTGGCAGACCCTCGCGAATCCTACCAATTTGCCCCACTCGCAGCGGATGGCGAAGGTGTGGCAGCGGGCCAGGAACCGCGAGCCGTCCTTGCGAACCCGCCAGCCTTCGTGGCACGATCTTCCCGTGTCCGCCGTTTCCCTGAGTTCTTGTGCCGGTTTGCCTTGTGCCACATCTTCGGGAGTGTAGAAGCTGGAAAACGACCGGCCCATAACTTCCTCGGCCTTGCAGCCGGTGATCCTCTCGGCTCCGCTATTCCAGGTCGAGACGATGCCGGTCGGGTCGAGCACGACGATGGCGTAGTCTTCGATACTGTCGACCAAGAGTCGATACCTGGTCTCGATCCTCTCGCGCTCGATGAAATCGGCAATGATGTTGGCGATGCATTGGACGAAATAGACGTCGTCCGGGCTGTACTCCACTGGCTTGCGAGTGTGCGTGCCCAGGACGCCAAAGGGGCGATCCGCACCCTGGATGGCCACGCTCATGCCGCTGACGACGCCGTGATCGAGCAGCAGAGGCGGGCCAGCGAAGCGGGTTTCCGTGCGAAGGTCCGTGACAATGACCGGTTCACCTGCGGAGAGCGTGTAGCCCGCCTGCGATCCCCGGTCGGCGGGCACGGTCGCCTGGCCGACGAGTCCTTCGTTCCAGCCCACTCCGACGCGCAAGAGCAAGGATTGATTGTCCGGATGAAGTTCCAGAACCTTGCAAAACTCGTCGCCGAGGACGGTACTGACAGCTTCAACGCATCTTTGCAATAATGGATCGAGATGGAGCGATTTGAACGCGAACTGCCTGAGTTCTGCAACAGCCTTTTGCTGGCACAGGCGTTTCTGCTGCAGATACGCTTCGGCTTTGACTCGTTCGGTGATATCGCGATAATTGACGACGACGCCTTGCACACCTGGATCATGCAACAGGTTGGTCAGCACGGTCTGGAGCCAGCGCCACGAACCGTCCTTGCGCCGGTAGCGGAAGGCGATGGGCTCTGTGAAATTCTGGCCTTCAATGACGGCGGCGAATCGAGCCTGTACGGCTGCGAGGTCGTCGGGATGGACAAGTTCGGCAAAGGGCTTGCCAATGATTTCGCCGACAGTGAAGCCGGTAATGCGCGTGCCGGACGGGGTTCCGAAAATGACCTTGCCATCAGCCGTCACCAGCGAAATGCCATCGGCACCGTTCTCGATCAAGGCCCGGAAGCGCCGCTCGCTGGCTTGCAAAGCCGCCTCCGTCTGCCTGCGCAAAGTGATGTCTCGAAAAACGACCTGGATGGCCCATTGCCCCTTGAACAGGCAGCGCGCGCCGGATGATTCGACGACGATTTCTCGGCCATCAAGCCGCGTCAGCCGGAAGGGTTGCGGTGGAGTCGCCTGGCCGGTCTCGATGATGCTACGGCGGCGTGTCGCGGCTTGTGTCCGCTCATCGGGATGGAAAAACGCATCTATGGGTCGACCAAGCAGGGCTTCCAGGGAGGGACACCCCAGCAGAGTCAGAGCAACGGGGTTGCAGTAAGCGATACACTCGTTTTCCAGAATCAGAATGGCATCCTGGGACAACTCCACAAGACTTCGATAACGCTCCTCTTCTTCCCTCAACGCCATTTCCGCCCGTTTTCGCTGCGCAATACTGTGATGCATGACAATGAAGGTCGGCGGATCCATCTCCTCGACCTTGCTGACTTTCATCTGGAACCAGCGTTGCCGCGTCGGCGAATGGCAGGGACAATCCAGGGTGAACCGTGGCAGCGAGCCTTCCAGGACCGAGCGGATGCCATCGTGGGCCGCCTGTGCTGCGTCCGAATAGGGGCCGCTCGTCTGCCGTGCCACTTCGAGATAGTTGACGCCGACGCTGGTAGATTGCGGATCCGCGCTCTCGTCGGAGAATCGCCGCCAGGACCGATTGACGGCAACTATGGCGCCCTCGCGGCTCAAGACGGCCACGCTGTCGGGTAGTGCATCAAGAACTGCCTGGCTGAATCGAGGGTCTGTTCGCCAGTTCTTGGCCAAGCCGCCTGGAATGGTCGCCATTCCCGCCCCCCCTTTCCGCGCCGGCACGAACCTGCCTGACGGGCAATTTCAAGACAGACTTGCACGCAAAGGGCCCAGGGAAGCTCGAGGACTGTCACCTCAGCCTTCAAGCCTCTCTCGGTCCGGATGTCGCTCACAGGCATTGGTCCGACCCAAGAAGCTGCCCGTGGAGCAAATATGAAACCTCACCCTTCAAGGACCAGCTTGGCCGGTACTAAGACGAACAATGGGCGCAAATGGTTCCTGGAACTGCAGGATCAAGCGCCGTTGCAGGCGCAGCGTCTGCACCACGGTGACCGCGATTTGTGCCATTGTGGCTGTAACAAATCACTATCCTTCTTCCAGTCAAGGGCGCGGCGTTCCGCGCGCCGTTTCCTAAGATAGTCAACCGTTGGCAACAGACTGGTTGTTTCACCCCTGGCGATGTCGAAGCTAACCTATCGCGATGCCGGTCTCGACCTGGCCCTGTACGAGCAGGCGCTTGCGGGCATGGTGCCGTTCCTGAAGCGGACGCACACGCCGCGCGTGCTGGATGGTTTCGGCGGCTTCGCCAGCCTCTTCAGCCTCGATTACAACAACCGGCTGTTCGCGCGCAACTACCGCCATCCGGTCCTGGTGACCTGCACCGATGGGGTCGGCACCAAGCTCAAGATCGCCAGCTTGATGGGCAAGCATGACACCGTCGGCGTTGATCTCGTCGCCATGTCAGTGAACGATTGTCTATGTACGGGCGGCGAGCCTCTGGTTTTTCTGGATTACCTGGCGCTGCCGAAGGACGATCCGCCGCTGGTTCGCGAGCTGATCAAGGGCATCAGCGACGGCTGCATGGAAGCGGACTGCGCGCTGGTGGGAGGCGAGACGGCGATCCTGCCGGACTTCTATGCACCGGGCGATTACGACATGGCCGGCTTCTGCGTCGGCGTCGTCGAGCGGGCCCACATCATCAACGGCAAGGCCATCCAGCCGGGCGACATCGTGCTGGGGCTGGCCAGCTCGGGTCTGCATTCCAACGGCTACAGCCTGGCCCGCAAGGTCGTCCTCGAACATGCCGGGCTGAGTGTGACGGACTTCGTGCCCGAGCTTGGGCGCACGGTGGGCGAGGAGTTGCTCGAGCCGACGCGCATCTACGTCCGGGCGGTCAAGAAGATCCTGCAACACTATCCCGTCAAGAAGCGCGTGGTCCGCGGCCTGGCGCACATCACGGGCGAAGGCCTGCCGGGCAATGTGCCGCGCGTGCTGCCGCCGGGCCGGCGTGTGGTGATTCGCCGCAGCGCCTGGACCGTCCCGCCGGTGTTCAACTGGCTGCAACGGCTGGGCGGCATCGAGCAGGCGGAGATGGACACGGTCTTCAACCTCGGCATCGGCTTCGTCATGATCGTGGGTCGCTACTTCGCCGACAGCATCCAGCGGCAACTGCAGGAGGATCGCATTCCGACATACGTCATTGGCGAGGTGATTGCCGGGGAGCCGGGCGTGGACCTGGTGTAGGCCGATATTACGTTGTACGCACCGGGCTTTTCCCGGGGCGTTGCCCTGCGCTTCAACCTGCAAGGCCGTTGGCGTTGACGCGTTGACATGAGGGGCATGGGGAGCTACGGCCTGCTGATTATAACTTGGTTTATCGCAGTGGTGATAATTGTTCAGGTCCCGCGAGATTCGTCCAGCTCAGGATGTGCCGAGGGGGTATATGTCACTTTCTGGACGAATCCTGGACGAATCCTCGGAACGATCTGGCGCTGGCGGAGTCACTGACGGCGCTTGGTCAGTTGCTCGTCAATCTTCGCCGGTGTCTGGGTGTTGAACACGTCTGCCTTTTCAAGCCAGGCACGTCGCGCGACGGAGACGCCGTAGGTCGTCAGCGCGATCTCCGAGGTGGCATGGGCATCCGGGTTGATGACCAGCTTCACGCCCAGCGCCTTGGCGCGCTTGCAATGGATCCAGTCTAGGTCGAGGCGCTGTGGATGGGCGTTGATCTCGACCATGGTGCCATGCTTGGCGGCTGCCTTGAGGATCGCCTCGAGGTCCACCTTGTAGCCGTCGCGGCGGAGCAGCAACCGGCCGGTCGCGTGGCCGAGCATGGTGACGCGCGGATGACTGACCGCCTTCAGGATACGAGCGGTCATCTCGGCCTCGGTCAGGTTGAAGTGAGTATGCACACTGGCGACGACATAGTCGAAGCTGGCCAGTGTCTTGTCATCGAAGTCAAGCCGGCCATCGGGCAGGATGTCGCACTCCGTCCCCTTGAAGAGTCGGACGCCCTTCAGCTTCTTGTTGAGCGCATCGATGTCGGCTTGCTGCTTGCGGACGCGCTCCGGCGTCAGGCCGTTGGCGACGTTGAGCGACTGTGAATGGTCGGCAATGCCGAGATACTTGTAGCCGAGCTTTCTGGCGGAGAGGGCCATCTCTTCGAGGCTGGCGCTGCCGTCGCTCCAGGTCGTGTGGCAGTGGAAGGCGCCGGTCAGATCCTCGGGCCGGATCAAGGTCGGCAGCTTGTGCGCGGCGGCGGCGTCGATCTCGCCGGTATTCTCGCGCATCTCCGGCTCGATGTAATCGAGATCAAGCGCCTTGTAGATGTCCGCTTCTTCCTTGCAGGTCACGCTCTTCTTTGGGCCGGCCAGCTCGTACTCGTTCAGCTTGAGGCCATATTGCTGGGCGCGCTGCCGCAGCGTGACGTTGTGCTCCTTGCTGCCGGTGAAGTAATTGAGCGCGAACGGAAACTGCTGTTCGCTGACGACACGGAGGTCGGCGTTGATGAGAGACCGGCCGGCGACGCCATCGACGGCGGTCATGATGCTCGACTTGGTCTCGCCGTGGCCCACGATCTGGACCACCTGCGGCAGCGCCACGAAGGCGTCCATGATTGGCTTCGGCTTCGCCGAGCTGATGAGGATATCGATGTCCTTGATCGTTTCGCGGCGCCGCCGCAAGCTCCCGCAGAGCTCGATGCGGCTGACGCCCGGCAAGGCGCGCAGCCCGTCAACGAGTTGCTCGGCGATATACAAGGCGTGATCAAGGCGGAAGCGATTGCCCATCTGGCCGAGGAAGGCGATGCCATCCAGGATCTTCTGCTGCGTCCTGGCGCCGAAGCCCTTGAGATGGGCGACCTCGTCGGCGGCGCAGGCGGTTTGCAGCTTGTCGAGGCTGTCGATGCCGAGCTGGTCGTACATCGCCTTCACCTTCTTCGGGCCGATGCCCGGGAGGCGGAGCATGACCAGCAAGCCTGGAGGTGTCTTGTCCTTCAGCTCCTCGTAGAAGGGTAGATGGTCCGTGGTGACAAGGAGCGAGATCTTGTCCTTGAGCGTCGCGCCGATGCCGGGGACCTCGTCGAGCTTGCCGGCGGCGACGACCTCGCTCAGGCTGCCCTCGAGCTGCAAGATGGCACGGGCCGCCCGCGAGTATGCCAGGCAGCGAAACTGGTTCTCGCCCTGCAGCTCGAGCAGCGTGGCAATCTCTTCCAGCACTGCGGCGACCTGGTCCTTGTCCATGCGGCTTATTGTAGGCTCATGTTTCGCGCTCGCAAACAACCGGGCGAACCAGGCGAGCGATTGTCCGATCGTTGCGAGCGCGAAACGTGAACAAGCCTATTGCCTCGTCAAAGCTAGTATGTCGGGTTGGGTGCCATGGCCACGGCCTTGCGTGGCCATGCTCACCCAAAGCGGTGAGCATGGCACCCCAAAAAGACTAACCCGAAAATTAAGGTTGGACAGAGCACTATGCAGCTTCTGCCAGGTCCGCCGCGGCGCGGTGGCCGCGAAGCATCAGCTCCAGGGCGAGGACCAGACGATCCGGTCCGCGGCCATCGATGAGCTTGCGGGCGCAGCGGGCCATCGACTGGCGTTCCAGGGAGTCGCCGAGAAGGTTTTGAACCGAAGTGCGGATGGTGGAGGCGGACACGTTTTCGTGCCAGCCCAGGCAGGTGGCACAGCCCTCCTCCTCGAGCCGTTGCGCGGTCGGCCAGTGGGCCTCGGACTGCAGGATCATGAGCTGCGGCACGCCGATGCAGGCGAGTTCAAGCGACCAGCCGGAGCCGCTGGTGATGGCGAAATGGCAGCGCACCAGGCGGGCGATGATCTCCGCCGGTTCCAGGGCGATCTCGACACGATCCGGGTTGGCCTCCGCCAGCGCCTGGATCTTCTCCATGTCCGGATGGAACGGCTTGACGATGATGTCCACCTTGCCGAGCTTGGGCATGCCGAGCAGCAACTTGGCCAGCTCGAGGGTCCGCAGGTTAGGGTCGTCCTCGCCGAGCGCGACGAGTGCGCGGAACTGCCCGGTGGCCGGCTTGCCATTGATGGCGGGCAGCGGCGCCGGTTCCTGGGAGCGCACGGGTCGCATGCGCCGGACTTCGGGGCGGACCAGCGTGTAGCGTCGGCCCAGCAGGAGCTGAGCGCCGGGTAGAAACTCATAGCTGTCGCGCGCCGGGCCCAGCAGCGGATTGATGATCAAGTTCGATGGCAGGCGGATGGTGGCGGTGTGATCGAGCGACACCAGCATCGGCCCCAGGCACGAGAGGTGCGCGAGGTAGTCCTCGCTGGCGCTGGCGTCATCGACGATGATGGCAGCCGGCTTGAGCTTGCGAATCTCCTGGGTCGTCTGCCGCAGATCATGCTTGTCGCCGATCAGCCGATCCGTGGCAATCCACTCGTTGCCCTGGCGCCTGATCTTCGTTGCCAGAGATGAGGGTTCGAGATTCGACAGGAAGTACGCAGTGCGGCGACGCCGCTGCAGCGCTGCCGACAGGATCAAGCAGCGCGCGATGCGCTCGTAGCCGGTCTGCGGGTTGGCATCCACGCGGATCAGGACAGGTTCGCGAGTCATTCTCTGTTCCTCGGTGACAGGGGAAGGGAAGGGAGTCGGCGCGCACGCTCATTGCGAGGGCAACGAAGGGATTGGGTACTATCGATGCAGGATCGGGGTCGGCTTGCGCCACTCGTGCGCCGACCATGGAGCACGAAAGGTGCAAGCGTTGACTGGAATCAACTCCGAGATGGCAGGATTCCAGACACGCAGCTTGAGCGGATGGGAGCGCGAAATTCTCGCGCGGAACCCGAACGGGTTCCGAAGACAAAGTCTCGGAGCATCGAATACCTCTTCCGTGAGTGTGCCCCGGATCGTGACTTGTGGGCGGCCCGGGGTTGTCGAGACGGTTCCGTCGTCGCGACGGCGGAATCTTACTCCAGAGGCGGCGATCAAAAAAAGATCAAATCCGTGTGACTTGCATCCCACACCGGGCACATGGGGGCGCCGCGCCTCGGACTGGAATTTTTGTCCGGGTCAAGCTAAAAGCCCGTCGCGAGCTGGGAAGCCGCCCTCAAGGCCAACCCTGATGTTCCGCGCGGAACACTCGGTGCGGTCGGCATGCGTCGGGCAAGCTTTCCAGCCTGACAGGGGACATCCTGGGGCCGACTCACAGCGCTCCACGTATTTGCTAGAATCTTTGTGAACGGAATTACCGCAAGGAGTGGTTGACATGGAAAAGCGCCGGCTGGGACGTGGTCTCGATGAGTTGCTCAGTATGACGCAGGAGCAGGAATCGGCCGCCGCGCTCAGGGTGGAGGTCCCGCTGGATCGCATCCAGGCGAATCCTCATCAGCCTCGCAAGGCCTTCGACCAGGACGAGCTGTCCGCCATGTCGGCGACAGTCAAGTCGCACGGCATCCTCCAGCCGCTGGTCGTCCGGCAGGTCGGCGACCAGTATCAGATTATCGCCGGCGAACGCCGCTATCGCGCAGCCCAGCAAGCAGGCCTCGCGGCGGTGCCGGTCCGCGTCGTTGATTTCAACGACCAGGAAGTCGTCGAGGCAGCCCTCATCGAGAACATCCACCGCACGGATCTCAACCCGATCGAGAAGGCCCAGGGCTTCAAGGACTACCTGGATCGCTTCAGCCTGAATCACGAGCAACTTGCACACCGCCTGGGCCTGGCCCGCTCGACGATCACTAACCTGGTAAACCTGCTGGAGTTGCCGGCGGAGATACAGGACGGCCTGCGCGTCAACCACATCACCGAGGCACACGCCAAGATTCTCAAGGGCATCAAGGACCACGACCGGCAGATGTCCACCTACAAACAAATCGTTGCCCTTGGACTCAGCGTGAAAGCGACCGAGCAGTTCCTGCGCGAACAACGCGACGAACTCGACCCTGCCGAGTCGCAGCCGGAACGCGGCGAGGAGAAGACGGCCCACGTCCGCAGTCTGGAGGATGAACTGCGTCAGCGCCTGGCCACGCCGGTCGAGATCAAGCTCCGCGGCAAAGAGAAGGGACAGATCGTCATCCGCTTCGACAGCAACGACGATTTCATGCGTGTCATGGACATGCTCAGGCGATAGAATGATCTACCACGGGGCGTAGCTCAGTTTGGCTAGAGCGCATGGTTTGGGACCATGAAGTCGCAGGTTCGAATCCTGTCGCCCCGACTTGAAAGGCAAATCGAAACGGACCTGCTCGGAGATTCCGAGCAGGTCCGCAACGACGATCAATCAATCCGCTGAGCTCAGGCAGTCAAATCGAAACGATCAAGATTCATCACCTTGTTCCAGGCGGCGACGAAGTCATGGACGAACTTCTTCTCCGCGTCAGAACTTCCATAGACTTCGGCGAGGGCACGGAGTCGGGAGTCTGACCCGAAGACCAGGTCAACTCGTGTACCGGTCCACTTGACGGCACCCGACTTGCGATCGCGACCTTCGAACAAGTCTGCATCTTTCGAGGCTGGCTTCCACTCCGTGCTCATGTCAAGCAGGTTTACAAAGAAGTCGTTGGTCAGCGCCTCGGGTCGCTTGGTGAAGACGCCGTGTCGAGTCTGACCGAGGGTCGTATTCAGGACGCGCATACCACCCACGAGCACGGTCATTTCGGGCGCGGTCAGGGTCAGCAACTGTGCCCTGTCGATCAACAATGCCTCGGCCGGCACGCTGTATTTGCCCTTGAGGTAATTGCGGAAGCCGTCCGCGATCGGTTCGAGGAAGCTGAACGATTCCACGTCGGTCTGTTCTGCGGATGCGTCCATGCGACCCGGTGTGAACGGCACCGTGATGGTGTGGCCGGCATTCTTGGCGGCCTGCTCGACCCCCGCGCACCCCGCCAAGACGATGACATCAGCCAGGGAGACCTTCTTGCCGCCGGACTGCGACCGGTTGAATGCGCCCTGAATGCCCTCAAGAGTCTTCAGAGCCTTCGCGAGCTGCGCGGGCTGGTTGACTTCCCAGTCCTTCTGCGGCGCCAGGCGAACGCGGGCGCCATTGGCACCACCCCGCATGTCGGAACCACGATACGTGGAGGCTGACGCCCAGGCGGTCGAGACCAGCACCGAGATGGAAAGACCGGACGCCAGGATATCTCGTTTGAGTGAGGCGATGTCCTGCGAATCGATCAGCGGGTGGTCCACGTCGGGGATGGGGTCCTGCCAGAGAAGCACTTCCTTGGGCACTTCCGGGCCGAGATAGCGCGTCCGGGGACCCATGTCGCGATGTGTGAGCTTGAACCACGCCCGGGCAAACGCATCCGCGAGTTGGTCGGGATTCGCCAGGAACCGCCGGGCAATCTTCTCGTACGCAGGATCGGCGCGCAAGGCGATGTCCGTCGTGAGCATGGAGGGCGCAATCCTCTTCGAAGGGTCGTGAGCGTGAGGCACGGTGCCCGCGCCAGCATCGTTCTTCGGCTTCCACTGGTGCGCACCGCCCGGGCTTCGGGTCCGCTCCCATTCGTAGCCGAAGAGGTTCTGGAGGTAGCCGTTGCTCCATTTCGTGGGCGTGGAGGTCCAGGTGACTTCCAGGCCGCTGGTGATTGTGTCGGCCCCCTTGCCTGAGCCAAAGCTGTTTCTCCAGCCGAAGCCCTGAGCCTCGAGGCCTGCCGCTTCGGGTTCGGGCCCGACCTTGGAAGAATCGGCGGCGCCATGAGTCTTGCCGAACGAGTGGCCACCGGCGATCAGCGCGACAGTTTCCTCGTCGTTCATGGCCATTCGACCAAAGGTGTCGCGGATGTCGTGAGCCGCTGCGACTGGATCCGGGTTGCCGTCCGGACCCTCCGGGTTCACGTAGATCAGCCCCATCTGCACCGCTGCCAGTGGTTGTTCGAGATTGCGCGAGTGGTGCTCGCCATTGGCGGAGTCGTCAGACGAAACCACTGCACCTGCCTTCTTCACCCCCTCGGAACCGTTGGCGTAACGGATGTCGCCCCCGAGCCAGGTGGTCTCTCGACCCCAGTAAACGTCCTGATCCGGCTCCCAGGTGTCCTCACGGCCGCCGGCGAATCCAAACGTCTTGAAGCCCATCGTCTCCAGTGCGACGTTGCCAGTGAGGATCATCAGGTCCGCCCATGAGATCTTCCGGCCATACTTCTGCTTGATTGGCCAGAGTAGCCTGCGGGCCTTGTCGAGGCTCACGTTGTCAGGCCAGCTGTTGAGCGGCGCGAAGCGTTGCTGGCCTCGGCGGGCTCCGCCACGACCGTCTCCGGTGCGGTATGTTCCAGCGGCGTGCCAGGCCATCCTGATGAACAACGGGCCGTAGTGCCCGAAGTCTGCCGGCCACCAGTCCTGCGAGTCGGTCATCAGCGCAGCGAGATCTTTTTTCACTGCCGCCAGGTCAAGGCTCTTGAACTCCTTGGCGTAGTTGAAGTCCACGCCCATCGGATCTGACCTGCGTGAATGCTGGTGCAGCAGTTCGAGCTTTAGCTGATTCGGCCACCAGTCGCGATTCGACGTGCCGGTGCCGGCGACCGGGTGGAAGGGGCATCTGGTTTCTGTGGACATGTACTTTCTCCTTCGGTCCTTGATCTGAGGTTGTTTAAATGTCGCCTTCAGTGGTCAGTTGCCCCGCGAGCCTCGATCTACTGCGAGACATTTCGGACACGTTCCCCAGTAGATAACCTCCGCCTCGCTGATCTCGTAACCCGAGGCGTCGGCGGCGGTCAAGCACGGGGTGTCGCCGACGGCGCAATCGACATCGACTGTTTTTCCGCAACGGCGACAAATCAAGTGATGATGGTTGTCTCCGACACGATCCTCGTAACGGGCAGGTGATCCAGCAGGTTGAATACGCCTGATTATGCCTTTCTCGGCCAGTACTCCCAGTGCGTCGTACACTGCCTGTCGCGAGATGGCGCCAATCTCTGCGCGAACACTTGCGGCAACTTCATCCGCCGTGCAATGGGGACGCCCCGACACAGCCCGGAGCACCGCCAATCGCTGCGCCGTGATCTGGACACCGTGTATGCGAAGTAGCTTGGTCGAGTCATCGTCCATGGCCTTATCGTAGGGCTGCTCTGGACGAAGTCAAGTTATGGAGTCTTTCCAAATCTGGCCATGGTCTGCTATCACGTCAGCCGCGATTTCGGGGGCGGACAGTCCGTGGTGACATCCTATGTGGCCCACGCCAGCGGACGAGACCCGTGGCAGCGGGGGGTCAGAAGCCGCAAGGCAAAGTTGTTAATTGGATTGAGAATTTTCTTGCAATCCTGCTTTGGGCTGTTAGGATCCAGGGTGCCACTCTTCTACTCTTTTCCCCATTTTTGGGAGGTCCGGCCATGTTGACCAGCTACCTGGTGCGGTGTCCTTTCCCGGCTTGCGATTGGTTCGGCAGCTTGCTCCCAACTCAGGACACGGACTCCTGGCGCGGTTCGGTGCCGACCACGCCTGTCGCAACCTTTGAGTGTCCTCAGTGCCGGCACCAATGGCGCGCCCGCGTTCAGGGAGATGATGTCATTCCCCTGCCGCTGGAACAGCAGCCCCAACTCGTTTTTTGATCAAGCCAGCAAGCACGGACACGAGTCGCCAGAACGCCGACCCAAACTGATCACGCTGCGCGATCAGCGCAGATTTGCGCTGGTTGAGCCGCGATTTTGTTGATAAGATTTTTGAGGGCAGCAAGCTCCGGAGAGGTGGCTGAGTGGCCGAAAGCGCCGGTTTGCTAAACCGGTAAGGGGGGTAAACCTCCTTCAGGGGTTCGAATCCCCTCCTCTCCG
>VGYC01000208.1 GCA_016873095.1 Planctomycetota bacterium | reverse complement strand
AACTGCAACCGCGGGCTTATTCTTACGAAGTCGAGAGTTCTGCGGGGGAAGAGATTTTTGCCCCTTGGTGAGAACCGAAAAAAGACTGGCTCGTCGTACATCGCAACGGGCTCGATTCGGCCATTTCGCGCTTGCCCGTCTGCTGCCGGCAGGCGACAATGCATGGGTAGCCTGCCTTGATCCCAACCGACTTCCTGGACAGCCCGGAGTCCCTCCACGCAGAACTCAAAGCTTAGAGATTCGCGGGTTTCAGAGGATACGCATGTTTCACCTTGGCCGCCAGTTGTCGCGAACGTGTTCCGGCATCAGCCGCCGCAGCTTTCTTCAGGTTGGCGGGTTGTCGCTCTTCGGGCTGAGTTTGCCGAAGGTGCTGGCGAGTCAGGCGGCGAGGCCGGCGGTAAATCGGCGCGACGTCAACTGCATTCTCTTGTGGATGGGCGGCGGGGCGTCGAACATCGACACCTTTGATATGAAGCCAAACGCCCCGGCCGAGGTTCGCGGCGAGTTCCAGCAGATCGCCAGCACCATTGCCGGCCTGCCGGTGTGCGAGCATCTGCCGCGCATGTCGCGGCACATGGACAAGGTCTGCATGGTTCGCTCGATCACGCACACGGAGAGCGGCGACCACGTGGCGGCCACGCATTACATGATGACCGGCTATCCACAACGGCCCGACCCTACCGGCCAGCCGGTGAACTCCGTCATTTATCCGGCGTTCGGCTCGGTGGTCGCCCGGCAAAAGGGTTGGCAGAATTCACTGCCGCCCTACACCGTGCTGGCCGGCAAAGGCACCGTGTACACCGGCGCCGGTTACATGGGCTCAGCCTACGATCCGCTCATGATCCGCGGCAACCCGAACGACCCGGCCTTCCGAGTGCAGGATGTGTCGATTCCGGCGTCCATAGGCCGGGACAGGACCATGCGCCGCCGCGGCATGCTGCAATCGCTCGATTCCTGGCGGCAGCAGGTGGAGCGCACGTCGTCCGGCCTGCTCGAGCGCGAGCAATTCTACGCCCAGGCCTTCGACCTGATCACATCGCCGGCCGCCCGGCGGGCGTTCGATCTGACGCAGGAATCGGCAGCCGTGCGCGATCGTTACGGCCGGACGCAATTCGGCCAGTCCGCCCTGCTGGCACGCCGGCTCATCGAGGCGGGTTGCCGGTTCGTGACGCTGTCCACGCATTACTGGGACACGCACCAGGACAACTTCCGCACGCTCCGGAACACCAACCTGCCGGAGCTGGACATGTACTGGTCGGCGCTGCTGGACGACCTGGCCGACCGCGGTCTGCTGGACACGACGCTGGTGGTGTGGGCGGGCGAGTTCGGCCGGACGCCGCGCGTCAACGGCGCCGCCGGCCGCGACCACTGGGCCTGGACCAATGCCATCGGCCTGAGCGGCGCCGGCACGCGCATGGGCAGCATCGTCGGCCAGACGGATCGCCTCTGCGAACGCCCCGTAGGCACCGGCCACAGCACCCACGACTTCGCCGCCACCATCTATCACATCCTCGGCATCGATTACCAACAGGAATACCGCACTCAGGACGGCCGCCCGCTTCTCGTCAACTATCATGGCCAGCCCATCGCCGAGGCGCTGGCGTAGACAAGTTCACTCGTGGTGATCGCTCGCCTTGCGCTTCGCGCAGCAAGGACCGTAGGTGACTTACCGACGTTTGGAGAAAGGCTGTGACTCTGTGATCTGCGTAGTCGCCGCAACGCGACACCCGGGCAACGAATTCCATTTCGCAGACCAGTCCGCAAGTCGTTGTCATTCCGCTGGTTGCATCAACGGCTCTCGCGCAGGATTCGTTGCCGGGGTGTAGAGACGGGGGTGGCAATGCAACGCATTCCTGCCTCGCTGAGCATGCTGATACAATTCAAACATCGTCAATCGTAATTCAACGAGCTCGGCGAATGTTCCCGGTGTTCTCGAAGCCCTGGTTGCTCATCTTGTTGTTGCTGGTGCCGGCGCTGATGTGGCAATGGCGGCGGCGCACGTGGGGGCAATTGCGCTTTTCCAGTTCGAAGCTGCAGGCGTTGCCGACCGGTCGTGGGCGCCGCGCGGTCCTCGTCGGCACGGGCTTGCGTGCCGCGGCGCTGGTCTTGCTCATTGTCGCGCTGGCCGGGCCGCGCTGGCCCGATCCGGGATCGCGCATCGCCACGCACGGCATCGCCATCGCCATGGTCGTGGATGTCTCGGGCAGCATGGCCAGCCAGGACTACAGGTGGAAAGGCGACCCCATCGGCCGGCTTGACGCAGTCAAGCATGCCTTCCGGCTGATGGTCGAGGGCGGCGTTGGGCCGGACGGCGAAGAGTTGCCGGGCCGGCCGGATGACCTGATCGAGCTGATTGCCTATGCCACGCGGCCGGAGACGGCCTGCCCGCTCACGCTCAATCACCACGTGCTGCTGAAGATCCTCGATGGGCAGCAACCGCGGACGCTCATCACCGAGGCGACGACCAACACGGGCGACGCCATCGCCTGGGCCGTCGAGAGCTTGCAGCGCGCCCCGGTTAAGCGCAAGGTGCTGGTGCTGCTGAGCGACGGCGAGCACAACGTGCCGTCGCCGGCGCTGAAGCCGCGGCAAGCCGCCCAGCTTGCCGGCAACCTCGGCATCCCCATCTACGCCATTCACGCCGGCAACGAGACGGGCGAGGACGGCAAGGCGTCCGAGGAGGCGGCCCGCGCCAGGCAATCGCTGGAGGATGTGGCCCGCATCTCCGGCGGCAAGTATTTTCAGGCCGGCGACACGAACTCGCTGCTCACCGCCTGCCAAGACATTGATCGCCTGGAGAAGGTGGAGATTCCTAGCTTTCACTATCGTCTCTACTATGAAGGGTTCGCCTGGTTCGCCCTGGCATCGCTGGCCGGCTGGCTGGCGCTGCACCTGCTGGAAAGCACGATGTGGCGGCGAGTGCCATGATGATGTCACTGGACCATGCCTGGGCCTTGTGGTTGCTGGCGCTGCTGCCGGCGGCGGTCGTGCTCGCGCTGCATGCCTTTCGGCGGCAACGGGCCGCGCTGACCTTGCTGGGCGACGCCGTGCGGCTGCAAGCGCTCGCGCGGATCGGCTGGCCGGCGCGGCGCTGGAAGGCCGCGCTGTTCATCGCCGGGCTCGCCCTGCTGGTCGCCGGCAGCGCCGGGCCGCGCTGGGGGGACGATCCGGACGCCGAATTGGCCCTGGCCGGCCGCGACATCGTCGTCGTCGTCGATCAGAGCCGCAGCATGCTGGCGGAGCAGCCCAGCCGGCAGGAGCGAGCGCGGCGGGCGCTTGACGATCTCGCCGATGCCTTGCAACGCTCGGGAGGCCATCGGCTGGCGCTGGTCATCTTCGCTGCCCAGCCGAAGCTGTTGTTCCCGTTGACCAGCGACCTCGACCACTTTCGCGCCGTGGTCGACAAGCTGGACGCCGACAACTTGCCGGCCGACATGAGGCCGGACGCGGACCGCGGACCGACCTCCGGCACGCGCATCGGCGCGGCACTGACGCTGGCCGTCGAGGCGCACGATCCGCGTTTCGCCGGCGCCCAGGACATCCTGCTGCTGTCCGACGGCGACGATCCCGGCGACGACGGCGAGTGGGCGCGTGGCTTGCACGCCGCCCGCCGCCAGAAGATTCCGGTGCACGTCGTCGGCCTCGGCGATCCGGACACGAGCTGGCCGATCCCGTTTCGCGGCGGCCGGCTGCGGCACGGCGACAAGGTCGTCACCACGCGCTTGCACGAGAAGCCGCTCGAAGAAATCGCCTCGCGCACGGACGGGACATACATCTCGGCACGTACGCAGGTGTTGCCGCTGGGCCGCTGGTTCCGAGATGTCATCGCGTCCCGGCAAGGAAGTCCGCGGCACACCGACGACGCCACCAGCCTGCGCTTGCTGCGGCCGCGTTACGGCTGGTTCCTGGCCGGCGCTCTTGTGCTGATCGCCGTCAGCATGTTGCTTCCGGAGCGCAAGGGAGCACGGCTGGTTTCACTACGCTGGACGAAAGCGGCAACCGCGGCGCTGGTCCTGATCCTCGTGTCGGCGGCGAAGGACGATGTCGATGATCTCGTGCGCCGCGCTGCCGCCGCCTATGACGGCAAGGACTACGATACCGCCGTGGCGCTGCTCACGCAGGCGGAGGAACACACTGTCGATCCTGGGTTGATCGCGTTCAACAAGGGGGCGGCGTTGTTTCGGCTGGGCCGTTACCGCGAGGCGGAGCTGCATTTCCGCCGCTGCCTGCAAGACACCGAGGCGCCGCTGCCACGCCTGGCCCGCGCCTGGTACGACCTGGGCAATTGCCTGGTCAAGCAGGCCGGCGTGGACGATGTCAAGAGCCTGGAAACCGCGCTCGGCTGCTATCGCGAGTGCGACAGGACTGCCGGCGACGATGTCAACCTGCGCGCCGACGCCCGTCACAACTTCGAGATCGCTCGCCTCCTCTGGCTGACGGCGCGGACGAAGTCACAGCAAAAAAACGAGCGGCCCGAGCCGCACGAGACCACAAATGACACGCCGCCGCCGAAAAAAGACAAGTCCACCGAAAAGAATGGCGACGATCCCGGCCTGTCGAAAGAAAAGAACAAGCTGGCCGCGCTCGGCAAGCTATCCGTGTTGCCGGACGTGGACCACCTGACGCCGCTGTCGCCTCAGGACACGATGTCGTTCCTGGAGCGGACACGGGCTCGCGTGCTGCAGGAGCGACGCGACTTCCGCCGGCAAGGAGCGATGCCGTCGGATCGAGTGAAGGACTGGTGATGATGGTCGATTACAACGAGCTTCTGGATCGCATACGCGGCTCTGGCCGCGAAATCTGGGTCGCCGGCCCGCAGCCGGCGCCGGCGCTGGCCGCGCTGGAACAGGCGCTCGGCGTCAAGCTGCCGCCGAGCTATCGCGACTTTGTCGTTCGCTTCGGCGCCCTGACGATGCAGGATTCCGCGGTCTCGGGCATCATGGATGAGGATGCCGTGAACGAGGGGTTCGGCTGGCTCTATGGCGATACGCTGCGCTGCCGCCAGGAATTCGGGCTGCCGGAGCATCTGCTCGTCGTCCAGCCGGACGAAGGGGCCCCATATTGCCTGGACACGCGTCGCCCGGATGCCAGTGGGGAGATGCCGGTCGTCTGCTACGAGCTGCATTCGGGCCATGAACGGAAGATTGCCGACGACTTCGCGAGCTGGCTGGAAAACTGGTTTTTTGACGGCGTGCAATGACAAGCTTACGAGAATGGTCATGGCCTGGGTTACGTTTCGCGCTTGCGCGGCGCCCCGCGAACGCGAAACGCGAGCACGCGGCGACCCTGTTCCTTCTGTTCGTGTGCACGCCCAGCGTTGCCCTCTGTCAAGACGGTGACGCGCCTTCCGTCGTCGGCCGGCCGCAGGATTTCAGCGGCATGGCGGGCGCCTACAAGATCGCGCTGCGGGCCGAGCCACAGGCGGTGCACGTCGAGGACCCGATCACGCTCGTCATCCGCATCACCGGCGACGGGCCGCCCGAGCACCAGCCGAAACGGGCCCTGCTGCGGCTCTTCCCCGCACGGATGCAGGACGACTTCATCATCCAGCCGCTTCCGGAAAAGGACCGACGACTGCCCGGGGAAAACGCCTGGGAGTTCGCCTACCGGCTGCAGCCGAAGCATGAGCGCGTCACCGCCATACCAGGGCTGAAGCTTGTCTACTATCGGCCGGCCTTCGGCAAGTACGTCACGACTTACGCATCAGGGATTGACATCAAGGTGACACCGCGGCCGCAAGTCCTGCCGCCGCCGGAAGTCGTCGCCCCGGTGACGGCGCCGCCGAGCTTCTACGAACTGGCGCCAATGGGGCAAGCCGGCGACAGGCGGCTCGATGGGCTGATCGTCGCGGCGGTGTTGCTGCTAACGCCGCCGTTGCTGGCCATCGGCTGGCGGCGCTGGAAGCACGGCAACGGCGTCCGCGTCGAGCAACAGAAGCGCAGCCAGGCGGCGCGGCACGCTTTGCGCGAGCTGGACGCGGTCAACGATCTGGAGACAGTCGTGGCCGTCGTCAACGCCTACCTGCGGCAACGGCTCAACGTGCCGATGGCGGAGCCCGCGCCGAGCGAGCTCGAGCGCATCCTGGCGCGCGGCGGGGTGAGCAAGGCGCTGCGCAGGCGCGTCGTCGAGTTCGCCCGGGCGTGCGATGCCTTGCGCTTCGCCGGCAACGCCTCACCAAATGGGACGCCTTCTCGCGAAGCGATGCAGCTCATCCAGGCACTGGAGGCGGAACCATGCCTGCGCTGAGCGTGGCCCTCACCGCCTTGCCTGTTCTTCTGGGCGCTTCCTTGGCGAGCGCCGAGGCGTCATTTCACGCCGGTGTCGCGTCTGGAGACCCGGCAGCAGCGCGCAAGCATTTCATCGCTGCCGGCAACGACTTCGATCAGCTATTGGCGCACCGACATCAACAGAGTCCAGCGCTCTACCGCAACCTCGGCAACGCGCGTTTCCTGGCCGGGCAGCTTCCGCAAGCGCTTGCCGCGTTTCGCCAGGGGCTGCTGCTGGCGCCGGACGATGCTGTGCTGCGCAAGAACCTTGAGTTCGCCCGAAGCCGGGTCGAGTATCCGCCGGGTGCCCGGCCGCCGGCCAATGTCTGGCCAAAATGGCTTTTTGCCAATCTTCTGCTGGGCGCGGCCTTGCTGGCGCACGCACTCGGCTGGCTGGCGTGGACGAAACGACGGCACGGCTGGATGTGGTTCGCCTTTGCGCTCGCCGCGCTGCTTGCCATTGCGTGGGGAGTCAAGAAAGTCCACGATCTGCGGAGCGACACGTTCGTCGTGATCGCCAAAGACGACGTACCCCTGCGCCGCGGCAACGGCGACGAATACCCGACTCCGCCGGATGCCCCCACGCTGGCCCGCGGCATGGAAGCGCGTCTGCTGTCACGCCGCGGCGACTGGCTGCAAATCCGTCTTTGCTCGGGACAGGTCGGCTGGGTGCAAAATCGAACCGCACTGGTAGAATGGAAAGCTGAACACTGAAAACTGAAAACTGACCAGGAGTCCGCCTTGTCCACCGATCGCATCAGCGAGTATCTTGCCCAGTTCAGCCAGGCGCGGATCCAGATCGTCGAGCAGTTGCGGCGGACGATCGTCGGGCAGAACGATGTCGTCGAGCAGATCCTCGCCGCAGTCTTCACGCGCGGCCATTGCCTGCTCGTCGGCGTGCCCGGACTAGCCAAGACGTTGATGGTGAGCTCCATCAGCCAGATTCTCGACGTGGCCTTCAAGCGCATTCAGTTCACGCCGGACCTCATGCCTTCCGACATCACCGGCACGACTATCCTGGACGAGCAGGAAGCCGGCAAGCGCGAGTTTCGCTTTGTTCGCGGCCCCGTGTTCACCAACATCCTGCTGGCAGACGAGATCAACCGCACGCCGCCCAAGACGCAAGCCGCGCTCCTGCAAGCGATGCAGGAGCGGCAGGTCTCCATCGGTCAGGAGACTTATAATTTGCCCGATCCGTTCTTCGTCATCGCCACGCAGAACCCCATCGAGCAGGAAGGGACGTACCCGCTGCCCGAGGCCCAGCTCGACCGCTTCATGTTCAACATCAAGGTGGACTATCCCGCTTACGACGAGGAGAAACGCATCCTTGACATGGCGACACGCGACGAGCCGGTGGAGATCACCAAGGTGCTGAGCGGCCGGGCCATCCTGAACATGCAAAAGCTGGTCCGCTCCGTGCCGGTGGGCGATTATGTGAAGGACTACGTGGCCCGGCTGGTGCGGGCCACCAGGCCGCGCGATCCCTCCGCGCCTGACTTCGTCAAGAAGATGGTCGACTGGGGCGCCGGCCCGCGCGCCGGCATCTTCCTCATCCAGGGGGGTAGGGCGACGGCGGCCATGGATGGCCGGTTCAGCGTCGCCGTCGACGACATCAAGAAGGTCGCCATCCCCGTCCTACGCCACCGCGTCAGCACGAACTTTCAGGCTCAGGCCGAGGGCAAAACCAGCGAGGACGTTATCGAGGAGCTTCTGAGGACCGTCGGCGACCCGGAGGTGGCCAAGTACGAGAAGCGGAAGAAATGACGAGCATGCATGAAGCTCGCTCGGCGGTTTCGCGCGCGATGTCTCGCGCGAAAACGCCAAGCGACGTTCAGTCACGCCTGTCTGGTGTCGCTGACTTGGCCGAGGGGTCCAACAACAATGTGGATCCGAGTGTTTTCAGCCACCGACGTGGAAATCCGGCCCGCCGACCTGCTCGAGTTCCTGCACCGGCACGGTCACGAGGTCGCTGCCCACTTTTGTGGCGACGACCAGGGCTGGTTCAGCGCCGAGTTGCAATTACCCGGCGAGGAGACGTCACTTGAAGTGCAGCGCTACCTCGTCAGCGAAAAGGGCATTCGTGACGAGCTGAATACCTGGGCGGCCTGGCTCGAAATGCAAACCAGCAATAAGCACCGTGATGACCTGATGCGGCGCGTCGTGCAGAGCCAGCAAGTCTTCACGATCTGCAGCCCGCCAGAGATTTGTGGAGACTCCGCAGCCGACGAAGTCTGCCGGCGGACATGCGCTTTTCTGGCTCAGGCCACGGCTGGCATCTATCAGATCGATGATCAGGGTTTCTTCGCAGCGGACGGAACGCATCTCGTGCCCGAGGCATAGGCGGCAGTCAAATCCCCATTTCCTGGTAGCTGCTGGCAATCTTCTGGATGGCGACGACGAAGGCGGCGGTGCGTATGTCGGGCACCTTGGGGTTGCCGTGCCAGACGTCGCGCATTTCCTGGTAAGCCTTGCGCATGGTGTCGTCGAGACCGGAGCGGATGTGGTCAATCTCATCAGCGCCGTACTTGACTTGCCGGGCCAGGTGCTCGGGGACCTTCTTGCCGGCGACGCTCTCGATGGCCTCGATGACATGGGCGCCGCGCACCTCCATCATGCGGCGATCCATGCGGCCGAATCGAATGTGCGACAGGTTCTTGATCCACTCGAAGTACGAAACCGTCACACCGCCGGCATTGAGGTAAAAGTCCGGGATGACGACCTTGCCGGCGTCGCTGAAGAACTTGTCCGCCTCGGAGGTGACGGGTCCGTTGGCGGCCTCGGCGATGAGCTTGGCACGGATGCGCGGTGCGTTGGCGATGGTGATCTGGTTCTCGGTGGCAGCCGGAATGAGGATGTCGCAGTCTTCTTCGAGGATGACCGAGCCGTTCTTCACAAAAGTCGCATCCGGAAAGCCGCAAACGCCCTGATGCTGCTTCTTGTAGGCGGCCACTTCCTCGACGATCAGGCCGCGTTCGGATACCAAAGCGCCGTCGCGCTCGATGATGCCGATGATGCGTGCACCGTCCTCCTCTTGCAAGAACTTGGCGGCATGGTAGCCGACATTGCCGAGCCCCTGGACGATGATACGCTTGCCGGCCAGGTCTCCCGTCAGGCCGGCGCGGGCGACGTCCTTGGGATTACGGAAAAACTCGCGCAGGCCGTACTGGACGCCGCGGCCAGTGGCCTCGACACGGCCGGCGATGCCGCCGGCGATCGGCGGCTTGCCGGTCACGCAGGCGATGGCGTCGATGTCGCTGGGATACATGCGGCGATACTCGTCGGCGATCCAGGCCATCTCGCGAGCCCCCGTGCCCATGTCCGGCGCCGGCACGTTCAGACTCGGGCTGATGAAGCCGCGCCGCGCCAGCTCGTTGGCGAAACGGCGAGTGATCTGCTCCAGTTCCTCCTCGTTGTACTCCTTGGGATTGATGCACAGGCCGCCCTTTGAGCCGCCGTAGGGGACGTCCATCAGAGCGCACTTGTAGGTCATGAGAGCGGCCAGCGCCTCCACCTCGTCCTGCCCGACCACCGGGGCGTAGCGGATGCCTCCCTTGGTGGGCAGGCGGTGTTCGCTGTGCACGCCGCGCCAGCCGGTGAACACCATGATCTTGCCGCGAATCTTGACGGGGAACCGCACCTGATAGACCCACAGGCAGCGCTTGATCAGCTCCGGCAAGCCCGGCGGCAAATCGAGCGTCGCCGCCGCCCGGTCAAACATCTTGTTGACGCTTTCCAGAAAGGAAACTTCCTTGTGCTCGGCGGTCGCGGCAGGCTTTCGAACCGCGCCGTCGCGGGAGACTTTTCGACTGAGCTTCTTCACCATGGTTTCGGTTCCATTGATCGGCACGGGCATTGAAAGACTACGAATGAGTTAGTTTAGCGGCAGTTGACACAGAGCGGAAGCCGACCTGCCAATCATATCACGATTCCTTTCCTGGTTATTGGTTGCCCGAGTCCAAAAAATGGGCACTCGGTGGCGCGCCGCGGAAGCATTCCGAGCCTGTGGTCACTTTTCAAAGACCAGCACGACGCGGAAGCCGATTTCTTCCGCGGAGAAGGGGAATGACCCGACCCTGACTGGAATCGACGCGCCGGGGCCAATGCGGGCCTGATCGGGCTTCAGGTCGTTGCCGAAGCTGAAGCGCGTGGTCGTCCCGGCCCGGCAGGCTATTCCCACTCGGCTTCGGTCGGCAAGCGATATGTCTTCGACTCCTTCTTGCTGAGCCAGCTGCAAAATGCAAGCGCGTCGTTCCAGGTCACGTCACGGACGGGGTGATCGTCGGCCACGACGAGACCAGGAGTTTTCCAGGTGGCTTTGGGGTCGCGAATGAACTCCTTCATTGGTGAATCCCACCGATACGAGCCGCCTGCCTTTTCCGCTGCAGTGACGTATTTGCTTTCGTCGACGAACGTCTTGAATTGTCCGACGGTCACTTCGTGAATGCCCATTCCGAACGACCGACTGATGCGCACGCGATGCGCCGGCGCCTCGCTTTCAATGGCATTGCGCTGCCACTCCTGGCCGGCGAGGTTCTCGAGAGCTTCTTTCACTTCCGCGGCGCTGGAGCCCATGACATACTCGCCGGCTGGGATGCGGGCCAGCTTCATGCCGATCGAGTTGGTGATCTGCGGCGGGCGGTATTCGCAGACGACGCGGAAGCCGATATTCCATTGTGTCCTTCCCGAAGGTACTGGATGTCGGTTGGCCGAACGACAAAAGCCGGACTCAAGGTCCCCGGCATAACAGGAACCTCCACGACACGAATGATCACTATTCTCGTCGAACAAGTCCGAGCACCATTCCCAGACATTTCCGTGAGTGTCATAAAGGCCCCAGCTATTGGACTTTTTTCGCCCAATTGGATGCGTCGATTCATTAACTCCAGGACCCGTCCAGCAATAGATCCCGGCTTGCTGCGGATCATCCCCAAAAGAATACGCGGTTTGAGTGCCGGCTCGGCATGCGTATTCCCATTCAGCTTCGGTTGGCAGCCGATAGATGCGGCCCATCTTCTTTTCTTCGGGTGCTTCGGACAACTTCTGGCAAAAGGAGATCGCCTCCAACCGCGTCAGCTGATCTACGGGATGATCTGGACCTCCACCGTTGGCTTTATTGAACCTTGATGGGTTCTTGCCGGTGACGATCTCGTACTGGGCTTGGGTTACCTCATGCTTACCCATGTAATATGGTTTTGTGATTGTAACTGAATGCTGTGGTCCTTCGTTTGCCTCCCGCCCCAGCTCGTTTTCTGGCGACCCCATCAGGAAGCGCCCCGGCGGAACAAACCGCAACTTCATGCCGATGGAGTTCTCGACCTCGACGGGCACGCCGAAGCGTTTCGCTTCGTCCTCCTGCTGCTGCTTTGCCTCCGGCGGCGGAGAGGGCGCGCGGTGGGCCATCGGCGAGGCGGAAGATGTACACCGTACCGTTGCCATTGGCGGTGGCGATGTGCCGGCCGTCGTGGGCGAAGGCGACGGCGTGCACCGGGCCGGGGAGTTGCCATTCGCGGACTGGTTTCAGCCCGGCGGCTTCCAAGACTTGCAACGTACCCGCGCCTGCCGTGGCCATCAGCTTATCGTCAGGGGAGAAAGATGCGCAGTTCCCGTTGAAGGCCCCGATCTCGCCACGAGCGCGCGTCCAGAGCTTGAAGCGCCCGGTGGATCCATAGAGAATTCTCTCGCCATCCGGGGAGAAACTGGCAACCTCAATGAACGCGTTGAAATTCGCGCGCCATTGTTGCAATTCCCGGCCGCTCTTGAGATCGAACAGGTGCATGCCATCGCCGTTGTCGCCAGCGACGCCCAAATGTCCCGATGGTGAAAACGCGACAGGACGGGCGACGGCGCTATTGAAGTTCACGTCCAGCGTTCGCAATTGCGTACCTTTGAGAGCATCCCACAGAACCACGCCGTTCTGCTCGCAGCCGGACAGCAATTGCAGGCCGTCGGGCGAGTAGGCCAGGCCGTTTACAAGCCCGATTGGCCCCTTAAAACGAAGGTAACCGTTCACAGGTCGGTCTAGCGTTTTCTACTCGGAGTGGGGTATCCTTGCAGCTGGCATGGATGCTTCTCCGTTTGTTTCCGAAGCTGATCTCGCCGCGACGCCGGCAGCGGTGCTGGCGCTGCTTCGGCACTTGACTGCTCGCGTCGCCAAACTCGAGGCGGAGTTGGCCAAGTTCAAGGGCGGGAAGGCAACGCCCGCGAATTCCTCGAAACCTCCTTCGACCACTCATCCGCACGACAAGCCGCCGTCGAGCAAGGCAAAATCGGGCCGACAACACGGCGGCCAACCCGGTCATGAAAAGCATG
>VGYC01000207.1 GCA_016873095.1 Planctomycetota bacterium | reverse complement strand
GGGACCATCACCGCCATGCGGTAAAACGGGCCTGCTTCGGCAGACCCATCATAGGCTCGACCGGAGCCTTTTATATTGACCTGCATCGGGGCACGCCTCGTCGGTCTGAGGCGAAGCCTCGCTAGAAAAAAGGCACGGCTATCGTCTTCCTTCTTCATTTGTGGAGTTGGTTCCATGCGGATGACATCGTTGATCGTGTTGCTGGCGATCGTGGGCGGGATCGGCTATGTGCTGATCTTCAAGCGCGATTGGATCTTCTCCAAGGCCAAGGAAGGGCTGCAGCTTGCCCAGGGCTATACACCCGCCAAGAGCCCGCGCGAGGCAATGGAACTCTTCATGAAAGCGGTCAAGGAAAGGAACTACGACGCTGCTTCCAAGTATGTCACCGGCGATTACGAGGAAAAGTTGCGGAAAGCCCATGCAGGCGCAAGCGAGCTGGGCGGACTGATCGATGCCATCCACACGACCATTGAAGACAAGGGCTTCAAGGACGAGAAGGTCACCTTCGTACTGTACAATCTCGATCCGTTCCCGAAGAATTTCAAGATTGGCGAGATCAAGGAGACGAAGGACAAGGACAAGGCCGTCGGCGCCTTCGTGCTCGAGCAGATCAACCTGGGAAATGCACCGCCGCCGGAGATCAAGTCCTTGGACTTCAAGATGTTCACAAACGGCTTGCGCAATCCGGTTGTCGGTCCCAATCCTACCAAGCCGGGAGTCATTGCACTGGAAATCAAGGCCGTCAAGAAAGGGGAAGGCGACGAAAAACAGTGGCTCATCGATGTGCCCATGAATCAGGTGCAGCACGATCAGATTCTGTACTTCACGGACCACTACAAGCGTTACGTGAGCGGCATGAAGGAGTTCCGCGATCGTCTGCGGCAAGGGCGTTACCTCAAGGACCAGGTGCTGCGCGAGTTGACCGAAGTGCTGCGCGCGAGCAAGTAAATCCGTAGTTCACGTTTCGCGCTCGCGCGGCCCCGCGCGAGCGCGAAACGCAAGCACCCTTCACTCACTTCCTCAGTTTCCAGCAAACCAGCTTCTTCTGGTCGCGTGCGTAGAGCCTGCCGTTGGCGAGGGCGATCTGCGCGCGGCATGGGCCGTCGGCGAGCACGCGGGCCCGGCCTTTCTCGCGATATTCCTCTGGAATCGCTGCCACGGAGACCAGTTCCCCCTTTTCGGTGAGGATGATGACGTGGCCATCGGCGAGAATCGTGGATCCGCAGCCGAAGCGTTCGCGGTTCCACCTGATCTTCTGCGACTTCAGGTCCACGCAGCGCAGATCCGGGCCGCGCTCTTGCCGGCCATCGAAGCCGTACAGATTGCCGTCCTTGTATACGCAGGTGTTGTAATGGTTGGACATGACCTCGTCGCTTTGCCAGACCTTCTCGGCGCCATCCTTGCTCATACGCAGGAGCAGTGCGCCCGTCTCATAGCTGGTCGAGAAGAACAGCTTGTCGCCGATCACCAGCGGCGTGGCGGCGTTGACGGAGGCATCGTAGCGGGCTCGCCAGCGCGTCTGGTAGCGGACCGCTCCGGTCGCCGGGTCGATCAGCACGACCCCCTGGCGCGTGAAGAAGACGGCCAGACGCGACTTGCCGGCCACTGTCGTGACCGGCGACGAGTAACTGGCGCCGTCGGCAGTCGCCTTCCATTTTTCCTTGCCGGTCAAGAGATCAAAGGCGACGATGCCGGCGTCCTTGCCGCCGACGTTGACGAGCACGCGGCCGTCCTCCACCAGCGGCGACGTGCCGACGCCGAAATAGCTTGGCGGCACGCGATAATCCGTGTTGATGTTCCGGCTCCAGAGCTTCGAGCCGTTTTCGGCATCCAGGCAATGCAGCCAGCCGCCGGCTCCGAGCGTGATCACGTGTCGCCTGGTCAACACCGGCGTTGAGCGCGGGCCATTGCCCTTGCCGAGCTGGTCCTCGTAGTCGGTGTCATAGGCAAATTTCCATACCGGCTTGCCGCTGTCGGGACGAAGGCACTCGACGACTTCCTTGTTGTCGGCGCGATGGAAGATGATGAGGCGGTCGCCGGAGATGACCGGCCCGCTGAAGCCTTCGCCGATGTCCTTGTCCCACAGCCTGGGCGGGCCGTCCGCTCCCCAAGCAAGGCGCAGGCCGGTCGCGTTGGAGACGCCGTCGCGTTGGGGCCCGAGAAACTGCGGCCAATCGGCGGCGAAGCACAGCGGCACGGCCGAAACGAGAATGGCTGCGACGCCAACAGTAAGAAATCGTGGAAGCATTGCTCGCTCCTCGTCAGATGGCCTTCCAGGGCCGATGCGCTTCTTGCAGACCTCGCTCCCTAATCTATAATTTACGACTGGGCGTCCCGGCAACGGCAAAAAGGGCCACGAGGCTCCCGGTGGTTCTGTGGTTCACTACCGCACCTTTCGAAATACCGACCCGCCGCAACTCACGCTAGTCTGGAATGAGGTGTTCGCCGGCAACGGCGGCGTACGCCTGACCAGCAACAGCGCGCTGGACCACTTTGTGTTCGCCAAGCCCTATTTCGACTCGGCCGGGCTCATCCTCGCTGAAGAAGACGGCCATTGTCTGGGATTCTGCCACGCTGGCTTCGGGCCCAACGCGGCGGAAACCGCTCTGTCCACCGAAACGGGAATCATTTGCCTGCTTGGCGTGCGCGTGGCCCAGCGCCGGCGCGGCATTGGCCGGCAGCTACTGGAGCGCGGCGAGACGTACTTGCGAGAGCACGGCGCCGGCGCCATCGTGGCCGGGCCGCATCCCCCGCTGTGCCCTTTCTATCAGGGGCTCTACGGCGGCTGCCAGCTGCCCGGCTTCCTCGCATCGCAACCCGAGGCAGAAGCGTTCTTCACCACGCAGGGATACAAGGCCGACAAGGATGTGCTGGTGTTCCGCCGTCGCCTGGCCGCTCCGATTCCCTGGTCCGATCCGCGGCAGATTTCCCGGCTTGCGAATTTCGAGATGCGCGTCAGCGCCTGCAAGACTCTCGGAAGCTGGTGGCAAGAATGCGTGTGGGGCCCGGTGGAGCCACTCGAGTTGCTGCTGTGCACCAAGGCCGGCGAATCGGTGGCCAGGGCGCTGGCCTGGGACATGGGCGGCCAGGAGGGGAGCGCCGCCATCGCCGGTATACGAAACCTGACCGTGAAAGAGGAGTTGCGCCGCCAGGGCATGGGGCGGCTCTTCGTCGCACTGCTCTTTCGTTTTCTGCACGAACAGTACTTCGAGGCGGCCGAGGTGCACGTGGAGCACGACCAGGTAGCCGGCCGCGAATTCTGCCGTAGCCTCGGCTTCACCCTGGCCGACCGCGGCCGCGTCTATCGCAAAACATGAACTGATGGATGTGCCGGCGTCCGCCGGGGAGAATGCATGCAACCGAGAAGCATTCGGAAGTACTCTCATGTCTGAAACGCAGACGACAAGAATCATTGGAAGGACAACCATGCGCTTCATTCTGGCAATTTTCTGTGCTTGCACCTTCACCCTTGCGAGCGGCGCCCAGCCGGATCCGAAGGACCATTCCCCGGAAAAGCACGCCGTGCGTGAAAGTCGCTGTCACAAGGCGGCGATGCGCGACGGTGTCAAGCTCTCGGTCGATATCTATCGACCGCAGAGCGACGAGCGGCGCCCGGCGATCCTGGTCATCACGCCATACAGCAATAATTCACCCGGCCTGATCGAGCGGGCCCGGTGGTTTGCGCGTCGGGGTTACGGCGTGGCCGTCGCCGATTCGCGCGGCCGTTATGACTCCGACGGCGACTGGGACCCGTTCGACGCCAGGCACAAGACCGACGGCTACGACCTCGTCGAGTGGCTGGCCAAGCAGCCCTGGTGCGACGGCAATGTCGGCATGATGGGCGGATCGTATTTGGGCTGGACGCAATGGTGGACGGCCACGCAGACGCCTCCGTCGCTCAAGGCCATCGTGCCGGAAGTCGCTCCGCCGGATCAGCTGTACAACGGGCCGTATCAAGACGGCATTCTCGTTTGCTGGATGATGGACTGGGCGGCGGCGCAGGCCGGACGCACGCTGCAGACGGTAGGACCCGGCGCCTACGGCGGCTTTGTGGCCACGCGGCACAAGGACTTTCTCGAGTTGCCGTATGTCAAGCTGTGCGCGCGTCGCGGCGCCGTCGATGCGCCCTGGTTCGAAACCTGGATTCGCGACAACCTGGCATCGTCGGCCTACTGGCGCGGCATTTCCTATCAGACGCCGCAGAGCTACGCGAAAGTCAACGTGCCGTCGCTCAACATCACCGGCTGGTTTGACGCCAACTACCCGGGCACGCCGCGGAACTATGCCGCCATGAAGAAGCACGGGGCCACGCCGGCCGCGCGCCGGCCGCGGATGGTCGTCGGCCCCTGGATGCACGCCTTCAATACCACGCGGGCTCTCTCCGGCATCGACTTCGGCAAGGAGGCGATGATCAACTGGAATGGCTACGTGTGCCGCTGGTTCGATCGCTATCTCAAGGGCCGAAAGAACGGCGTGGACGACGATGCGCCGGTCCATCTGTTCGTGCTGGGCAGCAACCGCTGGCGGTCGGCACCGGACTGGCCGTTGCCGGAAACACGCTGGACGAAGTTCTACCTGCACAGCGGAGGCAAGGCCAACTCCAGCAAGGGGGACGGCACGCTGGACACCACACTGCCCGGCGACGAGCCGGCCGATCGCTATACACACAATCCCGCCGACCCCGTGCCGGACACATTCACCAGCGGCCACGTCGACGGTCCCATCGATACACGCAAGGGCGCGCAGCGCAGCGACGTGCTGGTCTACTCGTCACCCGCGTTGACCGAAGCGGTCGAGGTAATAGGCCCTGTCGAGGCGACGCTGTATGCCGCCACCTCGGCGCGCGACACCGACTGGATGATGCGGCTGATCGACGTGCGTCCCGACGGGCATTGCGCCTTGCTGTGCGATGGCGTCATCCGGGCGCGCTGCCGCGATCCGCAAAGCCATGCCTTCAACGCCGCCAGGCTGAGCACCATCGGGCCGGGAAAAGTCCACGAGTACAAGCTGTCGTTCTGGCGCGGCACCGGTAACCTCTTCAAGAAGGGGCATCGCATCCGCATCGAAGTGTCCAGCACGTTCTTCCCGTACTATCTGCCCAATCCAGGCACGGGCGAGGACAACGTCGGCCTGCAGACTCGCCGGGTGACAGCGCAGCAACGAGTGCTGCACGACAGCAAGCATCCATCGCACGTGGTGCTGCCGGTGGTGTCCAGGAAGTAACTGGTCGCTCCCGAATCGGTGCGCGATACCGCGAGCGGTTGAAATCCTGCAGAACATGGCGATCCGGTTTGAACTTCTGGCGCGCGATGGGACAGCCCGTCTGGGGCGGCTGACGACCGCACATGGCGTGGTGGAAACGCCCGTCTTCATGGCAGTCGGCACGCAGGCCACCGTCAAGGGGCTGACTGTAGAGCAGCTGAATGACATCGGCGTCACGATGTTGCTGGGCAACACCTACCATCTCGCGCTGCGGCCGGGTGCCGAGCTGATCGCCGATCTGGGCGGGCTGCATCGCTTCATGAACTGGGACCGGCCCATTCTCACGGATAGCGGCGGCTACCAGATCTTCAGCCTGGCCGCCAATCTCAAGATGACCGACGACGCAGCAGTATTCCGGTCGCATATCGACGGCAGCCCCCTGGAGCTAAGTCCGGAGAAGGCGGTCGGCATCCAGGAGAACCTGGGCAGTGACTTTGCCATGTGCCTGGACGAATGTCCTCCGCATGACGCCGGCGCGGAGAAGATGCGGGACGCCGTCCGCCGCACTGTCCTCTGGGCGAAACGCTGCCGCGATGTGCATCGCCGTGCGGACCAGGGTCTGTTCGCCATTGTCCAGGGCGGAACTTCATTCGATCTACGGGAGGAATGTGCCCGAGCCCTGGTCGAACTGGACTTTCCTGGGTACGCGCTGGGCGGCTTCAGCGTGGGGGAAACGGCAGAGCAGATGGTGACGGCGCTGGCGCCCGCGGCGGCGCTGCTGCCGGAAGATCGGCCGCGCTATCTCATGGGTGTGGGCCGGCCGGAGGACATCCTGGCCGCCGTCGCTCGCGGCATCGACATGTTCGACTGTGTGTTGCCGACGCGCAACGGCCGCAATGCCTTCGCTTTTACGGCCGACGGCCCTGTGCGGCTGCGTAACGCCTGCCACAAGCGAGATTCGACCCCTCTCGAGTCCGGTTGCCGGTGTTACACGTGCCGCCACCACAGCCGGGCCTATCTGCATCACCTGTTCTTGGCGGACGAGATGCTGGGGCCGACGCTGCTGTCGCTGCACAACCTGGCGTTCTACGTCGGCTTGATGGAGGAAATTCGCCTGGCCATCCGCGAGGGTCGTTACCGCGAGTTTTGCACAGTCCGCCTTGCCCGCTTGGGCGCAAAATTTTAAGATACACCTTTTGCGGAAGATATTCGGGGGACCTGCCGTCACCGGTGGGCATGATTGATGTTTCAAGTCGTGATGCTGCTGGCCGAGGCGGAAAAGCAGGCCGAACCGCCATCGTGGAGTCCCCTGCTCATGATGGGGGCCATTTTCGCGCTCTTCTTTTTCATGGTGATCCTGCCGGCACGACGGCGAGAGCGTCTACAGCGTGAAACCCTGGCCAACAGCCTCAAGAAGAACGACAAGGTTCTCACCAGCGCCGGCATTATCGGCATCGTGGCGGACCTGAAAGATGATGAAGCCATCCTGAAAATCGACGAGAGCGCCAACGTGCGCATGCGCATTCTGCGCAGTACCATCGTCCGCATTCTCACACCCAAGGAGCCCGGCACGGAAGCTCCTGCAGACGCCAAGTAGGCAGACGCGGCCAAGTAACAAGGAAAAGGAATCCCATGCGACCATTTTTCTGGAGATTCGTGATTTGCCTGGTGCCGTGCTTGCTGGCGGCCTGGGCCACTACGATCGCCACCGTGCGCTTTCTCAATGGCGAGCCGGGCGGCTACAAGCTCGGTGTCGATCTCGTTGGCGGCACCATCCTGGTTTACGAGATTGACACGCGCAAGCTCGAGAAGGGCCAGTTCGACTCGAACAAGCTCGCCATTGCCCTCAAGCGACGTATCGATCCCAACGATCTGTACAACATCACGATCCGGCCAGCGGGCGGCGAAGGCCGCGTCGAAATCATCCTGCCCACTGGTGGCGTCTTCCGCGAGCAAAAAGCCAAGGATGCCTGGGACGAACTCATCGCCCAGATGAAGAAGAAGGCCCAGGAACTCGCCACGCGCCTGGGCGTCAAGGTCAAGCTCGAAAACCTCGACGTGGCCCGTGGCAATATCCAGGAGCTGGCCGACCGCATTCATCTCGACCTGGCGGAAAAGGTCTGGGCCAAGGAGTTGTTCGGCACCAAGGCGGCCTGGACGCAGTTCCTGGATAACTTCTGGAACGCGGTACCGGAGAATTTCCCCTCGTTGCTGGATCCCGTGGAATGGAATCTGGCGGTGGCCAAGCCAGCAACCGTGGCAGCGCTCACCGCCCAGCTGGCCGTGCCTGGTCCAATGCCCGCCCTCGGCGTCGCTGTGGAGACCGGGACGCGTTCAAGAAAGGCGAAGATCGATGCAGTGCCGATCGGCGATCTGCGCCGCTTCGTGGATGTCGTGCAGCGCGAGCTGGGCGGCGGCTCCAGCGAAAAAGTCATCGAAAGCTGGATTCGCGACCAGGCGTGGGAACAGCTGCTGGATCGTGTGCAAAAGAACTGGCCCGACCTCAAGGGGAAGCTGGTGGCTGCCGACGCCACCGGCAAGCGTCCCTTCGGCCAGACACTGATCCTGCCGGACCATACCGACCAGCTCATCGGCTTCATTCAATCAGGCGGCAACCCGCTGGCACAGGGGGCAGTCGGCAGCCTCGACTCCATCATCGGCAAAAATGCCGTGGTTCTGGCGGATGTCAAGGGCAAGGCCGCCGACACCAAGACCATCACGAAGTTCATCGAGGACAATTACGGCCCGTCGCTGCAAGACATCAACCAGGAGATCGTGGATCTGTACAAGGCCAGTGGCCGGTCGCGCGATCTCAGCCGCGAAGATGTGCAGCGCGTCAAGGATCTGGTCGCCAAGGTGGGCAGCCTCGAGTTTCGTATCCTCGCCAACAACAAGGACGACGTCAACGGCATCAAGGCAGCCAAGGAACAGATCGAGAGCAAGGATCCAGCGAATCAGCAGCTTTTGAAGACCTTGCAAGAGCAGGGCCTTCCGCCTCCCGGTCCCATCGTCAAGGGAACCCGGGACCAGCCGCAAGTGTTCGAGATCACGCTGCCCAGGAACAACAAGAGCCTGGTCACGTATTCGTGGGTGGAACTGGGTCCGCAGGAACGCCATACGCTGAATCTGGATAACGCCTCGGCCTTCGATCCGCGGCGCAATCAGGCCTGGCTGGAACTGCAGAAGGCCCGCAGCGAAGGCAAGGCCGTCACCATCTCGGACGTGCGCAGCACCAAGTCGCTGGCGCTTCTCCAGGGGGCGCTGTTCTACAGTCGCAAGTGCGAGGATCGCAACCTCCCCGAGGAAGAGCGGCGTCAGAAAAACATCGAGTACTTCGTCCTCACGCGCGATCCGGAACTCGATCCACGCGTGCCGCCTGATCGACCCATCGAGGAACGCCGCACTCCCAAGATCGGCGGCGGCTACCTGCGCAGTGCACAGCCCGACATGCAGAACGTGCGTCCGGCAGTTTCCTTCACCTTCAACGAGGAAGGCGCCAACCTGTTCGGGACGCTGACACGCAAGAACGTGCCGTCGAAGGAAAGCGATGGCGAGGCCAAGCGATTTCTGGCCATCGTGCTCGACGGCCTGATCATGTCGGCTCCGACCATCAACTCGGAAATCCGCGGATCCGGCCAGATCACCGGCGACTTCACCAAGCGTGAGGTGGATAGCCTGGTCAACATCCTGCGTGCCGGCCAGTTGCCCGCGTCGTTGAAGCCGCAGCCCGTCAGCGAGAGCACCATGGGCGCTACCCTCGGCCAGGACACGATCACCGACGGCGTCACCGCCATCGGCCTGGCCTTCGTCGCCGTGCTCATATTCATGGTTGTCTACTATCGTTTTTCCGGCTTGGTGGCGAGCGTCGCTCTCCTCGCAAACCTGTTGCTGACAATCGGCTTCATGGTGTCGGTGCAGGCCACATTTACATTGCCGGGGCTCGCCGGACTCGTGCTCATGCTGGCGATGGCCGTCGATGCCAATGTGCTGATCTATGAACGCATCCGCGAGGAGCGCGAACGCGGCGCCGGGCTTCCCCTGGCGATTCGCAACGGCTATGATCGCGCTTTCCCCACGATCATCGACACGCATCTGAGCAGCATCTTCACCGCCATCGTGCTCTACATTGTCGGCAACGACCAGCTCAAGGGCTTCGGCGTCACCTTGACAGTCGGCCTTGTCATCAGCCTGTTCACCGCGCTGTACATGACGCGTCTGATCTTTGACTTCTGGCTGAGCAGGGGCTGGCTGCACAAGCTGAGCATGCTGCGGTTCTTCTCCAAGCCGGACATCGACTTCATGGGCCTGCGCTATGCCTTCTTCAGCATCACGCTGGCCGTGTCGATCGCCGGCATCATGCTGGTTGTGGCCCGCTTGCCCGGCGACCTGAACATCGACTTCGTCGGCGGTACGGCCTATGGCGGCAAGCTCTCTACCCACGTTGCCATCACCGACCTGCGCGATCTGGTGGACAAGAAAAACGTGGACAAGTGGCTCCAGGTTGCCTCCGTCAAGGAGGAAGGCAAGGGCGGAACTCAGTTCGAGATAACCTACAAGAACCCGGACGGCACCACGTCGCCGCCGCGCTCGGTCACGCTGGCCAACGCCATCGAGCCTGCCGACGAACTGGACAAGGACGGCAAGCTGATCGCGAGCCACAAGGCCCAGCGCGAAAAAGCGGTCGCAAAGCGGGCCAGCGATCTACCGGATCCATCCGTCGAGCAGCTTTTCCCGAGCTTCGAGACGCCCCCTGCGCCCAACGTCAGCCGCTATTTCACGATTCGTACCTCGGAGAAGGAACCCGAACTCGTGCAGGCTTCGCTCGATCGCCTGCTGCGCGGCAAGAAGCGCGACTGGAATGACGGCGGCAAGGAAGTCGGCGCCGTCGTGCCGCTCATGGAAAAGATCTACATGTTTTACGAGCCGCTCGGGCCGACCGGGACGCGGCTGCGCTTTTTCCTGAACGAGCCCCCCAAGGGATTCAATCCGGCGCTGGAGGCGCAAAAGCCCGAGGAACAGCGCTTTCCCGCCGCATACGCATCGCCAAGCTTCGTTCGCACCCTGCTGACTCGCGAGCTGTTCAGCGCCTTCGGCCTGAAAGACACCGACAAGGCAAAGTTGCCCGTTCAATTCGATTTGATTGGCGAGGGCAAGACGCAGGAGGGTCGTTTTCAGGTCATGCGCCTGAAGTTCGTCGATCCCTTGAAGGCGGATCAGCTCTCCAACGTCCAGGTGGCGCTCGACAAGACCATTGCCATGTTCGAGGCACGCCCGCAACCGGAACGCCTGGAGACGTTCGACAGCCAGCTCGCTGCCGAGACTCGTTTTCGCGCCATGTGGGCGGTTTTGCTGAGCTGGACGGCGATTGCCATGTACCTGTGGATTCGCTTCGGCAACTGGACGTTTGGCCTGGCGGCGGTTCTATGCCTGATTCACGACCTGTTCTTCACCATGGGCGTGGTGGCCGCCTGCCATTTCGTTTACGCCAGCTGGTTCGGTCAGTTGCTTGGTTTGGAGGATTTCAAGTTCGACCTGACCTCGGTGGCCGCCCTGCTGACGCTGATCGGCTTCTCGGTCAATGACACCATCGTTGTCTTCGACCGTATCCGCGAGGTTCGCGGCAAGAACCCGGACTTGACGCCGCAGATGATCAACGACAGCGTCAACCAGACCCTGAGCCGCACGCTCTTGACGTCGTTCATCACCTGGCTGGTGGTGTTCGTGCTCTATGCCTGGGGCGGCCCTGGCGTCAAGTTGTTCGCCTTCGTCATGGTCGTGGGCGTGGTCATTGGAACGTATAGCTCAATTTACGTTGCCAGCCCGCTGCTCCTCCTGTTCGGCGAAGGTCACAAGGCGCAAGCCCGCGGGAGCCGGCAATTCCAGCCGCAATCCGAGAGCGTCATCGCGTGACTCGCGGGGCAGCGAGATGGCCATTTCATAAGTCCCCGAGCAGCAAATGGGCGAGTTTCGGGAGGGCGAGGCTCCTGCCGAGCCGTGAACCCGCTTGGTTATTGTTACGCCACGGCTCGGCAGGAGCCTCGCCCTCCCTTGCTGAACACCTGCTCAACGACTTACGACATTATCATCTAGCGTTTGGTCTGAGAGCTGGCCACGGCAGAGAAGCCAGCGTACTCTTCCGGCTTCACAGTGTCCGCAAATAGCATCTCCGCGCAGCCCTGGATGTCGTAGCGGAACATGGCACGCGTCGCGCGGTCGATGTCGATGTCCGCGACGACAAGTTCCTCGCGCTTCAGTTCCGACTGGGCGTGCACCCGGCCATCGGGCGCCAGCACCAGCGAGCGGCAATTCTGCTGTTCCAGGCAGGCATTGCAGCTGGCGAACCAGATGGTGTTCTCGGCGGCACGGGTGGTGATCATGGCGTGATGGATGGGGATCTTCCAGTCGTTCGGCCGGGTGGTGTTGTTCTGTGGATGAAAGACCAGCTGCGCACCGCGTCGGACGCACTCACGAGTCGTCTCCGGAAAGCGGAAGCCCTCGAAGCAGATGACGACGCCGACCTTCACGCCACACAGATCGAAGACGTGCTGCTCCGTCCCAGGCGTGTAGGCGACGGCATCGAGCGGGGTGAGCCGCGTCTTGTGATGTGTGCCCAGGGTCTTGCCGGTCTCGGCGATCACCAGGGCGGAATTGTAAGGCTTGCCGCGCTCGGGATCCTTCTCAAGGGGAATCTCCGTACCGAGAATGCAGGCCATGCCGAGTCGCCCGCAGCGTTGAGCCACGCGCTCATGCAGTTCGGCAAGCGCGGCCACGGGGACCGGCGCAAGCGCTTCGGTAATGTCGGCACGGTAGCCGGCGGTCTGTGTTTCCGGAAAGCAAAGCACTTGTACGCCGGCGGCAGCAGCTTGATCGAGGAAACGAAAGATGGTGGCGGCATTTGTCGCCAGGTCCGCCGTCTGCCGCACCTGCGCAAGGCCGATTCGCAAGAACTTCATGGGAACTCCAGGAATAGTTTCCGTGTACCGTTTGCAGCGTTCAGACTTACCATAAACTGAACCGTGCAAACGGCACACTGAAAACTGAAAACCGCGTCCAGTTTCCTGATGCAGGATCGTCAACCAACCTGGCGTCGTCCGCTCCGCTACATCCTCTGGAAGTGGCGGCAGCGACATCGCCATCCCGTGAATTTCATATTACATCTCGCCGGCATTCCGATGACCGTCGCGGGAGTGATCACATTGTTTGCGCTGCCGTGGGACGAGTGGTACTGCGGCGTGGGCCTGTTCGTGCTGGGCTACGTCCTGCAGTACGTTGGCCATCGTATCGAGGGCAACGACGTGGGTGAATGGGCGGCGATCAAGCGCATCTTCGGCTTGCCGTGCGTGCTGGTGGCCCCGCAATACATGGACTCGAGCGTCACACCCGGTCCGCGCTAGCGGTCGTCACCACTTCCAAGGCAGAGCGGGACGCGGTCGCTTTTCCCGTAGCGCGCCGCTTGCGCAGCTTGCTGGGAGCCAGTTGCGTTGCTGGGCCGGCGGGGGGGGCAGGCGCGGGGCCGCGGGGTGACGGGATGACGCGACGCGGGCGCGGAGAGGCCGGGCACGCGATGCGGACGGGGGACGGGA
>VGYC01000206.1 GCA_016873095.1 Planctomycetota bacterium | reverse complement strand
CCAACAATGCCGCCGAGCAAGCGCTGCGGCACGCGGTCATCTGGCGGAAGCTCTCGTTCGGCACGCAATCAGCGTCCGGCAGTCAGTTCGTCGAGCGACTGCTGACTGTCATCGAAACCTGCCGCCGCCAATCCTGCAACGTCTTCGACTGGCTTGTCGAGGCAGTCCAAGCCCACCACAATCAACAAAGGGCAATATCTCTATTGCCCGCGCCGTGAACCAATACGAATCTTTCACACGCCTGCCGGCCCCGGCTGCCGGAACGGCAGATGAGATACAGCGGCTCGTCCTTCGAGCCGTTGCGCGCCTGCATGATCGCCGCCGGGTCGAGCGCGTCCAGCGGGACATTGCGCGCCAGCGCGACATGCACCTCGCGATATTCCATGGGCGTACGTACATCGATCAGTTCCGGCTTGTAGCCCTCACGTGACAGATCGGCCAGGGCCTGTGGATGAATGGTGTTGATGGTCATGACGAAATCCTTTCGGTTTCTTGCAGATCGATCGAAATAACGATGCCACGGCCACGGCGTTGCGTCATGGCAACAGTGCAACATCTCAGGTCATGCCCACGCACAGCCGTGGGCATGACACGCAACTTCTCACTGTCCAGGACGCTTGTCCGTTTCGGGTTCGCGCACGTCGGCGGGAACAGCGTCGCGTGGGGCCGAACTCGGCCCGCAGGCACCGCTCAGTCAGGTGCGCACGCCGAAGCGCGGCAAGACCCAGACTTGCAGGATGATCCAGCCCGCCACGATGGCGATGGGCACGATGACGGAAAAAAGGTTTTCCATGATGCTCCCTTTCGTGACTCGCAGGTTCGGTGTATTGTTCATAACTTGAGATATCCCGATATTAAGATATTTAAGGCGAAAACAAATCACGCTGCCCCCCCGAAACGCTCCTCGACGCAGCTCATGATGTTGGCCAGGTGCGGCTCGGCGACCTTGTAGTAGGCCTTGCGGCCATCCTTGTCGCTGGTCAAAAAGCCGCAGCGCTGCATGAGCCGCAGATGCTCCGAGGCCATGTGGCTGGGGATGCCGCACGCCTCGGCCAGTTCGCCCACCGTGTACCTCCCACGCATTAGCATCTGGATCATCCGCAATCGATGCGGATGCGCCAGCGCCTTCAGGCATTCCGCCGCCCGCTCCAGGGCCGCCAGCGGCGTCAGGCCCGGCGACTTCGGTGGCTTGGTCTTGGTGGTCATGGTTGCCTCGCTCCCTATAATATATCGTAAGATCGCGATATGTCAATAAGATATTCCAGAAAAATTATCGGGCGAGGCGAGCATTCAGAAAAAGCTGCGACTCACTTGAGAATCGCTTTGGCCGATTTGTTGAATTTCATCAACGTAGTTGCGCCCATTCACGGCAAATCAAACACCATCACCTCCGCCGTTTCAGCGCCCTTGATCTCGACAGCCTCTTCCCCCTCCAGCGCCGCCCCGTCGCCGGCCGCTAACAACTGGCCATTGACCATGACGCCGCCGCGCAGCACCTGCACCCACGCCGCCCGGCCTGGCTGGATCCCAAACCCAACGGCCTTGCCGGCGTCAAGCCGCGTGAGATACAGCCTCGCATCTTGCCGGATCGTCAGCGAGCCGTTCTGGCCATCACGAGACGCCGCCAGCAGCAGGCGGTTCTCACTTTTTTTCACGTCGATGGGGCGCTGTTCGTAGCCGGGCGGCAGGCCGTTTCGCTCCGGCATGATCCAGATCTGGTAAAGGTGAACCGGTTCCGTCGCGGACGGGTTGAACTCGCTGTGGCGGATGCCGGTGCCGGCGGTCATGCGCTGGAACTCGCCGGGGCGGAGAACGTCGCCGTTGCCGAGGCTGTCCTTGTGCTCCAGGGCGCCTTCCAGCACGTAGGTCACGATTTCCATGTCGCGATGGCCGTGCATGCCGAAGCCCTGTCCCGGTGCGACGCGATCCTCGTTCATCACGCGCAGCACACGGAACCCCATGTGCTCCGGATCGTAGTAATCGGAGAAGGAAAAAGTGTTATAGGTATCGAGCCAGCCGTGGTTGAAATGGCCACGGTCGGCGGAGCGGCGGATGCGCAGCATGGGTAGCTCCCGCGGGCGAGAGGATGCCCCATTATACGCGGCTGGTTTACGTTTCGCGCTCACTCGCGGCCTGGCGACGACATTGCTGCATGTCGGCAATCAAGCGCGAAACGTAAACGCGGCCAAGTGACTGCGGACTCGCTACAACAATCCCTGTCTGTCCCCCCCTTGGGCGCCCTCCCCTGCTCCGGTCCCGATGATTCTCGACGGAGGTTTTCCGATGAAGACGCAACGGCTCGTGGCGGCTTTTCTGGTACTGGCGATGGCGATCGGCTTCTGGTCCGCCGACGCCCAGGAAAAGGACAAGGAGAAGGACAAGGACAATCCCTACGGCATCGTCGCCACGCTCAAAGGACACACCGAGCTGGTTTATTCCGTGGCTTTCAACGACGACGGCAAGCAGATCGCCACCGGCAGCTTCGACAACACCATCAAGCTCTGGGACACGCCGTCCGGCAAGGAAATCCGCAGCTTCGGCGGCCCGGCCGGGCATCAGAAGATGGTGCTTACCGTCGCCATCAGCCCCAACGGCCAGCTTCTCGCCTCCGGCAGCGCCGACAACACGCTCAAGGTCTGGGACATCCCGTCCACCAGCCCGCTGCAAACGCTGGCCAGCAACGACGGCGTCACCTCGCTCGCGTTGAGCCCGGATGGCAAACGCCTCGCCACCGGCGGCAAGGATGGGCTCATCCAGCTCTGGGACACGGCCACCTTCAAGCCATCGATCAAGATGCCGGGACACACGGGCGCTGTGACTAGCCTTGCCTTCAGTGCCAACAACCAGTTCATCGCCAGCAGCGGCGCCGACAAGACGCTGCGCTTTTTCGACGCGAACAAGGGGCAGCAGCTTGCCGAGGTCGGCGCCCATCATGGCTCGGCCAACGCCGTCGTGCTGAACCCAAACAGCACGGTCGGCTACAGCATCGGCGACGATGGCCTGCTCAAGTTCTGGCAGGTCCCGCCGCCGCCGACGCGCACGCTGGCCAGCCATGAAGATTCCGTCCTGGCCATCGCGTTCTCGCCGGACGGCAATCAGGTGTTCACGGCTGGCAAGGACAAGGTCATCCGCCAGACTCCCATCGCGGGCGGCAAGGAGACCAAGAGCTTCGCCGGCGCCAGTGCCGCGATCCGCAGCGCCGCCGTCGCTCCGAACAACACGACGCTGGCCGCCGGCACCGCCGAGAACAACATCGCGCTGTGGAATATCGCCGACGGCAAGATCATCGACCAGCTCCAGGCGCATCGTGGCGCGGTCACGGGCGTCAGCTTCAATGCACAGAGCACGCAGATGCTGACCTCCGGCAGCGACGGTCTCATCAAGCTCTGGTCGTTGCCGCTGATTCCCGGCAAGTCTCTGACGCACCCGGAATCGGTGCTGGCCGCAGCCGCCACGCCGGACGGCAAGCAGGTCTTTACCGGCAGCACCGACAAGATCGTCCGCGCCTGGGATCCGGTGAAGCCGGCCATCCTGCGCCAGTTCACCGGCCATGCCGGGCCGGTGACGGCGGTTGCCGTCAGTGCCAACGGGCAGACTCTGGTTTCCGGAAGCGCCGATCAGACGATTCGCGTCTGGAATCAGGCCATGGGCAAGGAAACGGCCATGGTCGGTGCGCACGCAGGACCGGTCACCTCATTGACCCTGAATCCGGCCGGCAACCAGGTCCTGTCGTCCTCGACGGACGGCAGCGTCAAGCTCTGGCAGGTGCCGACGGCCGGTCCGCGACCGTTCGCGCACCCCGACCAGGTGACCAGCATCGCCGTCAGTCCGGATAGCACGCGCGTCGCCACAGGTTGCGCCGACAAGCAGGTCCGGCTGTGGAACTTCAAGACCGGGGCCAAGGAACGCGACCTGCAAGGCCCGGCGCTGAGCGTTACCTCGGTCGCGTTCAGCGGCAACGGCCAGCAAGTCGCCGCCGGCAGCGCCGACAAGACTGCGACCGTCTGGAACGTGGCCGACGGCAAGCTCCTCAAGAAGATTGCCCTCCCTGGAGTGGTCAATGACATCGCCTTCAGCCCGGACGGCAAGTCGCTTGCCGCCGCCCTCGCCGATAACTCCGTTCGCGTCGTCAATCTCGTCGAAACCAAGGACAAGAAAGACAAGAAGGACGACGAGCCGCGAAACTTCGCTGGCCACAAGGGATCGGTTACGAGCATTGCCTACACTCCCAAGGGAGATGCACTCATCTCCGGCAGCGCCGACAAGTCAGTCATCATCTGGGAGTTGAAGGACGGCAAGGCCGCCAAGACGCTGGAGCATCCGACGGCCGTTTCCGGACTTGCTTTGAGCAAGGATGGCACGCGCCTGGCCGTCGCCGGCGACAAGGCCGTCAAGATCTGGACGATCGCAGACGGCAAGGAGTCCAGCGCCTTCGCCGCTCCGGACGTCATTCAGAGCATCGCCATTGCGCCCGACGGCAAGTCGCTGCTTCTGGGCGGCAAGGACAAGGTCGCCCGGCTCGTCGATCCGCAAGGCAGGCTGCTTGAGTTCTTCAATCACGACGGCGCCGTGCAGGGCGTCGCGTTTGCCGATGCCAGGCAACTTCTCACCGCCAGTGCAGACAAGCTGGCCCAGGCCTGGACGTCGTCGCTGCTCTGGAGCAAGGACGTCAAGGCCCCGGTGGTTCGCGCCTTGCTGAGCCCGAAGGGCGATCTCGCTCTGGCCGTCGATGACAAATCGGTCAAGACCTTCAGCACCGCCGACGGCAAGGACCTCAAAACGCTCGACACCGGCGGCGCCGTTGTCGGACTGGATCTGAGCGCGGACGGTACGAAGGTCGTCACGGCCGACGCTGACAAGACCGTCAAGGTGTGGACCGCCAAGGACGACAAGAAGCCGCTCTCGACCCTGACGCTGGACGCCGTCCCGCGTGCCCTGGCGGTCAGCCCAAACGGCACGCGCCTGGCCGTCGCTGTCGGCGATGACAAGAGCCCCGTCATTCGCGTATACGACCTCGACTCTGGCCGAGAGTTGCAAATTATCGACGGCCACATGGGCCCGATCGGCTCAATCGATTTCCTGGCGGACAACAAGACAATTGTGTCCACGTCGCAAGACAAGTCGGCGCGCTTGACGTCCGTCGGCGTGCTCGCATCCATTGATGGGCACAAGGACGGCGCGGCGGGCGTGCAGTTCCACAGCAATGGCACGCAGGCGCTCTCGGCCGGCGGCGACAAGCTTGCCAAGCTCTGGGACCTCGCCAAGGGGACCATGCTCAAGTCGTTCGGCCCAGTCGACGATATCAAGGCTGTCGCCTTCAGCCGCGACTACACGCAGGCCGGCGTTGCGGCCGGCAAGAAGGCCATCGTCTGGAACATCGGCGACGGCAAGCAGCTTTACGAGCTTGTCCACCCGGCCGATGTGCTTTCGCTGTCCTTCAACCAGGATAAGACCCGGCTCGCAACCGGGGCGGCCGACAAGCTGGCCCGCACATGGGACATCGCCACCGCCAAGGAATTGCAATTCTTCACGAACGATGAGCCGGTGGCGGCCGTGCTCTTCGACGGCAAGAGCACCGGCGTCGTCTACGCGGGCGGCAAGACGCCGCGCGGCGACACGCTTTCGATCCAGCGCGTCGTGCCGGTGTCGCCGGGACCCGTGCATGCTCTCGTCTTCGCGCCGAACAACACGCATGTCGTTACCGGCGGCAGCGACAAGCAAGTCAAGATCTGGAACATCAACAGTGCCGCCAATGAACGTACCTTCGCCGGCTTCGGCGACAGCGTCCATTCCGTCGCGGTGGCGAAGAACAATCTCTTGCTTGCGGCCGGCAGCGCCGACAAGACGGTGCGCGTTTTCAACTTCGGCGACGCCAAGGAGATGGCGGCGGTGAAGACGTCCGGAAAGGTGACCTCCCTGGCGTTCAGCGCCAACAGCCTGGCCCTGGCCGGCGGCGGCGCCGGTGGCGCCGTGTCCACCTGGGACGTGACTTTTCAGGCCGGACAGCCGTTGCCGCAAGACTTCTTGAAGCCGATCCAGTCGTTCAGCCACAAGGAGCCGGTGACGCGCGTCGAATTCGCCGCCGATAATGCCACCATCTACGCATCAAGCCTCGACAAGACGCTGCAAGCGTGGAAGCTGGCATCGCTCACGCCGACGCGCAACTTCCCGCATCCCAATCATGTCGATAGTGTCGCCTTCAACGCCAAGGGAGACCAGCTCATCTCCGGCGGCCACGACGGCAAGATTCGCATCTTCGACCTTGTCAAGGGGGTGCAGCTTCGCGAGATCAATGCCCACATCCTCAAGGATTCGACGATGATCTACGCGGTTGCCTACTCGCCCGACGGCACCAAGATCCTGAGTGCCGGTTATGACAATAGCCTGAAGCTCTGGGATGCCAATACCGGCGCCATGGTCAAGGATTTCAAGGCCTACAAGGTCAAGGATTTCGAGAAGGGCCACCAGGATCCGGTGTTCAGCGCTGCCTTCAGCCCGGACGGCAAGTTCATCGCCTCCGGCTCCGGCGGGCTGGAACGGCTCATCAAGATCTGGAACGTCGCCGACGGCTCCGTGGTCCGCGACCTCGCCAATCCGCAGCTTGCCGCCGCCAACCCGAAGGCTCCGCCGCGCTCGCACCCCGGCTGGGTTTACAAGCTTCGCTTCACCAAGGACGGCAAGCTTGTGTCGATCGGCGACGCGCCGATGAACAAGGGCTATTTGGCCATCTGGAACCCCACGGACGGCAAGATGCTCTACGGCAACGCCATGCCGCTGGGCACCTTCTTCGGCCTGGCCATCTCGCCCGATCAGAAGCTGCTGGCCATCGGTGCCGGCCCGCGCGGCCGGGCGTCGCCTGACTTCAACAGCGCGTACTTGATGCAGTGGCCGTTGAAGGATAAGTGAGTCAGGGATGTCGGACTGGTCTGGCGACTCGCCGGGCAGGACGCCTGGGAGTTGTCGTCCGTAGGGCAAGCGCTCGCTGGCCCAACCGCTGCATCTCAAGGTACAGAATCAGCCCGATCCGAGCGTTGCCGAGCGAATGGTCGTGTCTCATTACCGAATCCACGATCGGGATCGACGGAACGTCGTCAATCTGGCATTATTGGGAGACGAATCAGCGCGCTGCGGGACATTCGCGACACGGCGGCGCTGCTGGCCATCCTGGATGGCTTGTGGACGGCAAACTCCATCGATGCTGATCAGGAGCGCGGGTGCGTGATCGTCATGAAGACTATCATTTTCGATTTCGGCAATGTCATCGGCTACTTCGATCACGGTCAGACCTTGAGCCGGCTGACGGCGCATACGGACATGTCCGCGGAGGGCATGACCGACGCGATCTATCGCGGACAGCTCGAGGACGACTTCGAGGCGGGCCGCGTCAGTGCTGCCGACTTCTTGCGACAGGTTAAGCAGATGTGTCGGCTAAGTTGCGACGACACCTATCTGGCCGATGCCTGGAGTGATATCTTTCGGCCGAACCAGGAGGTCTGCGACCTGATACCGCGCTTGCAAGGCCGCTACCGCCTCGTTCTGGGCAGCAACACCAATGAACTGCATGCCGGACAGTTCTGCCGGCAGTTTGCCGGGACGCTGCGCCACTTCCACAAACTGGTGATGTCCCATCAGATCGGCGTGCGCAAGCCGCACGCCAGCTTTTTCGAGCACTGCCAGACCCACGCGGTCGGCGATGCCGACGAGTGTCTGTTCATCGACGACCTGCCAGCCAACGTTGCCGCCGCGCGTGCCTGGGGCTGGCACGTCATCCAGTATCAAAGCTTTCAAGACCTGGAAACGCGCCTCAAGAGTCTGGCCGTGCTCTGAGTGAATACCATCGCAGACGAACGCCGTGCCCTTCGCTATTTGACCAGTTCCTCGAAGCCTGGCGATGGCGCCGGCATTTTTGGAATGTCCTTCAGGGCGCGATCGTTCTTGGGTCTCTCGACGACCGTGCGCTGCTCGGAGCAACCCGATCCTGCGAACGCTACAGTGAAAACGACAAGGACCGCTGTCAGAAGCTTCATGATATGCTCCCCATTGCTGGAGTGAGATGTGCCACGGATCGACTGTTTGCCTTGATGCCCGGATCAACTATTGTTGCCAGTCGCCCGGCATCGCCATGCCATCGTTGGCGAGCAAGGCCAGTCGATAGGTGGGCTGCGACACGGTGGGCCCGATGATTCGGACTGTACCGTCCATCATGCCGGTGACCATGCCGGAGCTATGAATGGCCTGGGCATTGATCTTGTTGCATTGCGCATCCGTTGGCTGCAGCTGAGGAATGCCGTCCCAGGAACCCCAGTTCTTATCCCCGGGTACGACGGTGTTGTCGCCCGGATTGGTCAGGTAAGTGGTGTTGTAAACGTTGTAAAACGTGTGCGAATTGGCGATCACCGGAGTCCAGTTCCATGCCCAGGCGACGCTGGGGTACGCCCAGAGATTGCCGGCGTTGCCGTAGCCGGCGGTGTACCAGGTTCCCTGGTAGTTGTAGCCGTATCCACAGCCCGAATAGGTCTCCCCGAAGCCGATGGTATTTGAGGTCCCATCGGGCATGTTGCCAAGCCGATAGCGCGGCATGTTGGCGCCGGCGATGTAGGTCAGCCCAAACACCTGCAGATTCGGAGCATAGCTGGCCCCCATCCAGCTCCCGACCTGGACGCCGCTCCAGCCCTGTTGCAGCGTCGGATCGCTCGGACATTGAAACGTCGGCACCGGCATCAAGCGAATGTAGCTCGGACCATCCCAGATGTAGCCTGAGTTTGCGTCGGCGCTGCTGACGCCCGACTTGTACATGGGATCTTGCTCGATGAACGGTAAAATGGTGAAAAGCAAGTTGCCGTGATAGCGAAACGCCTCTCCCAGATAGGGTGCACTCTGCTTGTACGATCCAATGGCTGGCAGTGTCAAGAAAGTATCGTGGTAACTGTGTGTCGCCAGGACAAGTTGCTTGATGTTGTTCGAGCACTGCGTGCGTGCGGCAGCCTCTCGGACTTTCTGCACCGCCGGGACGAGCAGCGCAATCAAGACGGCGATGATGGCGATGACTACCAGCAACTCGATCAGAGTGAAGCCGTTGCGTTGCGCTTGCGCCGTTCTTGTCATGATTGAACTCCTTGATTTGAAGTCAGGCGAATGGACCTCAGGCGAGCGGGATACATCGGTAACGAACACGCCATCCCGCTCTCGACTCTGTGATTGTGCCAGCGACACAATGAAAGCGTCGTGAGCCGCGTGTTAAATAGAAATGACAAGAGCATGAGGCGCCGTTCATTAGAGATGAGAAAACAATCGGACGAGCAATCGAGAAGAACTGAAATCCGCACAGGCATATAATGACCGGGTATTCAGCTAGCAGGTCGTCGCTGGATGGCGGCCGCGCAACCAGGCAAGGATGATACCGTGGACAACTCGGCATTCCTCGCTCAATCAGACCCTGACATTCACCAGGCAATCGTGTCCGAGTTGCTTCGCCAGCAGCAAGGCCTCGAGATGATTGCATCGGAGAATTACGCTTCTCCGGCAGTGATGGCGGCGCAGGGCTCCATACTCACTAACAAGTACGCGGAAGGCCTGCCCGGCAAGCGTTATTACGGCGGTTGTGAGTTTGTCGACCGGGTTGAGCGCCTGGCCATCGACCGCGTGCTCGCACTGTTTGGCGCCGCTCGCGCCAACGTGCAGCCGCATTCGGGCGCGCAGGCGAACATGGCTGTCTACTTCGCTTGCCTCGATCCCGGTGAAACGATCCTGGCCATGGATCTGGCGCACGGCGGACACCTCACGCATGGCATGCATCTGAATTTCTCCGGCAAGCTCTACAAGGTCGTTTCCTACGGTGTGCGCCGCGAGGACGAACGGATCGACTACGACCAGGTCGCCCGTCTGGCGCGCGAGCACAAGCCCCGGCTCGTGGTGGCGGGCGCCAGCGCCTATCCGCGGGCCATCGATTTTGGACGCTTCGCCGACATCTGCCACGAGGTGAATGCGCTGTTCATGGTGGATATGGCACACATCGCCGGCCTGGTGGCCGCCGGCGTACACGACAGCCCGGTTCCGTTCGCGGACTTTGTAACGTCGACCACGCACAAGACGTTGCGCGGCCCACGCGGCGGTTTGGTGCTTTGCAAGCAGGAATGGGCACAGAAAGTCAATCAAGCGGTTTTTCCCGGGCTGCAAGGGGGACCGCTGATGCACGTAATTGCGGCCAAGGCCGTCAGCTTCGGCGAGGCCGCCCGACCCGAATTCAAGGCCTACGCCGCGCAGGTGATTGCCAATGCCTGCACCTTGGCCGAGGAACTCAAGCGCCTGGGCTTTCGCCTCGTTTCCGGCGGCACCGATAATCATTTGTTGCTGGTGGATGTGGCCTCGCGCGGCGTGACCGGCAAGCTTGCCGAGGAGGCGCTCGACGCCGCCGGCATCACCGTCAACAAGAACAAGATTCCCTTCGACCCTCGCCCGCCCATGGATCCTTCCGGTATCCGCATCGGCACACCCGCATTGACGACACGCGGCATGCGCGAGCCGGAAATGCGGCAAATCGCCGACTGGATCGGGGAGGTGCTTGGCGATCCTGCGAATAGCGCCTGCCAGCGCAGGACGCGCAGCGAAGTCTTGAAGATGTCGGCAGGATTTCATGGCCGCTGGTAGTCACGGGCCAGCGCTCTTGATTATCTTGGAAACCTCCTCGAGCGCCCTCTCAGCCCGGTCATGGCCGGGTTGTAATCGCAATGCTCGGGTGAGGTACTGATGTGCCAGGAAGCTCTGCTGCTGTTGCAAGTAAAACTCCCCGACTTCCGTGAGCAAGTCGGCATCATTCGGGCCCTGCTCCACTCTCCGGAGAGCCGCCGCCAGGCGCTTGCTGTGCTCGGTGAATTGCTTGTAAGCGGCCAGCTCGTCCGCGGCACTTTTTTCCCGCCCCAGCTGCTGCAGCAGGCATTGATATAGCGCGTAACGAGCATTTCCATTCTGCGGATCTAGTTGGATGGCGCGCCGAAGCCAATCCTCTGCTTGCTGGAACTGCTGCCGGCGCAGAGCGACTCGCCCCCGTTGAAACAACGCTGCAGGGTAATCTGCTTTGACCCGCAACACATCCGCAAATCTCTGATCGGCTGCCTCGAGCTCGTTCCGTGCCAGGTGATACATTCCGGCTAGCAAGGAGACGTCCGTGGGTCGCCATCCCGAACTCTCGAGTGCGCGCAGGTGCTCAGGGAGTTCGACAAGGTCCAGCCGCTGCAACAACACGCCGGCAAGCTGGAAGCGTGCATTCCAGAATTCTGGTTCCAGTGCGAGCGCGCGCTCAAAGTCGTGCCGAGCATCGCTCGTTTTACCCGTACGAGAATGCACGGCGCCGCGCCAGCAATGGCCAACTGCGTCGTCAGGTGCCTGCTCCAGCCAGCGCTCGATGTAGTACTCCGCCGTGGGAAATCGTGATTCTCGATACAGGCAGTAGACCATCGTTTCCAGCACCAGCGGCTCCCTGTAACTAGCGTCGCGTAGTCGAGTGCGTAACGGCATCTCCCGTTGTGGGAATTCCGCACGCTGCGCGCGCAGCAGCAGCCATTCGGTATGAAACTCGTGGTCCGCATGTGGCTTGCAAAGGAGCAAGTGCGCTTCGGCCCTGGCGTATTCCTGCAGGCCGCGATGGATTCGCGCTGCCAGGATATTTGCGCGGTAGTGGTTGCGGCGCAAGGCCAGGACGCGGTCAACGTGGACCCGCCCCTCCTCGTAATTATGAAGACGACAAGCGCGTTCCGCCGACTCAAGTTGCCAGCCGATCCAGACGCCAAGGCTGAGCCAGCCTCCCGCGATTGCCACGCCGGCGCAGATGATGAGTGACCAGGTCGGACGAGCGCGCACTGCATGTGCCAGCATCGTGAAAGGGCAGCAAAGCACCGCGCATGCGAGGCGGAGTTTTGTCATACTTATCCAGCACTCAGGACGGGGGTTGCTCGATGACATGGTGCCATCGATTGATGGCCGGATTGCGAACTTCCTGACGTATGCCGCTTGGCCACTGTATCACGACCCGTTCGACACTGGAGCGCTCGCCCAGGCCAAAATGCAGATTCCTGGAAGATTGCGACAGATATCCCCCGGCACCCTGAACCTGGCGGACCATCACGTCGTTTCCGACGTGAACCCACACCAGTGCCCCGATGGCGTCGCGATTGCTTTTGAGGCCTTGCAGGGCAAACGTGATGTAGTTCTTCCTGGGAAAGTGATTCTGAAAGAAGTAAGGGTGATCATTGAAATTGTTGGTGACGATGTCGAGCCGGCCATCTTTTCGGAAATCTGCGGCCGCAGCGCAACGCGAGCTTCGCGCCGCGTGCCTGCCGCCGATGCGGTCCGCCAGATAGATACCATTGCGAGGTGGTTCGATGCCTTCTTGCCTTGACCGTTCCGAGAAAGTTTCATTGCCATTGTTCATCAGCAAGCGATTTTCCGAGTAAAAGGATGGATACCCCATGCCTGATGGCAAGAACACGTCTTCGAAGCCATTATTGTCGAAGTCGCCGGCCACGATTCCCCATGGCCAGAAGGTTGCGACGTCTGCTTTCTCGGATACTTCGGAAAACTTGCCCCCTCCCAGGTTCTTGAACAGCGTATTGCCGAATACGACCTGGCCATAATCGACTTGAAAAACATCGGCGAGTTTCTGTTCAAGTTTCTCTGCCACCAGGCCCTCGTACCAGGGCGAAATCGCCAAATTCTGCCTCAATTATCGCCGCGGGCTTGATTTTGACTACTGTACAGCCCCTACGATTCTCCGGAGTTTTGCCTGTCCCGTCCCATCTCTTTTC
>VGYC01000205.1 GCA_016873095.1 Planctomycetota bacterium | reverse complement strand
CCACGCCGGAGACATCGTTCTGCCAGTTGATGTCATCGAGCAACTGCTGCAAACGCCGTGCGGAAGCCGACATCACCACCGGCGGCGCCACCACGTTGATGCTGATGTTGTTCTGCACGACGCCGAAGGGTATCGGCGGATAGAAGCTGCCGTAGAAGGGATAGGAGTTGACGAAGATGCCGCTGCCGAAGTTGCCGCGGATCGCCAGGTTGCGGCCGAAGTACCTGACGCCGATGCCGCTGCTGTAGTAGGACTGGCCCCCGACCCACCAGGGATAGGAAATGATCGGCTGCGCCGCGGCTTCCTGCCAGGCAAGCAGCGTCACAGGAACGACAAGTGCCCAGCGGATTCGCGTCATGGCATTCCTTTCCGGCTATGCCAAGATTATCGCGTGCAGCGGTCGCTGGTGCAAGCACGAAATCGAGCGCATGTCGCTTTCGCCCAGCTGAGCCCGAGGCGCCAGCGCGGGCGGACTTCGCCCAGCGCGTGTCGGGCCGAAAAACAAAAGGCCGCCATCCGGGGATGGCGGCCTTTTGGTCCGTTTCGCAAAGTGAAACTTGCTATTCCTCCCACAGCTTCAGCAAGCCCGCGTCCACCAAATCCTGGCGGAGGCTGGGGTTGTTGCCGAAGCCGTTGTAGGAGATGCTGCCCGGCTCGAAGATGTGGAACGAGAAGATCTTGTCCGAGCCGCGGACCCGGCCGTACCAGTCGCGAAGGCCCTGGAAGTCGCGGGCGTGCTTCAGCGTCGAATCGTGGCAGCGCATGCACGACTTGCTCGACACCTCGACGTAGCCTCCCTGGTAGCCCTTCGGGACGATGTGGAAATCGGCATTTGTCGTCGGCGCGAAGCAGTCGGTGCCGTCCTTGCCGGTCTTCCAGTGCTGGCCGAGCGCCGACTTGAACGGCGTGTCGAGCAGCTTGCGGACCAGCTTGTGGTCGATGGCCGGCATGCTGGTCTCCAGCGCGGTGGCGTCGAAGGTCACGAGGTCGTGCGGATTGACGACGCGCCAGGCGGCCTCTTCGACGTCGGACTCACCCTTGACGATCTTCACCAGCTCGGGCTTCTTCTGCCAGTCGGGGACCAGCTGCTTGACGCGGGCGGCCAGCTCGGCCTGGGTGGTGAATGGCCGAAAGGCGTTCATCGTCCAGCCCTTCTCGGAGCGGGTACGCGTGCGCAGCTCGAAGGTGTGGTCGCTGCCGTCCGGATCGGTGACGAACAGGACCTCGCCGAAGGTGGTGCCGGCTGGGTATTGCCAGACGAAGGAGGCGCCGGTGTCGCGCGCCAGGCGTTGCCGCCAGTAATAGATGGATGAGCCCTTGGGGAAGTAAGCAAAGCGGAACGCCTTGTGATTGGAGCTGCGATGCAGGCCGGCCGGCGATCCCCACGGAAACTCGCGGTTGGCGTTGCCGATCGGCTCGCTGCGTACGGCACTGATGTTGTAAGACGGGCTGTGCAATCCTTGCAGGGCGCCGTCCCAGTCCTGGTAGGCAGCGGGCATGACCTCGTCGTTGTAAAAGATGAGGTCCTGCTTTTTGAGATTGTTGAGCCAGGCGTCATTGCTCTTGGGCCAGAAAGAGAGGTAGTGATCGTGCGTGCGCTGGCTGACAAGGCGAAGGCGCGGCTCGGGCTGCTTCTTGCTATCAGTGGGGGCGGCCCCGACGGCAACGGCGAGGATGCCGGCGGAAAAGATCATGGTGCGAAGCATGGTAAACCTCCTTGGCTAAACAACGTTGCACAAGATACCCAGCGGGCGATTCGAGGCATGCGAGACTGCGGTACAGCGACTGCGGGACAGCGATTGCGGCACGATTTGCGGGCGGGCTGCCGCGTATGTTGAATGGGCGGAGTGGCGAGTGGTCAGATTTTACTCAGTTTGCCGACTTTAACTAATTTTCCTTGTTTATGGGTTGGTGCCGTGGTCGGCAACCTGCCCGACCCCGGCAGCGAGAGAATTCTCATGCTATCGACGTAACATAAATCAAAATATGATGATATGTCTTAAGTACGAAAGAGAAATTCGTTGCCTGGGTATGGAGGGAGGGGGTGGCAACGCAATGAATCCGCTCAGCGAAGTGGGGCATGCGTTGCAAGGTAGTCCTTGTCGGCAAGCGGTGCGTCCTGCTCAAGCCCATTCGGTAATGCCATGTGAAATGAGGATTTGACCTTCCCGAAAGGGATGGTCAGGGGGAATCGCTGTTAGCCGTCGGCGCGGCGTGACGATGCAGAAAGGCGTAACGATATTCGACTTTGGCTCCAGCAAGGAGATCCCCGCATGTCCTTTCGTCGTCTGTGCATCATGCTCGCCATCACGGCCTCGATGATCGTATCGGGATGCTGCCATCACCGGGCGTGTTGCCGTCGGGCCTGCCGCCGAGCCTGCTGCGCGCCCGTGCGCGCCTGCTGCCCGGTGCCATGCTGCTGCCCGGCGCCTTGCTGCTGTCCATGAGCACATAAGCCGATGACGTATCTAATGTTATGTCATCCGGACGCATTTTGAGGTTCCGGGCAGCGCCGGCTCTTCCGGAAGGAATCGCGCAAGATTGGCTGTGTTTCGCGTATATTAGCGAGCACTTTGACCAGCCTCGCGACTTCCAAAGGGTATGACCATGGCGAACGAAACTTCCCAGCCCGGACTTGCGGGCCTGGCAGCGCGGTATCTCAACCAGCAACTGCACGCCGAGGCCCTGGGCCTTGGCCGGCACGACTCCGCCAGCGAGGTGGAGTTGTTCGAGGCCGGTCCGGTGCAGGCGATTGATCCGCGGCCCGCCTGGCAGGGGGCCAACGTCGTGTTGCCGTTCTTCGCGGCAGCGGCCCCGGTGCGAGTGCCTGCCTGCTGGGGCCAGCTGGTGGCTGCTCAGGAGCCCGCCGTCGCGCTCGCCTTCTGCGCCGGCAACTACCCCCAGCTCATGCGCGACTGGCACTTGCTGTTGCATCACGACAAGCTGGCGGACCTGTGCCCGCAGCCGGCAGCACCGTTGTCCATCGATCTGGAAGAGTGGATCAAGCCCATGCGCGCGGCCGCCGCGTTTCCGGACGTGATCCTGGCACTTGGCTGCCTGCGCCTGGCCAGGCAGTTCGAGTCAGCCGGCGACCTGCTCAAGACCGTGAAGGTGCCGGCGCCCTGGCGCGGCGCGTGGGCCAACGAGGCCGCGGCGATCGACTGGCATCAGGGCAAGCACGGTGACGCGCTGGCAGCCTGGAACAAGCAGGAAGCCAGCGTCCCGGTGCTTTTCAATCGCGGCATGTCGTCGCTGTTCTTGGGCAAGAAGAAGCAGGCCGAGGACGCCTTTCTGCAAGCCAACTCCCGGTTGCCGGAATCGAGCAGCTGGTATCACCTGGGGCAGCTGTATCTCACCTTCGCACGGCTGTAGGCCCGTGCGGCCGCGCGTGCTGGTCCGCGCTCCGCTGCGAAGACTTCGCGTCGGGGCCAGGGCGCTGCGCCAGTCATCGCCATCGAGAAATATCGAGCGCGCGTCACTGGCGCTGTAGCGGAATCGTTCAGCGTCGCTGCACGTTTTGGCACGAGTTCCGTACATTGCCGTCAATGATGGAACAGCCTGCCAAGCGGGATGATCGGCTCCTCGACTCCGTGGTCGATGAAGTGATCGCAGAAACGCACGTGCGGCGCGAGGATCTCAAAGCAGGAGAGCGCGCCTATCTGCAGCAGCATGCGCTGAAAAAGCCGTTGCGCGTGCTCGACATCTGGGCCCTGGGCGTTGGAGTGGTCATTGCCGGGGAGTACTTTGGCTGGAACCTGGGCCTGAAGGGCAACGGCCCCGTTGCCATGCTGCTGGCGTCGCTTCTCGTTTCGCTGTTCTATCTGATGTGGGTGCTGGCGCTGGCGGAGTTATCGGTGGCGATGCCGTTCGCGGGCGGACCGCTGGCCTATGGCCGGCGCGCCGTGTCGCCCGGCTTCGGCTTCATCATGGGCTGGTCGATGTTCCTGGAGTGCCAGTTCGCAACCATTGCTACTGCACTGGCGACCGGCGGCTACATCGCATTTCTCGCCAATCCCGAAAACCCCGATCCGACACTGAAGGTCTGGGCCGCTCTCTCGGTCATCGTCATTTTCTTCGTCTTGCACTCGCTGGGCGTGAAGGAGCAATCGTGGGCGATGGTGATAATGACCTATGGCGCGATCCTGGGCCTGGTCATCTTCTGGGTGGCGGCAGCCAGCAACTTTTCCTGGGAACGCGTCTGGATCGATCCGCTGCTGCCGCGCGACAAGGGCTGGCGCTCCGTGCTCGATGCCGTCCCGTATGCACTCTGGTGGCTGGTGATGATCGAGACGGTGGCCCTGGCTGCGGAGGAAGCGCATGAGCCGCAGCGCACCATTCCGCGTGGGCTGGTCTGGGCGCAGCTCACGCTCATCGTGCTGGTGATGCTGACCTTGATCTTCGCCTGCGGCGCCATCGCCTTCGAGCAACTGGATGTTGAGTATCCGCTGGCAAAGGTGATTCAGCAGATGCCACTGGGACAGTCCTCGCCGCTTCTTGTTTATGGCTTCGGGCTCATCGCCTTGTTCGGCATGATCGCCAGCTATCACGGCATGATCTACGGAACCAGCCGGCAAGCGTTCGCGCTGGGCCGGGCAGGGTATCTGCCAGGCTTTCTCGGGCAAGTTCACGCGGTCCGCCGGACACCAGTCGCGTCGCTGCTGACAGCCAGCCTCATCACAGCCGGATTTGTCATCGGCGATCTGTGGTTCCACCAGGCCATCGAGGTGGCCGTGCTGGTTTCCACGCTGACGGCTCTCATCTGGTACATGCTGGCGATGGGTTGCCTGTTTGTGCTCCGCCGCCGCGAGCCGAAACTGTTTCAGACATATCAGGCGCCATTGCAGCGCCTCTTGCCCTGGACGGTCGTGTTGCTGGCAGCCTTCGCCGTTTACGTCTACGGCGGCAACGAAATCAAGGTTCTGCCGCTGACTGCCGGGCTGTATGCTCTGGGCCTTGGCTATTACTGGTTCTGGTCGAAGGACCGGCTGCAAGAAGCCGCCCCGGAAGAACTGTCGGCCCGCAAGGGCGAGCCTGGAGCGTAACCGACTGGAGTATCATGACACGATCCGCGTTACTCTGGCTGGAACGACTGACGGCGCTGACGTTGCTGCTGGTCATCGCCGCGCTCGGCTGGATGATCCTTGCGGAGGACCTGCCCACGTGGCTGCGGCTGGCGACGGCCGAGGCCGAGGTCATCGTCGTCGGGTCGTTGCTGGTCATCGCGCTCGCGCTGGTGAGTGCGCTGGCGCTATGGCATACGCGGTGAGTCGGCGGCAGCGCTCGCTGAATGCCTCCCCTGCGCGGAACCAGCAGCAGCACGTTCGATTTCCTGGACCGTGACGTAGTCGATGCCCATTCTCTGAGCCTCTTCCTTCGTGCTTGCTTGCAGTAGACCGGCGTCCGGGACGTCGATGCCGGCGCTGGCGTCCTCGACGAGCAGGACGCGGAAACCCTGGCCGCGCAAATCGCGTGCGGCGAAGAAACAGCAGATGTTGGCCGCCAGGCCGCAGATCGCCACCGTGCTGATGCCCGCAGCGCGATACACGTCCGCGAAGCCCGGATGCTGGGCCGTCACGGCGTAGGCCTCGAAATCGCGGTCGTAGCCCTTGCGCCAGATGGCATGAAAGCGCATCGTGTTCAGCCCAGGCAGGAACTCGGCGCCGCGCGTGCCGGCCACGCAATGCGGCGGATAGAGATTATCGCGCTGGCCGCGAAAGCTGTGATGGTCCGGCGAATGCCAGTCCTGGCTGGCGTCGATGCGCTTCCATGGCAACGCCAGCAAACGATTGATTGGCGCGACGAGCGCCAGTCCGCCGGGCACGGGCAGTTCTTCGGGACAAAGCTCCGTGAAGCCGCACTGGGCATCGACGACCAGTAGAGCGCTTTCGACGAATGCGATTTGCATTTTAGGGCTGTCCCGCGACATTCACGCGCACGCGATAGACGGTCTTGCCGGCGGTGACGTAGAGCGTCCGCCGGTCCGGGCCGCCGAAGGCGAGATTGGTGATGAGGTTTTCCGGAATGGCAATGTAGCCGAGCCGCTTGCCGGCGGGCGAGATCACGTAGATGCCAGGGGGCACGTCGAGCGATTCGCCAGGTCCACGCTTTACGGAGATGCCCGCAGCCACCCAGAGATTGCCCTTGCTATCGAGGCGCATGCCGTCGCCGCCGCGTCCCTTGCCGAAGTCGTACACCAGCCGCTGCTTGCCTGGCTTGCCCGTGTCGTCCAGGTCGAACGACCAGATCTTGCGATTGCCGCCGGGCCTGGGATGGCTATCGATGACGTAGAGTGTTTTCGCGTCACTGGTGACGGCGATGCCGTTGGGGCGCTGCAACTCCTTCTGCGCCAGCACGCGCGTGACCGTACCATCGGTATCGATACGGTAGACGCCCTCGCTGTCCATCTCCAGACTGGATCGGTCCGGGCCGTAAAAGGGATCGGTGAACCAGATACGCCCCTTGGCATCAACGCAGAGGTCGTTGGGGCTGTTGTAGCGTTTGCCCTGGTAGCGATCGGCAAGGACGGCGATTGTGCCGGTCTTCATGTCGGTGCGGACGATGCGGCGCCGGCCCGGCCCCTGCTCGTTGCCCTCGCAGCTGATGAGGCGGCCCTGAGCATCGAAGGCGTTGCCGTTGGTCCGGCCGCTATCGGCGCGGAATACAGTCACCTTGCCGGTGGGCGTCATCTTGAGGATGCGGTTGCCGGCGATGTCGCTGAAAAACAGATTGCCGGCGGCGTCCATGGCCGGACCTTCCAGGAAACAAACGGTCGCGGCGGGCTCGACCGCAGCGTCCCTGGCCAGCAATTCATCGGGAAGCGGATTGTCCGCAAGCCGGGGCTGCTCAGCTCTGTGGAGTACATGGACGGCACAAAGCACGAACGCAAAGCAAAAGAGTCGTGGCATATGTTTCTCCTCCGGTCGCCGACGCTCCCAATACGTTTGATTCAGGCAATGGCCAACTCGCGGGCCAGGCGGTTCTGGATTCGTTTCATGATGCGGCGGACAGTGCGTTCCGAGGTACCGAGCTTCTCAGCGATCTCCTCGTGCGTGTGATCCTGAAGTTTCAGGTCAAGGATCTGCCGCTCCTCCTCGTCGAGGAGCGACAGGATCTGTTCAAATTGGTCGGCGAATTCGGCTGCCTGATCGGGACTGGGGCCTTTGTCGAAGAGCTGAAACCCGGACGGCACGCTGTCGCCGGCGCTGGGAGCGGCCTGGACTTCTTGATCAAGGCCGCGTTTTTGCCGGCCATGGAAGCGGACCTTCTCGCGGATCTTGTTCAGCGTGATGGCGCAGAGCAGGCTCCAGAGGCTATCGGCATCGCCGAGTTGGAGCTGGCCTCCCTGCGCCCGGCGGAAAAACGTTCGGCAAACGGACTGGACGACGTCTTCCGGACCAAGCCGGCGGCGCAAGCGCTCGCCGAGATGCTTGTCGGCGATGTTGTGCAGCACGGGGCCATACCGGTCCCAGAAGACACGGGCGACGTCGGCGTTGCCGTCACGCAGGCCGGTGAGCATGTCGCGCCATTGCTTGTCGTCGTCCATGTGACCCTCCCAGAACCGGAAGTGAGATTATAGGAGGAATCGCAGGAGAATCTGTTCTTGAAAGGGCCAGGAATGCGGCGCGTGGCCCGGAGAGGAATTTGGATTTTTCCGGCTTTCCAGCTTGCAAATGGCGTCAAGGCCGGTAGAAATACCTGCGAATTTGCGCCGCATCCCGGCGCGCTGGCCGGGTTGGTTACCTGTCATTGCATCTTTTTTTGAAAGGGCCAAAGCCATGCCATGGTGGTTCTGGGTGCTGCTGCTCGTCTTCGTCGGCTTGCTCGTGCTGCTGTTTGTGCTGCGGAACAAACGCCCAGAGGATTAGGAAATGATTGCCGCTTGCGGCTTGGCACTCACCCGAGCCGCAAGTGGCTTGAGAACCTAGGGTTCGCGGAATCGACTCTGGGCCTTGCCCCAGTCGCCGACGACCGCCTCGAGCGCCACCACCGAGCGGTCACGCCATACCTGCAGGCGGACGCGCTGGCCCACGGGCAGCGTGCTGATCAAGTTGATGAGATGGTTCTCGTTGCGGACCGCAACGCTCTCGATTTGCAGAATCACATCGTTGACCTTCAAGCCGGCTGACGCCGCCGGCGTCTCCGGATAGATGCGTTCCACCAGGGCACCCGTCAGCCGATCCATGCCCAGCTTCATGGCTTCCGCCGGTTCGAATGTCTGCGCGAGCTGCATCCCAAGGTAGCCGCGCGATACCGTGCCTTCGCGCAGCATCTGCACCATCACGCGTTTGACGAGGTTGATGGGGATGCTGAAGGCAACGCCGCTGTTGCTGCCATTGTGCGAGGCGATGGCGGTGTTGATGCCGATGACCTCGCCGCGCATGTCAATGAGTGGCCCGCCGCTTGAGCCGGGATTGATGGCCGCGTCCGTTTGCAAGAAGTCCTTGATGCGAATGGTGCTTCCCAGGCTGACCTGGCCGCGGTCGCGGGCGCTGATGATTCCCTTGGTCACTGTCTGGCTCAGCCCGAATGGACTTCCGATGGCCAGGACCATGCGTCCGACGCGCGCCGTGTCGCTGTTGCCCAGAAGTGCAGTGGGCAGGTTGGTGCCCCGGTCGAGGACCAGCAGGGCGATGTCGGTCTCCGGGTCGGTGAGCACGCGGCTTGGCCGGAAAAGGCGGCCATCGGCCAGGTGAATTGTGATCTGCTCCGGCCGCGCCTGCGTGATCACGTGATTGTTGGTGATCACCAGGTAGCCGGTGTGTCCGGTGATCTTGACAAGCACGCCGGAACCGCTTTCTTCGACCGGCCGCTTGCCGTTATCACTGCCGCGAGCGCTCTTCACGGCCTCGATGGAAACAACGGCCGGGCCGACCTTGCGTGCCAGATTCTCGAAATGGTCGCTGAGTTGGTTGACAAGATCGGGGACCGGCACCGCGTCGGCACGCAATCCGGCGTGGCCGCAAAAAACACAAATGCCCACCAAGCAGGAAAGAACGATTCGTTTCATGGCTCGTTGTCCAACCGGAGGCGCGGTGAAAGGATGCACTCGAATGAGATCCGCACGAGATGCACGTCATCACAGAAGCACGTCACCGCAATTGTAGACCCGGCCGTTGGAGAACGTGAGCCAAAATCGCTTCTCTCCCCGAAAAGCCCGCACCCCCTCGCTGCACAGCCATCACATCTGGAAAGATCCACGGAGATTGCCCGATTTGTCCCGAAACCTTTGGCGAATCTGCCCGTCGTCATCCAGGCAACTGTTGCCTGCCGGAATCTGGAAGAAAGCGGAGCAGGAACAGAGAACCAAGAACAGCGCACAGGGCAGATCCGGTAAGAATGCCAATCTTGGCGGCTTCCAGCAGTTCACCGTCCAGGGCCAGGCCGGCGATGAACAACGACATCGTGAAACCGATGCCTGCCAGAAAGCCGGCGCCGATCATGACCTTCCAGTCGACGCCAGTTGGGAGCCGGGCCATGCCGATGCGCACGGCAATCAGGCTGAATAGCAGAATCCCGATCGGTTTGCCGAGAACCAGTCCTGCCATCACTGCCAGCGCCACGGGGTCCCTGAGTTCGTGCAGTTCGACGGTCACGCCGGCATTCGCCAGCGCGAACGTGGGCATGATCACGAATGCCACCCATGGATGTAGACCGATTTCGAGGCGCTCGAGCGGCGAAACGGCCTCGCGCACCACATATCGCAGCTGGCCCAGCATGGGCTTGTGCTGGCGCTCGATCTGTCGGTCCAGATCGTCCCTGAGGCCGTGCCAGAAATCGCGCACGACTTCGCCGAGCGCCTTGTCGCCCACCCAGGCGCTGGCGGGCGTCATGAGACCCAGTAATACTCCTGCGACTGTCGGGTGAACACCAGACTTCAGGAAGGCAAACCAGATGGCCGCCCCGATGAACAGATAGATGGTCACGCGGCGAACACCGATCCGGTTGAGAGCAAAAGTCAGTCCGAACCCGAGGGCGGCCACGGACAGAAACTTGAAAGAAATGTTGGTTGAATAAAAAACGGCGATGACCAGGACCGCGCCGATGTCATCCGCGATGGCCAGCGACAGGAGCAAGATCTTGAGGCCAAGCGGCACGCGCCGGCCAAGCAGGGCCAGAAAGCCAACGACAAAGGCGATGTCCGTCGCCATCGGAATTCCCCAGCCTGGCTCGCCGGGTTGCCCATTTTGCAGAAGCAGGTACACGGTTGCGGGGGCAACCATGCCACCGAAAGCGGCCATGATCGGCAGCGCCGCTTTCTTCGGGTCGCGTAGCTCGCCGGCGACCAGCTCGCGCTTGATCTCCAACCCCACCACAAAAAAGAAGATCGTCATCAGGCCATCATTGACCCAATGCAACAAGGGCTTGCTCAGCTCAAACGTCCCGATGGCGACCGTGAGGCGAGTCTCCCAGAAGTTCGCGAAGTCGGCGGCCCAGGGCGAGTTGGCAACCGTCAAGGCGACCACCGTGCAAATGAGCAGAACAATGCCGCTGGCCGATTCCACGTGAAGGAATCGAACAAAGGGCCGCATCAAACGGTCAATAACGGTTTCCGAATTCGTGTAACTCACGTTGAACAAACCTTAGGAGGGTTGGACGCCGAAACCATGAATCAGCATATGGTCTCGGTGGCGAGAATTCACAGATTGCGATGGGAGGGCTGGAATCGATTTCTGGGAGCCAGGAACGGAAGCTGGTTCGCGAACCAACCGTCACTGCGCCTTGTTTGACATGCCGCGGTTTTTTTACATGGGGGTGATTCACAATCGGGCCATGGCGCACCTGAGTTGCGGGCTACCAAGCGGCCGGCAACTCCACGACGTACGCAACGAACCGAGTCTCGGCAATTCTCTTCGTGGAGCTGCTTGCCGACCTGCCATCAGCAGCCACGGCAGGTCGGCAACCTTCCCCACGTTCCCAAGCCTCTTGCCTTGAGTTAGTCTAGTCTCCGACACCTCGGTCTCGGTAATAGGCTTCTGCCAGCCAGGTTTCCCGGGCCTTCCCTTGCATGCGTGCGTGATTCACGAACCCGAGTCCCTGTTCGATGACGGCATCCAGTGACTCCTTCATCGCGGCTTCATCCGGCTCGTCTACTTGCGCCTCTTCTTGCAACTGCTTGATTCGGTCCAGCAGCTTCGCCAGTTCCTCGACGCAGTCACGATCCTTGGCTTTCATCTGTTCGACACGGCGGAACAATTCCGGGTCCACCTCGACGATTCGTGCGTACTCCGCATTGTGCACGGACTCCAGTTGCCGCCATAGCAAGGCACTCGCCAACTCCGCTGCCTTGTAAACGTTTGCCAGCCACTCCGCAACCTCGCCTGGCACCATGGGCGTGACGAGTTCATCGGCCAGGCGGTCGATCGCTGAGTGCATATCTGACATCAACTGTCTCCCCCTGGAGCCAAAGTCGTTGGTTGGCGTTTCGCTATCAATAAATGTAGGCTCGATGACATCATGTGTCATGGTGTCTCCTCCCGACGAGCGCCCCCGCCACGCTTAGCAGGCATGAGCCCGTTCTTGTAGTGGTTTGCCACTCAGCGATCAGCACGACGACCGATCAAGGCTGGTGAGTATCACGGCTGATGCCGCTCGATGATCTTTCTGGCCCGATCACCATCGATGGCGGCGACCTGGACTTGAATGATGGTTCCCGGGAGTCCTGCGGTGCTGGCCTGCTCGATCCCGGCAAGCAAGCAGCGAATGCCTTCCGTCAGAAGAGCATTCTTGATCATCGCGGCCTTGATCGAATCGTGCAACGTGTACACGGTAACAAGGTCATCTTTCTCCATGGACTTCCTTTCTGAGCGAATCCGCAAGGGCTTCCCGTGAACCTCTCCGGGTCAGCGCCGCGGCGTCCCACTGCCCGTCACGGGCGTCCAGGATGGCGGATCGCTAGCTGGAAACGACTCCTGCGATGCCACCTGAACCTCGTTTGTGGCGGCCGCGCCGGCATCAGTGATGCCGGCTTCGAGCCACGGCAGGGCCTGGTTGGCGTCGGAACGGTCAAAGTACCGGATCTCGGCGCTGGTGAACGGCTTGCAAAAGACACTCATTCCCGACTGCCATTTCTTCTCGCCCACCATGGCCAGGCGCTCGACGTCACGGAAGTGTCTCAAGCTGAACTTGATGTCCTCCCAGAGAGCGCTCCATTCCCACCCGTGAAAATTCCGCATGTCGAACAGCACGCGAAGCTTGCCATGTTGCCGGATCAGCAGTTCGACAGGCGGAGTGAGCTTTTCGTAATCCGCGGCGGTCAGCTTTTCGCTCACGCGGACTTCAACGATTCTCCCGTCCAGTTTGTCTACGAGTTCTACAGCCACGATCAACCTCCTCGTCGGCATCAAAAACCGACGGCAAACTTTCAGCTTGGCGCACTACACGGAGTGCGCGTGGGTCTCTGTCACCACTGGCGCCTCCTCCGACTCCTCCTGAATTTCTTCCATGGGAGCCTTGACAACCAGCACCGAGCACGGCGCCTTGCGAATCACCTCATCCGTCGTGCTGCTGCAAAACCAGCGGGCCGGTGCCGAACGCTGGTGCAAGCCCATGACGATGAGGTCGCAGTGCGTCTCACGGGCGACGCGGACGATCTGCTGGGCGGGATCACCGTCCTCCAACCTGTGCGTGACGTGCACGCCCGTCTCTTCCTGACGTGGCCGCCGGATGGCGTCCCAGAGCTTTTCGTTGGCGTCGTCCGTGGAGCGCTCACTCAGCTTGTCCACATAGCTGACCACCCCCTTGGGAGTGATATGCAAGGCGACGTATTGGTTCACGGCGCGGGCAATAGAGATATTGCCCTTTGTTGATTGTGGTGGGCTTGGACTGCCTCGACAAGCCAGTCGAAGACGTTGCAGGATTGGCGGCGGCAGGTTTCGATGACAGTCAGCAGTCGCTCGACGAACTGACTGCCGGACGCTGATTGCGTGCCGAACGAGAGCTTCCGCCAGATGACCGCGTGCCGCAGCGCTTGCTCGGCGGCATTGTTGG
>VGYC01000204.1 GCA_016873095.1 Planctomycetota bacterium | reverse complement strand
CCGGCCCGGACAATGATCGGTTGGTCCAGGTCCACCCAACCGCCTTCGCCGACGATGGCTGTAGCCAGAAGCCCTTGACGTTCACTTGTCACAGCGTCGATCTTGAACACGGACACACGCCGCCCGGCCCCCATACCCTTCAGGTGGAAGCGAGGGATCACTCGGTCGTCAGCGAAGCGGAAGGTGAAACACGAGTCGTGGTCGAGTGGAATCATCCTGCCTTCTTCCTCAAGCGGATCATCGTCAGCTTTTCTTTCCGAGTCATCGTCTTGATCGCTGCCTCACGTTTCAAGGCCGCACTCTGGCTGGGCTGTGCCTCCTGCCAGACCAGCTTGGTTGGGCAACGGCTGCGAGTGTATCGGGATGCCGTTCCAGCATTGTGCTGCTGGCAGCGGCGTTTCACGTCCTTGGTGATCCCGGTGTACAGCGAGCCGTCACCACAGCGAAGGATGTAAACGAACCAGGGATCGACCTTCGGCTTGCGGCCCTTTTTCTGCATCAAGATAAAATACCGGGGAATCGAGGCTGAGCAAACCGAGGATCAGAGGCATCAACATGAACAGCGAGATCATCGAAGAACCGATTCGGTTCCACCTGCACGGCATTAGCGGAGTTGTCGAGAACGAGAAGTATGGCGAAGTCGGCCTGCGCCTGATGAACGAGATGTGGCAGGCGGTCAAAGGGGCCAAGATTCCGACGACAGGCATCAACCATTGGGTGTACTTACCGGACGGGAAAATGTTTGTCGGCGTCGAACTCCGAACCCCGCAGCAGCCTGCGATTCCAGACCAGCTTGAGCCGCTTGACTTCGAGTTGCCGAGATACCTGAAGCACGTCCATGTCGGGCAGTATCAAGCGTTGCCCCAAAAGTGGAAGGACTTGAAGACCCAGCTTGCCGCTCGTGGCGAGGTCATCGGCTCACCATCGCTGGAGGTTTACGGGCATCATTGCGAAGACCCGGCAAAGGCCGAAACGACGATCTTCATCGGCCTCAAGGCCAAGCCGGACCAAAAAACGACTACCATTGACCGCACCACCTTCGAGTCCATTTATTCTGGCCAACCGCCGTGGGAAATCGGTAGACCGCAAAAGGCGTTCCTAGACGTGGCCGAACAGATCACGGGGTCGCTCTTGGATGCCGGATGCGGCACGGGCGACAATGCCTTATTCTTCGCCAGCCGGGGCATCACGGTCACGGGCATCGACTTCCTTGCTGAACCGATCAAACTGGCGAAGCGGAAGGCAACGGAGCGAGGCGTGACGGCGACGTTCCTGGTCAAAGATGCTCTGACGCTGAAGGCTTGGTCAGAGCGGTTCGACTCGGCCATCGACAGCGGCCTCTTCCATGTCTTCAGCGATGACGACCGGCGGCGCTATGTCTGTGGGCTGGCGACGGTCGTGAAGCCGGGCGGCAGGCTGTTCCTTTTGTGCTTTTCGGACGCCGAGCCGGGCGAGCAAGGGCCGAGGCGGGTGTCACGGAAGGAAATCGAGGACGCCTTCGCCGAAGGGTGGGTGGTGGAACGTATCGAGGCGACCCGGTTCGAGGTCCGTGCCGATCTGAAGGACTTCAGCTTCAGCGAGGGCGGGCCGAAGGCGTGGTTCGTCGTGGTGAGGAGGGCAGGCTGAACCCGGCTGTTGAGGTCAGCGCCGCTCGCCTCACTTCTGGCAGGGCGAGAGGTTGTGGGTCGTGAGTGTCTGGCCCTCTGCCCGGAGGCGGTCGATCCACGCCTGATAATCCGTCCACGCCATCCGTTCCGGGGGTGGTTCAACCGGGGCAGGGCCGGTGATGTTCACCAAGTAAACCCGGCCCTTCGCCAGCGGCATCTCCGGCGAAAGCTCCCGACCCAGGAAGACCGTCTTGCCGTCGAACGCCATCACGAGGGCCGTGGCCGATTCGCCAGGGCGGGCGACGGGCGTGGAAGGGCCGTCGCCCGCCAGCGGCAGGCTCATCCTCCCTTTCGGCGAGGTTCCGGGGAATCCGGCAGGAAGAGTAACCAGATTTTTGGTGAGAACGTACCAGCAGAAATAGCAGTGGTTCGAGGTGGCGCCTGGCAGGGCGTCCGGATCGCGGGCCAGGATCTGATCGCGGATGGCGGTGAGGCCCTCGCGGAAGACCTTGCCGACGTAGGGGTGCTTGCGGGCCCGGCGAACGATGGCCGACACGCTGTCGTGATGGATGTTGCCGATGGTGAGCTGATCGAGGTCGGAGGCGAAGCCGCAGCAAGGCTTGACCTCGCCGCGCGGATTGACGATCAGCGCCTGTCCCGGGCCTTCGCAGTAGTCTTCCTGAAACCAGGTGCCGTCCCAGGCGCCGCTGAGTTTCTCGGCGCGTTCCACCGGGGCCAGGTGGTTCCAGTTCAAGGTCATCGTGCAATCGGGCGAAACCAGCAGATATCGGCCGAGCATTTCCGACCAGCTCACGATGCCGTCCAGCGCGATTGCGAGGGCGTGAATCGGTTCCAGCCCCTGGTCGGGCCGGCGGCTGGCATACGAGATGGACACGATAGTGTCGCGGTCGAAGATGCGGCGGGCGGCGCGGCAAAACTCCGCCAGCCTGCCGGTGTGCACGCCGTGGAACTTGTCCACGCTCAGGCCGAGCTTGCCGCTGAAACCCGTATCGCGCAGGGCCTGCAAGACATGCTGCAGGTGCGCAGCGTCGTCAAACCAGACGCCGTTGGTCATGATCTTGTCGAAACGGAAGCGCAGCGCCGCGGCACGCTTGCACAGCGCCAGCAAGAAATCGACGTAAAGAAACGGCTCGCCGCCGGTGAAGCCGAGATGTGCGATTTTCTGGCGATGGGCGTCCTCGAGGAAGCGCAAGGCCACGGCGATGTCGAGCCGGTCGGTCCACTCGATGGGGACGCAGCAGTGCGGGCACGTGAGATTGCACTGGTAGGTGCCGGCGAAGGACAGGTAGTTGGGGCGAAAGGTGCGCGGAAGCGCCTTGATGCATCCACGCTTCTCGACGGGCGCCGCCCCTGTCGATGCTGTCGATCCTTGACAGGCGCCTTCCTTGTGGTAACTTGGCGCTGATGTTCGTGCTCAACTGCCCGATGTGTTCGCAGAGCCTGCAGCTTCACGATCAAGCCGCCAGCGGAACCATCGTGTGCCCGCACTGCGGCAAGAAGATCAAGCTGGCGCTCTCGCAACCAGCGGCGAACGCGTCGCTGCCGTCCATGCCCGCGCCCGTGCCGATGCCGCTGATGATGCCGGCCGCCCCGCCTGTGCCGCGCGGCAGCGGACTCCTCAAGGCGATGCTCTGGATCTTCCTGCCCGCCGTCGTGCTTCTGGGTGCTGCCGGCTACTACTGGTACTTCCATCTCCGGCCCATCTCGCCGCTGACGCAGTACGCCGGCCTGCTCCCCGGTGATGCCGTGCTGGCACTGGAGATGAACCTCGCCGATCTTGCCGCAATGCCCGGCCTCGAAACGGAGACGGTGAAGCTGGCTACTGCTTTTCGCGCCGCGTTCAGGGATCTTGATCTGGAGCCGCGCTCGGCCGGGCTGACCGCGTATTTCGCCGCGTACACGCAGGACAGGCATGCGCTCTTCGTGTGGACCTTTGACGAACCGGTCGCGTTCGGCAAACCTCTGCAGGGTCGATTCCGTGAGACGGCTGCCGACGGCCGGAGAACGCTGGCGGATCGTTATCGCCCAAACTGGCACTGGGCCGTCGATGCACACGGGCGACTGCTCCACGGTCCGGCATCGTTGCTGGAGAAGGCTCTCGCTCAGCAAGCGAACGGCGCGACGATCGCCGTTGACCTGGAGCGCTTGGCGCGGGCCATCCCCGGCACGCCCGCGCTCTGGCTGGCCGCCGATCTGAGTCGCGACGCCAAGAGCGTGCAAGATCTATTGCCGGCGGTGCTGGCGCGTGAGTTTCAGGAGGCGCGCGTCGACACACTGATGTGCTATGCGCTGCACACCGAGGAACGCGGCCTCGTGATGAAAGGCAAGGCGGCGTGCCCAACGGCTGACGATTGCCAGAACACCCTGGCCGCGCTGCAGAAGATCAAGAAGCGGTTTAGCAGGCTCACGGCCGGCAAGCTGGACCAGGAAGAGTGGCGCCTGCTGAGCAAGTTTCTTCCGCACCGCGGCCTCGACAGTGACGACAAGACGGTAGAGATGGAGATGCCGCTGCCGGTGGCCCTGACACGGCTGGCGCTCGACCAGCGGACCGCTGCCGTCCTCGCCGGCCACAAGGTTATCGTGCAGGCCATTCGCAAGGACATTCGCGATCTGACGATCCAGGCGGAGAAAGACTTTGCGGCGGAGCGATACAAGGAAGCGGGGGCGTGCCAGATCAAGATCGTCGATCTGGCTCCGGGCAATGGCAAAGCGCAGGAGAGGCTGAAGGACTTCGCGGCGGCGCGTGCGAAGAAAGAGCGGTTCCTCGGTTTCATCGCCGCCGCCGAGAAGGCGTTGCTCGACCTCGATGCCGACGCGGTCAAGACCAACCTCGCGAACGCGCGCAGCCTGCGCGGACACGATCCCGCCTTGCCGGAACTCGAGAAGAAGCTCGCCGTCCTCGCCAAACGGCTGGAATTCAACAAGATGGTCGCCGAGGGAGATCAAGCGCTTGCCCGGAAGGACCTTGCAGTCGCGGCGGAGAAGTTCAGCGGCGCCGCCGCCCTCGGCATTGACGGCGACAAGATCAAGCCCACTCTGGACATGATCCGCCGTCTCGTCACCGCCGGCGGCCAGTTGCACGAGGCGCGCAGGCACCTGGAAAAGCGCGAGATCGACGAGGCCGTCGCCGACGCCGACAAGATCAAAGAGGCGATTTTCGGCGCCGGCCGCGCCGTCATTGAAGCGGATGCGCGTTTCAAGACCATGGCGGAGAAGATCGGCGCGGACACGCTCGATCTCCTGGTCGCCGCCGCCAGGATCACCCGCTTGCCCAGCGAAGCGCTGAGGCGAAAAGGCGACAAGCTCTTCGGTGAGCGACGTTACACCGACGCCGAGACGGAGTATCGCAGCGCGCTCATGAGCTTGCAACAAGCCAGGCAGGTGCTGGCCAAGGCCGCCAAGCTTGCGGTGAAAGACGTGTTCGACGTCGTTGCCACGGAGAGCAAGCTGGTTGACGTGGATATCAAGAGCAGCGAGCGCGAGGCCGACAAGTGCCGGGGCATGGCGGCTCATCAACGCGGCAAGGCGCTGGCAAAGGATGGACGCGAGCAGTTCGAACTGGGCAAGAAAGACGGCGCGTCGCTCTTCAAGGCGCGGGAAAAGTTCACGGAGGCGGTCAAGCACCTCGAAATCAGCGTTGCCGTGCCCGGCATCCTGGCCGCCGACGACCTGAAGGCAGCGCGCCACTATCTGCAGCGTGTCACGCGGATGATCGAGCCGCTCGATCTCGACTTCGCCAAGGAGCGCGATCTCAAGGACTGGGGACCGCTCCCCAAGGGTTGGCGATTCCGCAACAACAAGGAGCTGACCTGGCTGCAAACCGACCTGGACGCGGCCACCGGCACATTCTCGTCCCCGGCGCTGGAGTTGCCGGCGGATTTCACGCTGCGTGTGCAGTTCTGCCTGGTCGATGACGCCGGCGAGGTCCGCAACAACGCCTGGAAGAGCTTCGCGGATATGCTGTCGATCACGCTGGTGATGCCGGGCGAAAACAACCTGCGCATGACCATCGGCCGTGACCCGAAATCCCGGCAACTGGAATCGTCGCTGGCCGTCGGCTCACGAACTCACGTCCTCAGCATGGACAGCGCCGGCGGGCCCATCCCGCTCGTGCTCACGCGCCGACAAGGCGACATGGCCATCGAGATCGCCGGCCGCGCCATTGCCACCATACCCTCCCCCGGCGAGATCCAGCGCATCATCCTCCAGGTCCGCAACGGCCCTGGACCCAACAAGGAATTGCGTTACTTCCCCGCCTTCACGAACATCGGTCTGTCGCTGTCAACCAGCGCCGACAAGACAAACAAGGTTGACCCGAAGGAATCGACAAGCTGCGGCGGGCCCATTATGATGGAGAAGGTGTTGAGGATGGTTGCCGCTTCGCGGCATGCGGTTGCGCTCACAAGGCCGCGAGCTGATTAGTTTGCGAGTTTTCGACATGAACAAGTGGCACTGGTCGCCGGCACAGCGCCTGCTTTCACGCCGGCAGATGTTGCAGCAGTGCAGCGCCGGCTTCGGCGGTCTCGCCCTCGCCGGCTTGCTGGCAGACGAGTCCCGCGCCAATCAGCCGCGCAACCCGCTGGCCCCGCGGCCGCCGCACTTCACGCCACGTGCGCGGCGGGTGATCTTTCTCTTCATGCACGGCGGGCCGAGCCAGGTCGATACGTTCGATTACAAGCCGTTGTTGCAGCGCGATCATGGCCGGCCGTTGCCGTTCGCCCGGCCGCGCGTCGTCTCCTCCGAGACGGGCAATCTCCTGGGCTCGCCGTGGCAGTTTCGCCGGCACGGACAGAGCGGCATCCACGTCAGCGAGGTCTTTCCGCACATCGCCGGCTGCGTCGATGACCTGTGCATGATCTACTCGATGCACGGCTCCAACTCGCGGCACGGCGGCGCCCTCCTGGAACTGCACACCGGCAGCGACACCTTCGTCCGCCCCAGCATGGGCTCGTGGATCAGCTACGGCCTGGGAACCGAGAACCAGAATCTGCCCAGCTACATCACGATCTGCCCGACCTTGACGCACGGCGGCGTCAACAACTGGAGTTCCGCTTTCCTGCCGGCGATCCACCAGGGTACGCCGGTCGGCAACGCCAGCGTGCCAGCCGACCGTGCCACCATCCCGTTCATATCGCACCCCGGCACGCAAAGCTCGGTGCAACGGCTGGAACTGGATCTGCTCAACCAGATGAATCAGGAGCGCTTGCGCGTCGCCGGTTCCGATGCCGCCTTGGAGGCGCGCATCGCCTCTTTCGAGCTGGCATTTCGCATGCAGGCCGTAGCGCCGGAACTGCAAGACATCGCCGGTGAGACGGCAGCCACACATCGGCTCTACGGCATGGACCAGGACGCGACCCGCAACTTCGGCCGCATGTGCCTGATGGCCCGGCGCTTCTGCGAGCGCGGCGTCCGCTTCGTGCAGATCAGCCACAGCTACAAGTGGGACCAGCACAGCGACCTGCGCCGCGACTTATCGCGCAATGCCCTGGAGATCGACAAGCCCATCGCCGGCTTGCTCCGTGACCTGAAGCAGCGCGGCCTGCTGGAGGACACGCTGGTGCTGTGGGGCGGCGAGTTCGGCCGCACACCGACGGCCCAGGGGGGCGACGGCCGCGACCACAATCCCCAGGGCTTCACGATGTGGCTTGCCGGCGCCGGCGTCAAGCCGGGCTTCACCCACGGCGCCACCGACGACTACGGCTACTTCGCCGTCGAGGACAAGGTCCACTTCCACGACCTGCACGCCACCATTTTGCATCTCCTCGGCCTCGACCACACCCGCCTCACCTACCGCTACGCGGGCCGCGACTTCCGGCTGACCGACGTGCATGGCGAGGTGGTGCAAGAGATTCTCGCATAGTCCTTCATGCCTGTTCTCTTCTTGCGATGGCCATGATGGCCCGCTGCCGATGCCGGCGGCGTGCGCAGATCAGGTCGCTGGAGACCATCAACGGCAAGCAGGCGGCAGATGTGCTGCGGTGAGTCGCAATGTCGTTCCTTGCCCGAAACCTGGCAAGATGGGCGGCATCACCGTCGCCCGGTGTTCCTTCCGCGAATGCCATGAATCGGCGGCCTGGCCTGAGCCTGGTCATGGTGCGGCGACCCGCGTGAGTCCTGCGGCTGGTGCTTCTCCAGCCAGCCACGCAATGGCACGTCGGCTGCCTCGGGGTCATAGGCGCTGTTGGCGCAGGAGGCGCCGCCCAGCAGTTGCCGGCGAATGGGATCGACGCGCTCGTACAGATGCCGGACCGTCATTTCATCCTTGGGACGAAGCCAGCGGTAGGAGTAGCCATACCAGAGGGCCTTGCGCGCGTGCGGTCCGAAGTTGGGGCTGCGCGAATGCCAGAGCCGGCGGTCGAGCAACAGGGCGGCGCCGGCCGGCACGCGCACCGGTATCGCGCCCTGCGGATTCGAGACGCCATCGTCGGGGCAGTCCAGCTCGTCTTGCAGGTGCGACCCGGGAACCACCAGCGTGTTGCCCCAGTTCGAGCCGCTGACATCGGTCAAGTAATAGGCGACCTTCAACGACAGCCGCGGCCTCGGATGGCATTCGATCTCGTCATTGACGCGCATGCTGTCCTGGTGCCAGGCCACGGGCTTGGCCGGCGCCGTCTCCACGCGGGGCAGCGTGTCAAGGTGAGTGTGGTAGACGTAAATATTCCAGCCGAGAATGCCCCACACCTTGGGAAATACCCGCGGACAGTCGATCAGGTCGACTAGCAGATCATCCTCGGGAAGGAAATTGGCGAAGGAGAGCAGGCGACTCTGGCCATGGCTGGGGGTGCGCTCGCGCGCGTCGATCCGGTCAACCACCGCGATCAGCGCGTCCACGGCCGCGCGATCGAGCGCCTCGGGGACGACAAGGAAGCCTTCCTCCTGAAAGCGTTGACGCTCCGCTTCCGTCAGGGAAAACCGTAGACACGCAGGATCCATGACCGAGCCCTCAACCGAAAACAGGGCGAAGTTGCCGCCGCTATCTTACAGCTTGTAACGTCGAGTGTCATAGCGGGCAAGGTGTGATGTCCGATGTGCTCATGGAAGAGCAACGGCGGAAATGCGCTTGTCGTCAGAACGATCTCGATAGTGACTTCGCCACGCCTGGGCCCGCACAGCGCTAACCGGCGGCCCTGAGCTTGCGACGAAGTTCTGGCAGCTCTTTGCCAACCATCACGCCGCTCAGTTTCTCCAGGCTCACCTGAGTCAGATCCATAGGCCCAAGGGCCTGAGGAATGCCGAGGTAACGATCATCATAAGCAACAACATTCCACGTCCCGATGGACTCGACAAGTACGGGGGGCGCCTTGGCGGCGGGAGGCGAGCCGGCGATCGCCTCTTGGATGCGCCGGCGGATGTCCGGCAGACGATTGGCCATGACGACGCCTGCAAGGCTGTCGAGGTCAACGGTTCGGAGGTCGAGCTCTCCCATCTCCTGGGGGATCCCGACATACCGATCATGGACATGCACCACGTTCCAGCGACCGATTGTCTCGACCAGTCGAGGGGCACGTTTCGTGAGGTTGCCAAACTCACCGGTTTCGAAGTTGATCCGGTCGAGCCCGGCAGCCAGGCTGCTGCTGAAGTAGTTCTCCAGATTCTCGTGATCAATTTGCTTGGAGAGACAAAAGCGGAAGTAATCACACGTGGGGCAGATATCGCGCTGTGCCGCCACCAGAGCGCGAGCCTTGTTCGCCTTGGCGCCTTGCCAGATGTCTGCAAATGACTGGTCGTGTAGATTGCCGACCGAGAACTGATAACAAAGCTGCACCTCGCCGCTGGACAGAATCCGCGCACCGCTCCAGGGTGAACGACAAGGAAACCACATGCCGGGGTACGGGCCGGTTTCCGCGTCCTGCCGAGTCATGGTGACTACTCGGGCACGCGGATGCGCCGAAACTACCTGGCCATTGAAAAAATTTGCCGGAAAGCGCCTGGCAAGCTCGCACCCGGCGAAGTACTTCGAACTCACCGAAATGCGCCGTTCTTGCTCGATGACCTTGAGCGCTTCGGCGTCCAGCATTCGGTAATACTCATGGCGAATGGGATACAAGCTATTGCGCAGCAACTCCGGCTCAGGCTCGCGCACGACCATGGTGAGAAAACGCACCACGTCGAAGTTGGCTCGCTCCCAGAAATCCACAATTTCAGGAATCTCCTCCAGGTTGCGACGCATCATCGTCGTGTTGATGCAGAAAATGGTATCCCGGCGGCTGAAACGCTCTCGGACGGCCAGGATGTTCTTGATCGTCTGCCCGTATTGCGCACGGCGGCGAATATGCTCGAAGGTCTCAGGACGGATGCCGTCAAAGGAAAACGTGAGCAAGCGCACATCGCAATCGGCCAGCGCGGACAGGATACTGTCATCGATCAGCGTGCCATTGGTGACCAGTTCCAGTTGAGCTTCAAGCCTGGCAAGCTTGCGCAGCATCAACGCGAACTCAGGGTTCATCATCGGCTCGAATCCGGAACCAATGATAAAGCGCCTTCCGCGCAACACTTCCAATCGATCGATGAGATCGGCTCGCAGGACCGGACGAACCTCCTCAGGCATGAAGCTGACGTGGCACATGCGACAGCGGAGATTGCAAGTTGCCGTCGCCTCAATCTCGATAACCTTCGGCAAAGCAAGATCTTCCATGCCGATACTCTCCTAATGATTGAGATGCCATAAGTGCGCTGCCGTGATGAATAAGTCAATAGAGACCAATCTGCGCGTTCAGGCGAACAAGGAAAGGGCGCAAACTTGTCACGAAAACCCGCCGACCAGGGCATTGCGGGGAGCCAAATCGCGAGCTACATTTTCACACGCGAATTGCTTTCAGGCGAGAGGGTTGCTGGATGAAGACGACCGGCACGATGACACTGTTGTTGGTTGGGGTGTGGACCTCCGTCTTGTCCTCCAGCGGCGTTCAGCCGGCGGCACAGGAGAAATACGACTCTCCGTATGCGCTGGCCTTCTCCCATCCCAGGGCGGAGCTATTGTCTGGCTTCCAGGGAAGGCGTGGCGATCCGCGGCAATCTTCGATCGTGCCCTTTGCCGACTGGTATTCCGCGCACACGCGCAAGCAGTATGGACACTGGGGACCGCCCGCGCGGCATTACCAGGCGCCCCAGAGCATTGCCGGACGGTCCCTGGAGTGGCGGCGCGAACGGGTGATTGCCGTCGCCGCCCGCTACATCGGCTACGGCTATCAACATCATCATCTTCCCGACTGGGACCCGCCCGCTGGCTGGCCCTGGGCCAAGACTGCGACTGGACACAACGGCAAAGGTGTCGACTGTTCCAACTTCACGGCGTTCGTCTACAACGTCGGCTTCGGCATCAAGCCCAGCAGTGCGATTGGCAAGCAAGCGCAAGGATTGGACATCCCTGGGCCTGGCAAAGCGATTCGAGCCAAGCGCATTGACCTGACCGGCGACTACGATGATCTGGTGAAGACGCTTCAAACAGGAGACTTGCTGTTCATCCGAAATCGCAGCGAGAAAATCAGCCACGTCGTGTTGTGGGTCGGCGGAATCGGCCGCGCCCCTGACAATGTCCCATTGATCCTGGACAGTCACGGTGACGGCGTCAAAGACTCTTCCGGACATTTTATTCCCGCTGGAGTGCACTTGCGGCCATTCCGGGAGAAGTCATGGTATTTCCGCAGCGCCAGCCACGCAATCCGCATCCTGCATCGTTGACGTGCCCACCGCTGCCGGTTTGATTGCCCGGAGGCCGAAGCTTCGCGGATTGCCGAGAATTGCCATAAATCATTGGCCGCGGCGGGACTCGAACCCGCACGCCCGTTTCCAGGCAGGGGATTTTAAGTCCGAACTGGGCTTTTTCCACCATCATCCACCGATGGCTGCCGGCGTATATCCTGCAATGAGTTGCGTCGATTCCGGATTCCACCAGCGTACATGACTTTCGACCGTTTTCTATTCTATTGGCTACACTTAGGCTACATTTTTCAGCCTCCATTCGGGCCACTCCACCAACGCGCGGTCGTTCGACGTAGAATTACGAAATGACCACCGACCCGACGATACTGCATGTCGATATGGACGCCTTCTACGCGTCCGTCGAGCAGCGCGATCGCCCGGAACTGCGCGGCAAACCCGTCATCGTGGGCGGCGTCAAGGGCCGTGGTGTCGTCAGCGCAGCATCCTACGAAGCTCGCAAGTTCGGCGTCCATAGCGCCATGCCCATCTCCACCGCGAGACGCCTTTGCCCGCAAGGTATCTACCTGCCGGTCCGGATGAGCCACTACGCGGCTATCAGCAGGCAGATCCGGTCGATCTTTTTGTCGTTCACGCCGCTTGTTGAACCGCTGAGCCTAGACGAAGCCTTCCTGGACGTGCGCGGCTGCGAAGGGCTGTTTGGATCCGTTCCGGATATTGCCCGCCAAATCAAGCAACGTATCCGCGCAGAAACCGGCTTGATTGCCTCGGTGGGCGTCGCACCGAACAAGTACCTGGCAAAGTTGGCCAGCGATGTGGGCAAACCGGACGGTTACATCGTCCTGCTGCCGGAGAAGGTAGGCGAGTTCTTGTCACCGTTGCCCGTCAGCCGCATCTGGGGCGTGGGCGCAAAGAGCGAGAAACGCCTGCATGACATCGGCATTCGCACCATCGGCCAGATTGCTGCGATGCCGGAAAGGTTGTTGAGCGACCGCTTCGGGGAAATGGGCCGGCACATCTGGCAACTGGCAAATGGCCAAGATGACCGCACGGTGGTTCCAGACCGTGAAGCCAAATCCGTCAGCACCGAGACGACGTTCGCCCAGGACATCGGCGACCGGGCCATTCTGCGCGTCTGGCTTCTTGAACTCGTGGATCACCTGGCCAGTCGCCTGCGCCACGAACAGATCTGGGCCCGCACCATCGACCTGAAGATCCGCTCGTCAGATTTCCGCACCGTCACGCGATCCACCACCCTGGCCGAACCCACGAACGTGACCAACGTCATCTGGAAAGCCGCCGCCGATTTGTTCGAGCGCTCGCTGACCAGCGACTTGATGCCGGTCCGCTTGCTGGGCGTGGGCGCGACGAAGCTGACGCGAGAGCCAATCGTGCAGGGCAACCTGTTCGAGCAGAACCAGCATCCGCAGCAGGCCGCCCTGGATCAGACCATCGACACCATTCGCGCCCAGTTCGGCACCGGGTCCATTGGACGCGGCATTCTGTTGAATCGGCGGCCAGGAGAAAACGAGGACCAGCAATTTGAGTGAATGGAAGGGAATCATGGCAACCTTCACGCACCGGCAAGGCCAATTCCTGGCCTTCATCCACCTCTATCGCAAGCTCCACCGCCAGGGCCCAGCCGAGACGGACATGGTGAAGTTCTTCCGCGTGACGCCGCCGGCCGCGCACAGCATGGTCGTCAAACTCGAAGAGTTGGGGATGGTGACCAGGG
>VGYC01000203.1 GCA_016873095.1 Planctomycetota bacterium | reverse complement strand
CATCGCGTGCCCGGCCTCTCCGCGCCCGCGTCGCGTCATCCCGTCACCCCGCGGCCCCGCGCCTGCCCCCCCCCGCCGGCCCAGCAACGCAACTGGCTCACTTCATTCCCCGATGATCTTGACGAGCACGCGCTTCGGCCGGCCGCCGTCGAATTCTCCGTAAAAAATCTGCTCCCAGGGGCCGAAGTCCAACTTGCCCTTCGTGATGGCGACCACGACCTCGCGACCCATGATCTGGCGCTTGAGATGGGCGTCGGCGTTGTCCTCGCCGGTGCGGTTGTGGTGGTAGTGATTCGGGTCGGGATTGAACGGAGCCAGCGCCTCCAGCCACTTGCCGAAGTCGTGGTGCAGTCCCGATTCGTCGTCGTTCACAAAAACAGATGAGGTAATGTGCATTGAATTGATGAGGGCTATTCCCTCCCGGACCCCGCTCTTCTTGAGGGCTTCTTCGACCTGGGGCGTGATGTTCACGAAGGCCATCTTGCCTGGGACGTTCATGGTCAGGTATTCGGTGTGCGACTTCATACTGGTTCTTTCAAGTCCCGTTTTTTCACCTTGTACTCGCAATCCAGGTCTTCCGAGGCAGCATCGTCACGTCGCAGGATTTGCTCACGCATCTCGGCAGCGGAGAAATGGACTTTCTGTCCGTCCGTGCCGCCAAATCTCACAAAAACCACTGCCTACCCTTGACTCTGTAGTATGGTACCGAGTCGATCATGAACTGTGGAGATCAAATGATGAAGCCACTAACCATTGGCGAAGTCGCCCGGCAAGCGGGTGTGGGCGTGGAAACGGTGAGATTCTACGAGCGTCAAGGACTACTCCAAGAACCGGATCGGCGTGCGTCCGGCTACCGCCAATACGACCTGGAGGCCGTAGCCGTACTGCGGTTCATACGGCGTGCGAAGGAACTCGGCTTCACGCTCAAGGAGATCAAGGGACTATTGGCCCTGCGATTGGACGCATCGGCGACACGGGCCGAGGTCCGCCAGCAAGCCAAGACCAAAGTGGCCGACATTGAGGCCCGAATCGCTGACCTCCAACGTGTGCGCGACGTGCTGTTGAAGCTCATCAAGAAGTGCCACGGCGACGGGGCCGCAACCGGCTGCCCGATCCTGGAGGCGCTCCAAGGGAGAGAATCATGACGACCGTTCAAAAGTACAAAACAAACTTGAACTGCGGCAGTTGCGTGGCTGCCGTGAAGCCGTACCTCGACAAAGATTCGGCCATTCGCCGCTGGTACGTGGATACGGCAGACCCGAACAAGGTCTTGACCATCGAAGGCGACAACGTGTCAGCGGAGGCCGTCGAGCGAGACGTGGCGAACGCCGGGTTCAAAGTGCTGGGCAAGATTGAGAACGCTGCCCCAACGCACGAGGACCACCATGCCGCCGACGCCGCCGAAGGTAAGTCGTTTCTGGAAACCTATCGACCTCTAGTGCTGGTCTTCGCCTACTTGATCGGCGTCGTCGCCCTGGTTGAGATCACGGCGGGACAGTTCGAGTCGATGCGGGCGATGTTGAACTTCATGGGCGGGTTCTTCATCGTCTTCTCGTTCTTCAAGCTGCTGAACTTGCGGGGCTTCGTGGATGCTTACCACACATACGACGTTTTGGCTCGGCCCGTGCGAGGCTATGGGTACGTCTACCCGTTCATCGAATTGGGGCTGGGGGTCGCCTACCTCGCCCGTTTCGCCCCTGTCGCCACGAACATCGTCACGTTGGTCGTCATGCTGGTGAGCATCGTCGGCGTTACACAGGCGTTGCTCCAGAAGCGGCGCATCCAGTGCGCCTGCCTCGGTACGGTGTTCAACCTGCCAATGACGAAGGTGACGTTTGTGGAGGACGCACTCATGGCAGGGATGGCAGTCGTCATGTTGTTCGGGCTGTCCATGTAGGTGACGGAGCAGGCGAGTGGTATCGCCTGCCGTAAAATACCTCCCGAAAGTCGAACGTGATCGTCGTTGGAGCTTCGACGGACTGGAACGTCGTAGTGGAGAGACGGATGTGAGGGAAAAAGAGCCGGAAGAATTGCAACTGCCATACCTCGTCACCTTCTCGAAAGCTGCTGAGTTGAGCAACTTTTCGGCGGCGGCGCAGGCACTTCGTTTGAGTCAGGCGGCGGTCAGTCAGCGTGTTCAGGCTCTCGAAAAAGCACTTGACAAGTCTCTCTTCAAGCGGAAAGGCGGTCGAGTTCTTCTTACCGGAGCGGGGCAGAAGCTCTACGAGTACGCCCAACGCATCCTGGACCTCCACCGGGAAACTCGTCGGGAAGTCAGCGGCCACGAAACGCCGCTCTCCGGTGAACTTCTCCTGGGAGCGAGTTCCGTTCCTGGAGAATATCTGCTACCGGCATTACTGTCGAGCTTCGGCCAGAAGCATTTGCATATCAAGGTGCGTGCCAGCGTGACGGATAGCATGTCGGTGATGGCGCAGGTGGAACGGGGCGAGGTAAACCTTGGGCTTGTCGGCAAGAAGGCCGAGAATCCTCATCTGGAGTTCCGATACTTCGCCAGCGACAAGATGGTGTTGATCGTTCCTCCTGGTCACGCACTGAGCAAGCGCAAGAAGGTGTCGGTAAAGCAGCTTTCGGACCACGCCATCATCCTGCGAGAAAGTGGCTCCGGGCTACGGGGCTGCTTTGAGAAATCGTTGGAGCGGGTCGGGTGGTCGCTTGCCGATTTCTCTGTCGCCCTCGAACTTGGCAGCAACGAGGGCATCAAGGAAGCTGTCTTGCGGGGCGTCGGCGTTGCCATCCTGTCCACTTATTCCGTCCAGAAGGAACTCCGTGCAGGCACGTTGCTCGCCGTTGAGGTAAGCGACTTGCGTTGCGACCGGGATATGTTCATCGTTCAGGACAAACGGCGAGTGCTGCCATTTCCGGCCCGTTTGCTTCTGAATTTCCTCGAAAGCCATCCCATCCCGACGATCCCCCTATCGCCGTAGCTTATTGCGGTCAATTCGAGTATCGCCCAAGCCCCATCACGCTCTCGTTTCACTGTCGCTACCTTCAGCAGAAGGGGAAGTTGTCGGCATCAAAGGAGACGCAGAGCTTTGCCATGTCCGAGTCTGCCGCACCTGAACATGATTCATGTCAAGTTTCGCCGAGCGCCGACTCATTGCGACTGGTGTTGCCGCCGCTCGTGGTCGCTGCTCTCGCTATGATCGGCAGCCTGTGGTTGAGCGTCGGTATGGGCCTCAAGGCGTGTCCACTCTGCTTGTACCAGCGCACCTTTGTCATGGGCGTCGTTGCCGTCCTGGGGATCGGTGTCTTGACCGGCCCAGGCCATCGAAAAGTGCTGAACCTCCTGGCCTTGCCCTTCGCAGTTGCCGGTTTTGGGGTCGCTGCCTTCCATGTTTTTCTTGAAGTGACCGGCAAGCTGGAATGTCCGGGCGGCGTGATGGCTATCGGCACGGCTCCCCAGCAGAGCCTCGCCGTGCAGACGGTGGTTTTGATTCTTGTCTCTGTGGGGGTCGCTCGCAGCAGTCACGCCTGCTTGCCGTCTTCAGTCGTTGCCGGGTTGATGGGCTTGCTGCTTGCTGGTAGTGCGGTCATCTCGGCTCCACCCATGCCTCCGGTTCCCACGAGGGCCTACGAACAACCTCTTGATATGTGCCGCCCTCCTTTTTCCCCGCAGTAACCGGACCAATAGGCACGTCGGAGACACCAAGGATGGCCCTGGACGCATTAACGCTGGATCAGGTTTGCATCGCCAAACGAGCGTTGCCGGTGATTCTGCTGGCTGCGTTTTGGTGTTGGGAAACGTGGCAGCCTTTCTTTGGGCAACGAGAAGGACGGTTGAAGCACGCCGCCCGCAATCTTGCCATCGCCTTGTTCAACACCATTGTTCTGGCCGTGGCGTTCGGCTCCGTCACCGTGTTCGTTGCGGAGTGGAGCGCCGAGAACCAGGTCGGCCTGCTGAATGTCCTTCCGTTGGACGACCCCATTCGCTTTGGACTGGCCTTGGTCCTGCTCGACGGCTGGATGTATGTCTGGCATCGAGCCAATCATGTGATCCCAATCCTGTGGCGCTTTCACCGGATGCACCACAGCGACCGGAACATGGATGTCACCACGGCCACTCGCTTTCACTTGGGGGAACAAGTCCTATCGTCGGTGCTGCGGCTGGGCCTCATCCCGCTCCTCGGCATCGAGGTCTGGAACCTTGTCGTTTATGATGCCCTGGTTCTCGCTGTCATCATGTTTCACCATGCCGACATTTCGTTGGGTCGCTGGGATTACTGGCTGCGCTGGTTGATCGTCACCCCCGACATGCACAAGGTCCACCACTCGGATTGGCAGCCAGAGACGGACTCGAACTACTCCACCGTGCTTTCCGTTTGGGACCGGCTGGCGATGACGTTTCGCAGGAGGTCTGACCCGAAAACCATTGTGTTCGGGCTGGAAGAATTCACGGATTCGTCTTGGCAAACATGGTGGGGCATGTGGACGACGCCGGTCAGCGCCGTGAAACGGGGCGAGCCGCCCACTTCCGACGAATCGCATCACGAGGAAAATGTCGTCAGGCTCGACGGCTTGACGAGATGAGCGTCGAAGCCCGCTTCTTGCGACCGCTGCCTGTCCTCGTCCTGCTTCCACTCCGTCAGGGCGACGATGAAGGCGCCATTGCCCCAGCGTTGCTCCCGGCTGTCGGCGGCATCTTCTCGCCAGCGGGAGGTCGCCGCACAGCCTCATTCTCCCGAAAATCAACTATTTGCCGCCCAGGTACTTTTGAAATGGACATCCAGGCGGAGCGCATTACCATGGGAAAAGTGCTGGTGCTGTACGATTCGGCCAGCGGCAACACAGAGAAGATGGCCCTGCTGGTCGTCGAGGGAGCGAGGATGATTCCAGGCATAGAGGTCCGACTTCGCAAGATCGATGAAGCGATGGCGGACGATGTGCACTGGTGTGACGGGCTGGCGCTGGGCAGTCCGACCAACATGGGCCTGCTGTCCTGGAAGATGAAGCGATTCTGGGATGAGCCGATGGCCCCGAACTGGATGAAGCTGGACGGCAAGATCGCCTGCGCCTTTTCATCCTCGGGCGGCTGGGGGGGTGGTGCCGAGCTGGCCTGCCAGTCCCTGCTCACCGTGCTGGTGAACTTCGGCTTTCTGGTCTTCGGGGTCACGGACTACGCCGGCAAGTTGACCACGGCCCATTATGGCTCCATCACCGCCCGCGAGCCGCGCGAGGACGACACGCAGTCGGCCTGTCGGCTACTCGGCAAGCGGTTGGCCGAATGGGTCGCCGTCTTCTGCGATGGCCGGAAGGACCAGCATCCCATGAAAAAATCTGACATCCGATTGGGCCCAGGTTGAACGACGTCGATCCATCTCGAAGGTTTATGTCATGATTTATCGATGGCTCGCAATGCTTGTGGCCGCCGTCTGGTCGGCCGCGTTTGTTTCGATCGGTGCGGCCCACGCTCAGCCGGGCCCATGGAATCTTGAAGCGCTGAACAAGCCTCCGCGCATCGACTGGCTCGACAAGGATGGCAGTCTGCGGCGGCTGCTTTATGAGTCCGAGCCATACCACGGCAAGCCGACGCGCGTTTTCGCCTACTATGCCCAGCCGGAGAAATTTGAGGGGAAACTCCCTGCGATGGTGCTGGTCCACGGCGGCGGTGGCACGGCTTTTCCGGAATGGGCGCAACTCTGGGCCAGGCGCGGCTACATCGCCATCGCCATGGATCTGGCCGGCCATGGCGAGGGACGTAAGCGACTCCCCGACGGCGGCCCGGATCAGGACGACAACGGACGCTTCAAGCAAGGAGAACTGAAGGACATGTGGTCCTATCACGCCGTGGCGGCCGTCATTCGCGGCCATAGCTTGCTACGCTCGCTGCCCAACGTCGATCCCGAGCGCATCGGCGTCACCGGTATCAGCTGGGGCGGATACTTGACCTGCATCGTTGCCGGCCTGGACGAGCGCTTCAAGGTTGCCGTCCCGGTCTACGGCTGCGGCTTCATCCACTCAAACAGCGCCTGGATCCCGACGTTCGCCAAAATGTCGAAAGACTGGCACAAGACCTGGGAGAAGAACTTCGACCCGTCCCGATATCTTGGTCAGTCGAAAATGCCAGTGCTGTTCGTCAACGGCACCAATGACTTTGCCTATCCGCTCGACAGCTACCAGAAAAGCTATCGCCTGGTGAAGAAGCGGAACCTGTGCATCACAGTGAACATGCCACATGGCCATCCGCAAGGCTGGGCGCCCAAGGAGATCGGCCTGTTTGTCGATCAGCACCTGCGCGGCGGCAAGGCCCTGTTCCGCTTCGACGCCCCCGATGTCCGCGTGGAACGCAAGGATGGCGCTATCACGGTGGCGATCTTGCAGACCCATGAGATCAAGTCGATTTCGGTCCACTGGACGACTGATACCAGCAGCCCGTGGCAAAAACGTAAATGGGAATCGCGGCAGGCCGAGCGGATGGTCGGCAACGCCACCGATTTCTATGCCGTGTCGTTGCCCGGGGAAAGGCCACTGATCTACTTCCTGACCGCGACCGACGAGCGCGGCGCCGTCGTGAGCACTGAGCATGAGATGCTGAGCAAGTGACACTCTCGGCACAGAGATGTCGAGCCGTGGTCAGAGAACCACAGGCGAATTTCACACTTTCTGCTCGAGCAGCCAGTCTTCCAGGTTTATCTGCTTCACGAAAGGAGCACGGAACAGCGCGGTGAAGGAGGGCAGCAAACGTGTCAGCCAGGGGCGTCGGGCCATGTGCGAGATGGCGCGGCGGCCAAACTTGCCCCAGCCCTTGCCGTTCAGCTGGGTCTGGATGTTGATCTTCAGGCGATCAAACGTGGCCGGCAGCAGGTTGGGGGCCGGCCCGACGTGCACGACCGTATCGATTCCGTTGGCCAGCATCGTGTAAACCACGTCCCACAAGCGTTGCGGATGGTCCACCCAGCGATGCAGCATCTCGCGGCTGTTGACTTCGTCATAGCTGGCCTCGCCGGTCACCATGGAGACGATCGGCAGCGAGGGCGCCGTGAAGCCGCCCGGAATGGTCTGCAACAGCACCGCAGCGCGATTGGGAATGGCCCGCTGCCAGGTGATGGGCGTGTGCAAAGGCGGCCAGCGATGCGGATTCCGTCTGAGGTAGACCCGCTCCGGAAAGATCTTGTGCATCAACGTCTCGAACCGGCCCAGTGCTTCTTTCTGGCCCAGGAGCAGCAGGCTATTGGGAGAAAGATACGTCGAGACGCCGATCGTGCCCTTGCCTTGTTGCGTGATCTCCAGGCACATGCGCTGCACGGTGTCGAGGTCGAGGACCGGTCCTCGGGAGAAGAAGACGCCCAGGGTGACGTCGTCGGCGAGGGCAGCGCAATCGTTTGCCAGGGCCAGCGGCACACGCAGCAAGTCGCGCATCTCGTAGACACCGGCGGCCATGAGCGCTGCCGATTCCCCGAGGCTGTAACCCATGGCCTGCCTGGCCTGGTGCAAGGAGATGCCGTGAAACTCCTCGAGTAGCTTCATGTGAGCCACTTCCACGCCGACGATCAGGGCAACATCCTCGGCATAGTCGATGAGGCCACGTGTCTCACGGCCCTCGCGAATGCGCGAAACAAGATCGACGGGTCGCCTGATTACCTCCGCGCAAACTTCCCCTGCCTGACGCAAGTGCAACTCGACAATGGCGCCATAGGCCGGATGTTGCAGGAGTTCCGGCGTGCGGCCGAGGTTGGCGATGTCGTAGCCGCGGAATGCGAAGGCGGCGTACCCAAGCCGTTGCTTGAGGTGCCCCTTGTCCGCTTTATCGAGATGATTGGCCATGCCGTCGGCTCATCATTGTGAGCCCTGGGTCGAGTGACCTTCCTCCCCTGGATCCGAAGCCATTCGTCGCGATATGTATCCTGAACGGCAATCGCAGCAGAATCGCTTCTCTGTACCTATTTTACCCCACCGGGCAAGTGCCTGTCGCAAGCGACCTCCTGGGACCCACAAAACCATGCGCAAATCAGACGGATTGCGCAGGTTCTATCGAAGTCGCCGGCATGATTGATGACGGCCAAGCGTGCGTAGCAGATACCAGAAGTGTTTTGGCGAGAAGCGTAGGCTCTTCGGCTCGCATCGCCCTTGCGGTCGCGGCCTTCCATCCCAAAAGCTCACTCTTACTTGGCAGCGTCTCTCCCAACCCGCATGGGTGCGGATCCCAGGGGGCAGGCACCGATGTCGGGTCGGCCCTTGTCCATGGCGCGTAGCGGGTCAGGCCAGTCCGCAGGCAGTGCAACGCCTGCGTCGATCGCCGGGCTCCCATTCTTCAAGCGAATATCGTCCCCACCGCTGAAGAATTGCGGATCGGCGACCAATGAATGACGGTCGAATCCAGGGGCGTAAATTTTCTTGCTATTTGCAAAGGCGGCGGAGGTGCGATAGAGGCTGAAATACTTCGTGGCCAGGTTGGCATCGCTCTTGGGCGACCAGTAGAGATTGCCGTCGGCCTGTGCATCCATCTCGGCGACGGCGGGGTGCAGGCCAGGCAAGCCGAGCTGATGCACAAAGATATTATTGAAGACTTTTCGCGGAAAACCCTTCTTCAGATGGCCAAGGACTCCCATGGACGAATCGGTCCCGGCGACCATCACAAAGGTGTTGTGGTAGAACAGCATCGACGACCAGGTGGGACCGCCGTGGTCACCAATGACACGGCTATACTCCAGACCGGGTTTGGGATTCTGGGCGGACGGTCGGCCGTAATTCACCTTGCCGCGCATGTCAAAATAGTTTCGATAGATGAAAACCCTGTCCTGGGTATCTTCCGGACCGCCGAAAGCCAACGTCGTCAAGGCGCGGCGAAAAATGTTCTGATGAATGTGCAGGACGGCCTTTGGGCCGTAGGAGTACATGGGGCTCAAATAGATGCCATCATCTTGAAAGTTGTCCACCAGATTATGGTGGAAGCGGAGGCCAATACCGCCCAGGTAAAGGCCGTCGTGACTGTCGGTGAACTCGCTGTAGGAAATGTCCCAATCGTCGTTGGCGGGAAATGCATGCACCGAATACTCGCGGCCTGTATTGGTGACCCACAGCGCGTGACAGGTCAGACGGGCGAGGTCGCGCGTCTTGCGTCCCGGCCTGGCGCGCAGACTGCTATCGCCTCGAAAGGCCCAGGGGGGCGCGTTGCCATACATGGCCGAGCGATAGAACTTCAGCTTGACCGTGTTTTCCGTGCGCATGCAGTAGGTGCCGCCGCGGATGATCACGTTATCGAACTCGACGTCGAATCCGTTCGTCATCACCACGGTTTCGTAGCCGCCGCCGCGGATGATCAGATCCTGAAAGCGCACGTGCCGCGCATCATCGATGTGTAACGGCACGGACTTGTACGGTGCGAGAATCAAGGGGACCTTGCGCGGATCGGTCTCGCTGCGGTAGTTGTCCATGTCCTGTAGCTTGGTATGGCTCAGGCGCACGTGAATGTGGCCGGACTTGCGATCGTACCACAGTCCGGGACCGCAGTAGAGAGGTTTCACATCACCGTTCGGGCCTGGCTCGGAGAGCTCGCTCGCCCCGCGCAAGTCCATCGCATGCCAGTAGGTCTGTAGCCCGATCATGGAGTCGCCGAAGGCGCCGACGAAGTCACGCATGTTGGGATATGCACGGGTGGAACGATATTCCTCAGGACCACCCGTCGGGTACGGCTGCCAGGCCTCGCCAGGTGCTTCTTGAAACTCACGCAGTCCGCCGTCAATAACTGCCTGTTCTCCCGGAAAGGCCCGGACCGTGACAGGCGCGGTCTTGTTTCCTGCGAGTGCACAGTAGACATTTTCGAAGTAGACCCCGCCGCGCAGATACAAGGTCGCACCTGCCTTGAGGTGGGAGAAAGCGTGGCGAATGGTTTTCCACGGAGACTTCTCGGAACCGGGATTCTGATCGCTGCCATTGCGACCATCAACAAAAAACGCTTGACCAGCAGATCGTGCCCTCTGTGCCGGCAACGGATCCGGCCTCAAGGCGGCATGAGACACCATCGGCGGGGCGGGCAACGCCTTAAACCAGCAGATGCACAGCAAGGCGATGGCTGCCCAGGCAGCTTCCTGTTTTTTCATGGCAGGGTCCCGTTCGTGACGGGCGAAAACAGCAAACCACCCACAGCGTACGCGAGATTCTCGCCGAGTCAATCCAGGTCACGGTTGATCTATGCTTGTGCTCTCGTATGCCCTCGACGGTGGTTCGTCGTTAACGTCGGCGTGCGGTTCGCTGGAATCGCTGCGCGCGACCCTGAAATCGGCCGATGTCACGCCGAATTCGCACGAGCGTTTCAGTATGCGGCAGGTTTGCGTAGAATGTTGGTGAAGGAGATGAAGCATGAGAAGTGCAGTTGTCATTGAAGCGGTGCGGACTCCGGTGGGGCGGGCCCATGCCGAGAAGGGCATGTTCCGCGACGTGCGCGCCGACGACCTGTCGGCGGACCTGATGAATGCTTTGCTCAAGCGCAGCGGCGTGCCCGGCGCCGAGGTGGAAGACATCCACTGGGGCTGCGTCAAGCAGGAACGCGAGCAGGGCTATGACGTGGCGAAGATGGCGGCGCTGATCGCCGGCTTGCCGCTCGAGGTCGGCGGTGTCACCGTCAATCGTAACTGCGGCTCGAGCTTGCAGGCCATCAACCAGGCCGCGCAGAGCATTGCCGCCAACTGCGAGGACGTGCAGATCGCCGGCGGCGTCGAGCACATGCAGCACATCCCGATGGAGTCCGGCTTCGATCCCAGCCCGCGCTTCTTCTACCGGCATAGCCAGGCGACGCTGAACATGGGCCTGACGGCCGAGAATCTGGCCATGCGTTACAAGATCAGCCGCCGCGAGCAGGACGAGTTCGCGCTGCGCAGCCACCGCCGCGCCGCGGCGGCCACCGACGACGGCAGCTTCGCCGACGAGGTCATCCCCACCTGGGGCCGCGACGATGAAGGCCGCAAGACCCTGTTGACACAGGACCAGTGCATCCGCCGCGACACCAGCATCGAGGCCCTCGGTGCGCTCAAGCCGGCCTTCATGCCGGAGGGCGGCACCGTGACGGCCGGCAACGCCAGTCCCATCAACGTCGGCGCCGCCGCGCTCTTGATCATGTCCGAGGAACGGGCCAAGGAACTGGGCCTCAAGCCGAAGGTGAAGATCCGCGCCATGGCCGTCGCCGGCGTCGATCCATCCGTCATGGGCATCGGCCCGGTGCCGGCGACGCACAAGGCGCTCGAACGCGCCGGCCTCAAGCTCGCCGACATCGACCTCATCGAGATCAACGAGGCCTTCGCCGCCCAGACCCTGTCCGTTATCAAGCTGCTCAAGGCCGACCCGGAGAAGGTGAACATCCGCGGCGGCGCCATCGCCATCGGCCACCCGCTAGGGGGCTCCGGCGCCCGCATCGCCACCACCCTCATCCACGCCATGCACGACCGCAAGGCGAAATACGGCCTCGCCACCATGTGCATCGGCGCCGGGCAAGGCATCGCCACGATCTTTGAATCGGTAAACTGATTGAACCGCTTGCGGTTTCGCGCACATGCACTCGCGCGAGGAGAGACCCGTGGAACAAGTAGCTGAATCGCTGGACGTGCAAAAGATGCATGACCTTTACCGCGCCGGCGGGGAGAAACGGCTGATGGCGCCACACATCGTCTACACGGACCCGTTATGCCCCTACCCGGATTGCGGCCAGCAGTTGCAAGCCATCGATTTTCGCCTGGAGGCGCACGGGCCTGCCATTCACGATCCGCTGGTCTTGTCCTGGTGGCGCGACGTCGGTTTCGCGGGACGCTGCCCGAAATGCAGCAACTGGATTCACTTCACGATTCGCGGCAAGCGCCCCATCAGCGCGGATGAAGCCGATGCGCTGCCGAAGCTGCCGGAGGATTGGCACCAGCAGGCGTTGATTCTCTAATGGCAGCGATGGCGTTAATTTGCATGAACGCCGGGCATCAGTTGGGCGACTCTCAGCAAGAAGAAACCATGTCGACCGACAAGATCAAGCTCGATGATTCCGTGCCAATTGCAACGAGCATCGTGCTGCCGTTGGTCGCGGTTATCCTCGGATGGGGCTTTGGAGCTTCTGACAGTATCGGTCGAGATATCCCAAACTGGTACACTCTCGCAGGTGGAATGGCAATCTTGTTGGTGCTGGGTGGCATTGTCGCCATTGCCACCTCGGAGGCGCCAATGGATCGGTTGCTGGTCGTGCATATCAGCATTCTTGCTTGCTTCGCTATATACTTGGGTGTCTTGAAGGTCGTCGATCCGTTCATGATGCTCTCGACGAGTTCTCTTGATCTGGCAATGCAACTCGTGCTTATGTTGCCGGTCTTGATCGTGACACAGCATTACTGTCGATGCCGCGTTTTCCTGGCGGGCTTCGGCGCTGCGTTTTGTCTGCTCGCTTCCGTGGCAATGCTCACGGGCAGCAGAAGCTGGGGTGGAGTCGGATTCTTTTCAAGCTGGCGCGGCCCATAGAACATTGAATCTCGCCGATTCTCCTGGTAGACTCCACCAACATGAGCAAAAAAAGTAAGAAACTCCTCAACGAGGCACTGCGATTATCGGCCAAGGAACGTGAAGCCCTGGCAGGTGAGCTTTTTGAAAGCCTGGGGGCGGCGGACCCGGACGCTGAGCGCGCCTGGCAGGCCGAGGTGGCCAGGCGCGTCGCCGAGTTGGATAGCGGCAAGATCAAGCCCATTCCCTGGAACAAGGCCCGCCGAATGATCTTTGGGGATAAGGATGGCTCAGCTCAGTCCTGAGTTTCATCCGGCGGCCGTGAAGGAGGCGCGCAGAGCCTTCCGCTGGTATCAGCGTCGTAGTCCGCGCGCGGCCTAACGTTTCCGGCTCGCACTCGAAACGGCTGTAAAACAAATCACGTTGACGCCTGAGCGTTGGCCGACGTATTTCCACGGCACACGTTACAGGCTGCTTCGCCGCTTTCCTTTCATTGTCGTCTATCGCATCCGCACCAACGATCTGCAGATCATCGCCAGTGGCGCATGGACGACGGAAGCCGGGATCCTGGCGAAGAAGAAAGTGACTTCTCGACTGGTGCTAGGGTTCTTGACTCGCAAGACTCATAGTGAATGAGTCAAGTTTTAAGCAACGAGTTTCTCCTCATGGAGCCATTGTTCGATGGCTTCATCCAATTGATCGAAAGATCGGCGTAAGGTTGTGTTG
>VGYC01000202.1 GCA_016873095.1 Planctomycetota bacterium | reverse complement strand
ATGTCCTCCATGCTGCCAGACTATCAAACCGATCACCGCGCAGCTGCGCCAGTTTCGAAGTCTCTGCAGACGCTCGCTGTCGCAGAATGGGCAACTACCACGCGATCCCGAGATCAACTCGTGCTGCTCATTCAGGGGAGCGATCCAAGCCGGCTCTATGAGCTCACAAAGCCCGAGAAGGCCGAAACCGCGCGTCGGAACACGAATCTTTTTCAATCAGTCGTGCGGGAGCGAACCGATCACGTGCCGTACGCCGAGAATCTCATTCATCGCACGGATAGGGGACACATGGTCCGCAGCAAATCGGAACTCGTCATCGCAAACATGCTCTTCAACATGAAGGGCGGGCTGGAGAAGTACGAATACGAATGGCAGCTTTCGGGTACGGTTGACCTGCACGTACTTCGGCCGGATTTCTTCTTCAGCGATCCGGCCGGCGATGCCATCATCTGGGAGCACCTTGGCATGTTGTCACGTGACGATTACCGGCAGGGTTGGGAATGGAAGAAGGCATGGTACGAGCGAAATGGGTTCGTGATCGGCCAGAATCTGTTCGTCACAGAAGATGATGAACGGGGAGGGCTGGATTCGAAGAAGATTCGGGAGGTGGCTGAAATCATTCAGAAGAAGCTCGTTTGAGTGTTTGTTGCTTGCACATGAGGCAGGTCACTGGCGGCTGCATCGAAAACTGTACTTGCAACACTCGGCTGCGCCGCCGCTGGAAGAGCTGGAAACGCGGAAAGCCAGGCCGGGATTACGCATGTCTGGCAATGAGCCTGGTGATGAACATGTCAGCGATTGCCCAGGAAGGTACCGTCTCGTCCTGGTTTTGCCGGAGTGGGCTTGCCCCTGGAGGTCAGGCGGGAGGCGTCGCCGCAGGCCCGGTACCGCTCGACGCAGTCCCATTTCTTCTGGCGGTCACGCTGGGTCATCTGGGGCTTCTCGACGGGTTCGCTGGGGATGGTGAAGGAGGTTTGGATGGGGGAGTGTACTCCCGGGACCACGCCTTGATTCTTGCTGGGAGCTGAGAATGATGGTAGAATTCGAAAAAAGGCAGCCGGGCATTCCCGGTGCGTGCCGGGAGTCCCAGCCGTGCCGCTCGCAGGCGTACCACCCTGGACCGACCAGAACATTCTGCTCTACCACGGCACGGTGGACCTTTGGGTAGCGGACATCCTGAACGCGATCGACCTGGGGCGATCCCAGCCCTACACGGACTTCGGGCGGGGTTTTTACACCACAACGAAACTTGACCAAGCAAGAAGTTGGGCACGTGTCGTAGCTCGAATTTGGGGAAGAGCTCCGGCGGTTATCCAGTTCAGTGTGGAGCGGAATGCCATCGCCCAACTGGAATGCATGTTCTTCATCCGTTCGAGCACGGCTGCCATAGACTTTTGGAGCTTTGTGCAATACTGCAAGACGATCGGTGGAGATCACAACCGGCTATACCAAGCAGGGTACTACGACATCGTGGCCGGGCCGGTGCCTGGCAACTGGAAGGACCAGACCGTCATACCGGATAGCGATCAGATTTCTTTCCATACGAACTTAGCGGTGAGCGTGCTCGATCAACTTCCCGTAAACCGAAAAAGGCAAGTGCCGTGAGCACTGAACGCATGAAGACCTCACTCGTCACCTCGGCCGAATACCAGAAACACTTCTGGCATGTCGTCAGAGCTTGTCTACGGGAATTTCATGATGCCACGCCGGCTGTCATGTCGAGAATGTACAAACTCCGCCACAAGATCGATGAGGCTACGATCAAGGAAATCGAGCTTTTCTTCCACGGCGAACCATTTAACGTTGCTTGTGGCATCGCCCGGCATCATTTGCCCATCGAGCCATTTCGTGAAAAGTACCTTGAGCTACGGGATGGAGAAGACAACCATCACGAATGACGTTTCAGGCGTAGTATAGCCGCATTCGGTCCGAAACACCGCGGGCGATTCAGACTGATGCGCACGGCAAGAGGCAGATGACTTCAGCGTGTCGGACCTCGGCAATCAACTGACGCGAGTGCGTCGATCGAAGCCGCCGGTGGTCGGCTGGGCACCCTATCTGTACTTAGCCGCACTTGCTCGACAGGCCACAGCAACCTAGGCTTTCCTGACCTACAACGCGCCAAATCACTCATGGAGCTTCAGGGATGAACCTGGCCGGCAATGCAGATAACCTTCGCGCCCGATGACAAGCTCCACCTGACCAACCTTACCAAGGTATTTTGGCCGGAGCTCGGCTACGCGAAGGGCGACCTCGTCGCCTACTATCGCGAAATCGCGACCGTCATCTTGCCCTATCTTGAGGACCGGCCGCAGGTTCTCCATCGCCACGTTGACGGCTACGCCGGCAAGGAGTTTTTTCAGCGTGTCAGCCGGCAGCGTCCCGAATGGGTTCCCGTCGTGGACATCATTGTCAGCGGTCACAAGCCAAAGGCCTTTCACCTCTGCCAGAACTGGCCGACGCTGCTTTGGCTGGTGAATTTCGGCTGCATCGAACTGATCCCCTGGAACTCGCGGGTACCATCGCTAGACCGGCCCGATTATCTCGTCATCGACCTGGATCCGAGCGACGTTGCATTTCCGCGGATTGTCGAAGTCGCCCTGGCCGTTCGCAAGGTGTTTGACCGAGCCGGCGCGCCGAGCTTTTGCAAGACGTCAGGACAGAAGGGACTGCACGTCTATGTTCCGCTGGGTACCACGTACATCCACGAACAAGCGAAGCTTTTCGGTGAGATTGTTGGCCGATTGGTTTTCCATGAATTGCCGACGTTGACCAGTCTCGACCCGCGACTGGAAAAGCGAGCAGGGCGCGTTTACCTCGACACGACAAGGAACGCCCGCGCACAGGCCGTCGCCGCCGCCTATTCCGCTCGTCCCCATCCCGGCGCCACGGTGTCCGCGCCATTGGCATGGTCGGAAGTTCGCAAGTCGTTGGATCCCGGCAAATTCACTATCAAGACGATGCCGGGCCGGATCGCCAAGCTAGGGGATCTATGGGACGGCGTACTCGGTAGCGGGATCGAATTGCACGATTGCCTACAACGGCTGGAAAAGCTCGTGAACCGATGACTCGCAAAACGGTTCTTGTCGTTCTCGCTCTTTTGGCCGCTGGGGGAGTCGCGGCTGCATTGGCGCTGCGCGGAGAAGCTCCCGAGTTGGTTCGCGAGCTGCGCGCTCTTCCCGAGGTTGCCCGGGTATCCTATCGCGGGCCGGTCAATCCCCGCCTCACGGTCGTTCACTTGCGCGACTGGCATTTCGGCCCGCGCGAACTGGCCGAAGCCGATGGCGTGAACTTCGACGAGAACAATGCCAGAGTGGAACAGGTGCACCGTGCGAGGCAGGTGGGTCCTGTGCAGCGGCGGTCGGCGACAGGTGATGAAGCCAGGAAGCCTGTTCCACTTCGCCGCCAATACCCCGACCGGCTACGAAGTGCCCTTTGCTGAGGATGCCTACATCCTCATCCTCAAGGGCAAGCGACTGACCAAACACGAACAGGAATTCATCAACTACCTCAAAGGGCTGGCCAGACGACTGAAGCGCGAACAGGAGGCAGGTATCCCGTACCTGCTGAAGGAATTACCCAAGGATCATCCAGCGATTCGCTTTGCCAGGAGCGTGAATCCATCCTTTGATCCCTACCAGGCGAAGTGACGACTCGACCTCGGCGCCTCGGCCACATGAAAAGCCCGCGCCATCGTTGTCGGATACCACAACCGCTCGAAAAGGCCGCTCACCTTGGCGGCGTCAGGACTGGGCCGTCATCGGGCGGTGGAGGCGTGAACTTGCGCGGAGCGCTGGGCCGCGGCAACGGCAGGGGTGACGACGAGCCTGGCGGCGCCTTGGTGGCGGGCGGCCCGCCGATGATCAGGTCGGGATCGATGAGCGGCGGTTCGTCGGTCGTGGGCCGTTTGCTGCTGGGTGCATTCTCTTTTGGTGCCGGCCGGGCGGTGCCGCCAAGCTGAAAGAGCTTGTACGAGGACCAGGCTTGCATGCGGACGCGCAACGACGGATCGTTGGAGGCGGCCTGCTGCAGGGCCTGGCCGGCTGCGACGGTACCGGGGCGGACGCGTCCCAGCGCCGCGGCCGCCTCGCGGCGCACGCCAGGCCTCGTGTCGTTTTGCAGGAGATCGACAAGCGTTGGAATGATGTCCGGATTGGCCTGGGCATCGAGGTCGCGCAGCTCGCCGATGGCGGCCGTCCGCTTGCCCTCATCCGGGTCGGACTTGGCCGTGTGCAGTAAATCGCGAACCGATGTCTCCTGCCGGCGAGGCTTCTTGCCAAAGATGCCGCCCTGTGCGGGGAGCGCCAGGATAAGCGCGAGCAACATGAATACCACGATGCAACGGTTCATCACACTATTTTATCGGCCTTTCCTATAATCACCTTCCCCCGGCAAGCTGGGAAAACTTGGCGGGTGGGGAATTCGCGCCGCTGCAACCCTCATCCTCCGCGCCACATTCATGCGGGAAGTCCTATTTTTGCTCATTCTGACGGGTGTCGGCCCACTGGCGTACGCCGGGCTGGTTAATCGCCGCACGAGCCTGGCCCATGCCGTCACATGGGCCGTCCTTGCCTGGATCGGCTGGCTGGCGGCGTGGGTTGCCGCGGCGCCTGGCGACCAGGGCGGCGCCGCACGCTACGCGGCGCTGAGCCTGGCCAGCTGCCCGGGAATCGCCGTGCTCGGAGCGCGCTGGCCGACCGTCGCGGCGTGGGATCTCGTGATCCTCGGCATGCTGGCGATCATGCTCTGGCCTCTGGTCGAGGCTGCGGTCATCGGTCGCGAGCAACTGGGGACGGTGCATCTGGTGTTCGTGGCCGCCGTGCTGGCCGTCAGCGTCGCCAATTATCTGCCGACGAGAATGGGTCCGGCTGCATTGCTCGCCGGCTGTGGGGCCGCCACCGACTGGCTGACGTTTATTTCATCACTCGACGAGACGGGTCACTGGATATCGGGCGCGTGCATGGCCGCCGCCCCGTGGTTGGCGTACCTGACCTGGCCGAGCCGGGCCGGCGAGACCGCCATCGATCGACTCTGGCTGAATTTTCGCGATCGCTACGGTCTGGCCTGGGGACAGCGCGTCCGCGAACAGTTCAACCGCGCCGCCGGCAATGCCGGCTGGCCGGTCCTGCTCTCCTGGAGTGGCCTGCGCATCTCGTCGGAAACGGCAATCGAGGCAACCACAGCAGGTGCGATGCTCGACACGATGCAGGGACTGCTTCGGCGCTTCGTCTCAACGGCTGCTCAGCCGGTAGACAAGTAGACTTGCAGCAGCAACCAGGCGCCGCCGGCGATGAGGGCGATTCCGACGCCCAGCGCCAGCCAGAACCAGGTGCCCTGCTTGGCGACGTCGCCGTTCTTGGCGGCGGGCCAGCTGGCGAGCGCCTGCGCGGCGGCCTTCTTGAACTCGGGCACGCGGTGCAACGCAACATACTTGCCTGTCGCTTGCCGCGACAGCTCGGCATGCGGCGACAGTCGGCCCTCTTCCAGACGCCTGGCGATCTGGTCCGTCGTCGCCTTGCCCTTGCATATCTGGCCATGACGGTCGCGAAAACGCACATACCAGTAGTCGGCCGGCCGGGCGGGCTTGTCGTCGGCCGCATCCCGCGGCACACTCAGGTCGGGACAGGTCTCCTGGGCAGCGATGCTGAGGCGCTGCTGCACCACCGGATCCTGCAGTGCCTTGTCGGCATCGACGAAACTCGGCACACTTGGTGCCAGGCCGGTGCGCTCCAGGTCCACGATCAGCTCGCTGGCAGTCTGATAGCGGTCGCGCGGCTCGCGGGCCAGCATCTTTTCCAGGATCTGATCGAGCACGGCCGGCACGTCCGGGTTTCGCGAGCTGGCGAGTTCGTAAAAGCCAAGTTGCTTCTTGTCGACAATCTCCAGGGCATTGCCGCCGCTGAACGGGACCTCGCCGGTGACGAGGTGATAGAGCGTGGCGCCCAGGGCAAAGATATCGCTGCGGCCGTTGGCCGAGCGAGCGTTCATCGCCTGCTCGTACGGCATGTAATAGGGCGTGCCGAAGCCCTGACGTGCGTGCGTCAGATGGCTAGTCTCGTCGGTGCGCTTGGCGAGGCCCAGGTCGGAGAGCTTGGCGACGCCGGTGTTGGTGATGAGGATATTGGCCGGCTTGATGTCGCGATGAACGATGTTGCGCGAGTGGGCATGCTCCAGCGCCCGCGCGATGTCGAGAACGATGTGCACCACGTCCGGCACCTTGAGCTTGCCAAAGCGATCAAGCAACGCCTGGGCGCTGACTCCGTCCACGAATTCCAGCACGAGGTAATGTCGGCCGGTCTGCCGGTCCTGGCCCTCGGCGATGTTGTGGACAATGTTGGGATGGTTGAGCTGCTTGCCGCTGCGGGCCTCGCGGTAGAAGCGATCGAGCGCGATCTGGTTGCCGGCCAGATGCTCCGGCAGGACCTTGATGGCCACCTGGCGATCCTCGGATTGCTGGTAAGCGAGATAAACCGCGCCCATGCCGCCCTCGCCCAGGCGGCGCAGGATGCGATACTCACCGAGCGTGCGCAGCTCTTGGGTTGCCGGCGGTGGGGAGGCTGCCGGCGTGCCGGCGCCATTCCTGGCGGCGCCGTTGGCGGCCTGCTCAGTGCCGGCAGCCAGGCCGGCAGCATGCCCATTTACCTGCCGATTCTTGGGTGAGGCCAGATCGACCTGCGTCTTGTCGAGAGAAGACCGGACCTCCCGAGCTTGCTCGCTGGTCAGCAACTGGCGTTCGACGAGGAGGTCAACGATGTCAAGGGTTTTTCCCTGGGCCTGTGCCTCGAGCACGGCCTGGCATGCCGGCTGGACGCGAGCGCGGTCTAGTCCAAATCGCGCCACGGCCATGTCGGCGACCGACCTGGTCGCATCGGCAATCATCGCGAGTCCTTCTCCGGCCGGCCACACTCGCACCAGCCGCATCGAACGCTTCAGACGGGCACATGGGGGCAAGAGAAGTGTATACCCCCAGAAGGCGATCCGCAATCGGATTTGGCGACGGCGTTACATTTCGTCGCCGCTGCCCAGGTGTGCCGGCCAGCGCCGGCGTGGCACTCGTGCCACTCGTGGCGCTAGCGCCTTCGGAAGCGCACCATCTGCGTCGTGATCCTGCCGACATTCTTGCCGACCTTGCCGACTTTTTTCGCGATACGGCCAAAGGCGAAGATGGCCGACGCCGCCGGAATCCAGGCCAGTGCCGGATGCCCCCAGATGCGCGCCTCGCTGAAGCGATTCATCAGGTAGAAGAATACCGGTGTCAGGACGATGCCGAAGAGCGTGACGCCGACCATGCCGCTGAAGACCGCCGTGCCCAGCGTGCGGCGCATCTCGGCGCCGGCGCCGTGCGCCAGCATCAGCGGCAGCACGCCGAGGATGAAGGCCAGCGACGTCATGACGATGGGCCGCAGCCGCAGCCGGCAGGCCTGCAGCGTGGCGTCGCGGCGCGTGTCCCCCGCCTCGCGGCGCTTCTTGGCGAACTCGACGATCAGAATCGCGTTCTTGCTCGACAGCCCCACGAGCACCACGAAGCCGATCTGCGTGAAGATGTTGATGTCCATGCCGGCCAGGCGCACGCCGACGATGGCGCTCAGCAAGCACAGCGGCACCACCAGGATCACCGCCATCGGCAGCGACCAGCTCTCGTACTGGGCGGCCAGCACCAGGAACACCATCACCACGGCAAAGGCGAAGATGATCATGGCCGTGTTGCCGGCCAGCAGTTCCAGGTACGACATGTCCGTCCACTCGTAGGCCATGTGCGGCAATTCCTCCTTGGCGAGGCGTTGCACCAGATCGATGGCAGCGGCGGAACTCATGCCTGGCCCGGTCGAGCCGTTGATTGTCGCAGCCGTGTACATGTTGTAGCGCGTCAGCACCAGCGGGCCGTTCGTCTGCCTGATGCTGGCCAGCGAGCCGAGCGGCACCATCTGCCCTTTGTCGTTGCGAATCTTGAGCTGCGACAGATCCTTGATGCGATTGCGCTGCGCACCTTCAGCCTGCACGATGACCTGCCAGGTGCGGTCGAACAGGTTGAGGTCGTTGACGTAGAGCGAGCCCTGATAGACGCGCAACGTGTCGGCGAAGTCCTCGAGGCTGACGCCCTTGCGAAACAGCGCACGCGGGTTGGCCTTGATCTCGAGTTGTGGGACATTGGCGCGAAAGACGGAGAACATGCCGACCAGCCCCGGTTGCTCGTTGCCGCGGGCGACCAGGCTCTCGGTGGCATCCTGCAGAGCGTCGAGGCCCAGATCGTCGCGGTCCTCGACGACGAAGGCGAAGCCGCCGGCCCGGCCGACCCCGCGCACCGGCGGCGGGCCGAACACCGCCACGTTGGCGTCGAAAATCTTGGCCGCGAACTCGCCGCGCAGCCGGTTGGCAATCGCCTCGCTCGATGTCTCGGGCGTCTGCCGGTCCTTGTAGTCCTTCAGGTTGACGAACATCGAGCCGAAGTTGGAGCCGAAGGCGTTGAGCACGAACGACTGTCCGGCGATGACCGTGGCGTGCCGCACGCCGGGCGTGGACCGCGTGATCTTGTCGATCCTGGTCAGGACTTCATAGGTCCGCTCCAGCGAAGCCGAATCGGGAAGCTGGATGTTGACGAGCAGGTAGCCCATGTCGCCGCTCGGAATGAAGCCCTTGGGCGTGCTCAAAAAGCCCAGGTATGTGAGGCCCAGCAGTCCGCCGTAAACCAGCACCGCGATGGCGCTCAGCCGCAGCAAGTGACCGACGCAGTAGGCATAAAACCCGGTGAACATCGTGAAGCCGGCGTTGCAGCACTCGAACACCCACTTGAGCGCGCGATTGAGCGGCTTGCTCAGCAGCCAGCCGGCGAGTCCGCCGACGCTGACGGTCAGCGCCACGGCGCCCCACTCCGCAACTGCGCTCGCCAGGCGCGCCTGCGCTGCCTCCTGCAGCATCCCCTCCGCCCACGGCGACCAGAACCAGTAGCACGCCGCCGCCGCCAGCGCGGCGATGCCCATCCGCGGCAAGGGAGGCGCGGCTCCCTTGTCGTGAGAGCGCAGCAGCAATGCCGTCAACGCCGGGCTCAACGTCAGCGAGTTGAACGCCGAGATGATCGTGGAGACGGCGATGGTCAGCGCGAATTGCCGGAAGAACAGCCCCGTGATGCCGCTGATGAACGCGCAGGGCACGAACACGGCGCTCAGAACCAGCCCGACGGCGACCACTGGCCCGGAGACCTGTTCCATCGCCCTGATGGTCGCCTGCCGCGGCGCCATGCCCAGTTCGATGTGATGCTCGACGGCTTCCACGACCACGATGGCATCATCCACGACAATGCCGATGGACAGCACCAGACCGAAGAGCGTCAGGTTGTTGAGGCTGAAGCCAAGTGCAGCCATGACGCTGAACGTGCCGATGATCGCCACCGGCACGGCGATGAGCGGAATGAGCGCCGACCGCCAGTTTTGCAGGAACAGCAGCACGACCACGGCAACGAGAATGATGGCATCGCGCAACGTCTTGAAGACTTCGTTGATCGACTCGCGCGTGTAGGGGGTTGTGTCGAAGGCGATCTCATAATGAATGTCGTCCGGGAACGATTCGGCCAGTTCCGCCATCTTTTCCATGATGCGATCGCGCAGGGACAGCGCATTGGCATCGGGCAGCTGAAAGATGGCGAGGAAGATCGTGTCCCGGCCGTCAAAGCGGACATTCACGTCATGGCTCTTGGAGCCGAGTTCGACGCGGGCCACGTCCTTGAGACGGACCATGCGGCCGTCCTGCGCGACCTTGATGACGATGTTTTCGAACTGCTCGACGTCTTTGAGGCGGCCGAGCACGTCAAGCGTGATCTGCATCTCCTGGCCGGTGTCCACAGGCGGCTGGCCGACCGAGCCGCTGGCCAGTTGCGAGTTTTGCTCGCGGATGGCCCGGACCACGTCGCCGGCAGAGAGGCTGCGGGCCGCTAGACGGGCCGGGTCCAGCCACACGCGCATGCTGAAGTCACGCTGCCCGAACAGCATCACGTCGGCCACGCCGGGCATCCGCAACAACTCGTCGCGAACTTGCCTGAGGGCGAAGTTGCTGAGGTAAAGCTGGCTGTAGCGCCCGCCGGGCGAGGTCATCGCCAGACCCATGAGGATGTCCGGCGGCCGCTTGCGCGTCGCCACGCCCGTCGCCTTGATGACGTCCGGCAACATCGGGATGGCCAGGTTGACGCGGTTTTGCACCAGCACCTGGGCCATGTCGATGTTGATGCCCTGATGGAATGTGACCGTCAGACTGTAGGAGCCGTCATTGGTGCACGACGACGACATGAACATCATGCCCTCGACGCCGTTGACGAACTGCTCGATGGGAGCGGCGACGGCGCCGGCCACGTCGCGAGCGCTGGCGCCGGGGTAGTTGCACGACACCTGTACCGTGGGCGGCGTCACGCGCGGAAACTGCGCGATCGGCAACGTGAACAGCGACAGCGCGCCCCCCAGCGTGATCGCGATGGACAGCACCGCCGCGAAGATCGGCCGATCAATGAAGAAACGCGAGAACATGTTTGCCTTCTCGTTCCCAGACGGCCTGGGAACGCAAACAACTACCGCCAGTGAGCGATGTCCACCGCTGGCGGTTTCGGGCAATGGCGCTATCGAGAAAGAATTCGTTGCGTTGCTACCCCCCTCTCAGCACCCCGGCAACGAATCTGCACAAGAGCCTTCGACTTAACGCGTTATAGTTCAGCATCTTGCGGAGCGCATCAGGCCGGCGCTTTCATTGCCGGGGGTATCGGCCCTCCGGACTCTCGACGGCCCACACCCGCGAGGCAGCCAGGGAACGAGTGCAGGAGCTTCGCTAGCGCTTCTTCGAAACCTCTGCGCCGTTGCCATTGATCAATTCCAGCGGGTCCACGAATCGCGTCTCGACCTTGGAATTGGGTCGAACCTTCTGCATGCCGCTGACGATGACGACATCGTCGCGGAGCAAGCCCTTCTCGATGGCACGCAGGCCGTCATGCAACGGGCCGACCTTGACCGGTCGATAGATCGCCTCGCCCTTGGGATCCACGACGTAGAGGTATTTCTTGTCCTGGTCGGTCCCCAGGGCACGCTCCGGCACGAGCAGGGCCATGCGCGGCTCGCCGACCAGCAGGCGAATGCGCATGAACAGGCCGGGTGAGTACATCAGGCGCGGGTTGGCAAACGTGCCGCGTACGCGCAGCGTCCCGGTGCCCGGATCGATCTTGTTGTCCACGAAGTTGATTGTGCCCTGGTGCGAGAAGCCGTCCTCGTCGGCCAGGCCCATGAGGAACGGGACTTCCTTGTCGATGGCGCGGATCTTGCCCTCGTAGATCAGCCGCTTGAGCCGCAGAACGGTGCGCTCATCGACATCGAACGAGGCATACATGGGATCGAGGGTGACGATGCTGGTGAGCAGGGTATCGTCGGCCTTGACGAGATTGCCGGGATCGACGTAACGGCGGCTGACAAGCCCGCTGATCGGGGCCGTGACCTTGGTGAAGCTGAGATTGAGCTTGGCGAGGTCGCGCATGGCGTGTGCGACGCCGACGGCGGCCTCCGCCTCGTACCATTCGCTGGCGGCCTTGTCGAAATCTCCCTGGCTGATGGAACGCTTGGCAAGCAGCGCCTCGGCGCGGGCAAAGTCCTGCTGCATGCGCTTGCGGGTCGCCTCGGCTTGTGTCACGGCCGACTCGGCCTTCTTCACTTCCGCCTGATAGATGCGCGGATCGATCTCGAACAGCACGTCGCCCTTGTTCACCAGGGCGCCGTCCTTGAAGAGGATCTTGTCGAGATAGCCGGTGGCCCGGGCGCGCACTTCCACGCTGGCAAAGGCCTCGGTACGGCCCGTGAAGTCCTCGTAGTCGGTGATCTCCTTGGCAATCGGCTTGCTGACGAGGACGACCGGCGTCCTGGGCGGCATGGGCGCCGGCCCGTTGCCGGTGCAGCCGGACAGCGCCAGCGCCGCAAGCAGCGCCGTCGCGAACAGTGCCGCCGCGGCCGGGCTGAACGTGCCGTTTCGACGCCGAGACCCGGGATTACGATGGCTGTCAGGCATGGTTGGTTCTCCCAGGGCGGCTTCGCCGCGCTTCCTTCTCCGTCAGGATGCCGTGAAACACCACGTCGAGAATGTCGCGCGCCTGTTGCTCGTGCGGCTTGTGTTCGCCGGTGAAGTAGTTGATGAAGATCGTGCCGTACAGCGCCTGGCTGAAGACGTTGGTGATCCTCTCGACCGGCATGTCGCGGACCCGGCCCTGAGCGATCAGCTCGCGATACATGTCGCGCCAGCGCTCGACGTTGCGGTCGCGATGCTCGAAATAGGTCGGCTTCTTGCGGTCGCGAAACTGGGCCCGCTCCTGGATGAGCAACTCGACAAAATCGGGGTTGTCCGCGAAGAAACGCAGATAGGCGTGCACCGCCCGCTCGATGCGCTCGAGGGCATCGTCGCTGCCGACCATGCCGGCGTCGATCTGCTCGCGGAGCTTGCGCATGACGCGATCGACGGCGGCCAGAAACAGCTCGCGCTTGCTGCGAAAATAACGATAGATCGTGCCCTTGCCGACTTGCAGCTGGTCGGCGAGGAGCTGGGTATCGGTTTCGGAGTAGCCGTGCCTGGCGAACAGGCGGGCCGCGGCGTCGAGGATCTCTTCGCGGCGTCGCGTACCCAGTTCCGGATCGACCGGCCGACCCAGCTTCGGTTTGTCCAAGCGTGCTGCGACTCCGCGCATGCCGTGCCTCCATTAATAAACGGACTGGTCAGTCATTTATTAATGGTAGCGTCGAAATCGGCCAGGTCAAGTCGCTCGTCCGCAATGATTGGCGCAAAGAATAAGCCGCTGTCGGCCTTGCGCCAGGCCGACAGCGGCAGTTCCTTCGGACCGTTGGGTCGGGTCGCGGGTCAGAAAACGAACAATTCAATTTCGCATGGTTGCAGGACGGGTCTCCTGACAAACCGGAAGTTCGCCGGTGCGTCGGCGGGATTCTTGCGAATTCCGCTGCGGCCTGGCGGCGACATTTCGTTACAGTTTCTTCTTGTCCGTGGACTTGGGCTGAGTGCTGGGCATCGGCAGGACGGTATTGGTTCACGGCGCGGGCAATAGAGATATTGCCCTTTGTTGATTGTGGTGGGCTTGGACTGCCTCGACAAGCCAGTCGAAGACGTTGCAGGATTGGCGGCGGCAGGTTTCGATGACAGTCAGCAGTCGCTCGACGAACTGACTGCCGGACGCTGATTGCGTGCCGAACGAGAGCTTCCGCCAGATGACCGCGTGCCGCAGCGCTTGCTCGGCGGCATTGTTGG
>VGYC01000201.1 GCA_016873095.1 Planctomycetota bacterium | reverse complement strand
TTACGCCACAGCTTCGAACGCCTTGACGCAGACATCGACCATTGGATCGAGGCCCAGAAAGTGCCTGCATGAAACTTGACTCAAACGAGATAACTTCTGGGGATCAAGGACGCTAGGGCAGGTTGCCAACCTGCGATCATGGCTTTGGCAGATCGGCGACCTGCCCCACGCCACCCAGTCTCTCGCCTACGTTCACGGGAAAGGCTGCTAGCGCACGCCTTGCACGCGCTGCACGCGCTGCACTTCGGCCGAGGCCTGGTCGAGCCGGCGCGTGGCGAGATCGAACGCTGGCACGCCCGGCATCGGGCGTCGCACGAAGGCCGTGGCGGGGACCTGAGCGTTGACCGCGGTGCCGTCGAGTTTCAGGGCCATCTTGAAACGCTGCTCCGGCCAGCGAAACTCCAGCCGCCGTGGAATGATGGCGCCCGTGTTCTTGTCGAGTTGCGTCTCCGTGATGTGTGCCGAGCAGATCTCCTTGCCCGTGGCATCATCCACCAGCAAGAACGCCGTCACCTGCGGCGTCGGCGCTTGTACGGCCCGGCGGTTCATGACAATGATCTTGCGAGTCGGCTTGCCCTGCGAACTGGTCTGTTCCACCAGCTTGATGGTGTTGCCGTCGGCCTCCAGGCGAAAGCGATCTGTCGGACCATACGTCCCCATGCCCATCGTTTCCATGATCCAGTCGGGCTGGAAGGGGAAGGGCAGCTGCTTGACTCGGCCATCGTTGAGGTCCTTGTATGAGCAATAGACCTGGTATGGCGGGTCCGCCTTGCTCAGCCAGTACCAGAACTCCTTGTCGTTGGAGCCAACTTCGACGGCGCTCTTGCCGATGAAGTCCGAGGTCATCGAGAAGTTGTGCGGCTTCTGGGCGACCATCTTGCCGCGCAGGCCGAAACTCTGGATTCCCTGTGAACAGGTGACGTCGATCTCAGTACAGCGCACCGTGTCGATACGCCGCGCGTTGTCGTTGAGGTACTCGAGGTAGGCAGCGACGGGCGGCGGTTCCCCGGTCACGGGCGGCGGCTTCGTCTCTGGACCCTTGTTCAAAAAGCTCCAGCGTGTGCAGCCCGTGATCAGCATGAGCAGCGTCAGCGCCGGAAACCAACGAGCAATTGTCATACGAACCTCAGTTGAGTGCCCCGTCTGAAGACTGAATCACTGAAAACGGAACACGGAACGCTCACTGCCAGCCGAGCACCTTGAACACTTCACTTTGCACCTGCATCATCTCCTCTTCGCCCAGGCGGGGATTGATGACCTCGTGCCTGGCACCGGTGCGGGTGCAACGCAGACTGACTTTCTCGATGTCGCCGTCCGTGACGGCTTGTTCGAATCTGAGGCGCTTGCGGCGCATGAGGAGCAACCCGACCACGTAGCGAAAGTTGACACGTGCCGGGTCACTCTGCCCGTCCAGCCTCAGGAAACAATCCATGAGCAACTCCGGGTCGAAGCGGGCCTTGTGCGCCGCCTCGGCGGGTGGGACCTTGCCGGTCCAGTAGCTGAAACTGCCTGGCGGCGGACCCTGCCAGCCATCGCTGCTGTAGTCCTTGCGGGCAAAATGTTCCCCCTCCTCAAGGAGAGCCGTGTAAAAGCGCTCCCCCGGCTGCAGGTCGCGACCAGTAGCCGCGCAACGCCTCGTGTGCGGTTCGATCTGATAGTCCGTCATCGGGATCGCCTCCGACTGGCGAAAACGCAGCTATGGCCCTGGGCCAAGACGTTCGCCAAGTGAATAGTATCGGCAGTCTGGCCGCGGGAACAAGTCGTCCGGATCATTCCAGCCTGGGATTTCGCGGCCTCATTGCCGTTCTTGCGGGCTGGGAAAAATGCCCGGGTTACCGGGACTTGCGTATTGCCGCGCGAAACCTGGGGCGTTAGCGCTGCGGCAACCTGCTGGTCAGCTCAATTTCGATTTCGCCGGGGATTTGCGGGCCCCAGCCAGTATATGCTGCGCGCGCGATGCCTTCACTGTCGAGTACGACGAGCCGCGGCGTGGCCTCCACGGAAAAAGTCACGTGCAGCCCTGTGCCGTCCAGCACGGGAAACGGCAGCTTCATGTCGGCGTGCTGCCGGCGAACCAACTCGATCTCGTCCGACACCGCCAGCGCCAGCACGCCAATGCTGTTTCCATGCTTCTGCACAAGACTCTTGGCAAATTGCAACACCTGAATGCCGTTCTCCGAGCGGGGGTTGTAGAATGCGATGAGCAACGGCCGGCCCAAACTGCGGTGCAACCGCACCGATTGCCGATCGAGCAGGTTGGTTACCAGGAAATCCGGGGCGCGCTCGCCCAGGCGGACGACCGGGATGAGCGGTTCCTGCTCCTGAGTGGAGGCTACGGCCGAGATCTCGCCACGCAGGGCCTGCTCCAGGCGATCTTTTACATACAACACGCCTTTTCGGTACGGCGTCGGTGGATTGTTCTCGAGGTAGTAGGTAATTCGTTTCAGCAGCACGTTGATCTGCGGACGGAAATTGCCAGGCTGCGCGAGCAGCGGCAGTGCCTCTTCCTGAAACTTGATCCCCTTGCGAATCTCGTCGCAGCGGTCGTCGTACAGCTTGCCAGGATAGCGTAGACGGCTATCCATCTCGTATTTGACCGTGGAGCGGAACGATGGATCGCGGCGGGCCGGCTCGCGGCGTTCGATGGTCCGTTCCACGCGGTAGGCGATGCCGAGACTTGGCGCCACCCATAGGGAATCGCGTCGCCGCCAGGCCGCGTGATCGCCTCGCGGTCTGTCCCAGTCTTCCGTTTGCTGCTGACCAAGCATCTTGACGCACATGGTGCCACTGCACATCTCGGCGCCCAGCGCTTGCCAGGTACACGGCGGCTGCCCTGGCTCTCCTGTTTCCCAGAGCTGATTCAAGCCGATTCGATAGCCGGGAAGTAGCACGAAGGCCCCGACTTCCACCGTGGGCGGACCGGATGCCGCCGTCGTCCACTGCTTGCCGTCCTTACGCACAATTCGTCCCTTGCGATCGACCTGTGCCAGCTCCAGCCGAATCGACGAGGGCGACTCCTTCAGCTCCTTGTCGTCCACACGGCTGTTCTTCAAGCCAAGCTCGGTCATGAGCAGGACGTTCCAGCCGTCTTTGGTCGAATCGATGACAAAGACCGTGCTGCGCAGGCGGTAGGCGCGCTGGAACTGCACGCCCGGGCTGATTGCCTCCTCGGTGTAGCTTCCCGCGTATTGCAATTCCAACCCCGGAAAAAGCTGCGGCGCCAGCTGCCAGCCAGCACGATCCGGAAGCTGGCCGACAAGGACGGTAGACGCCAATATATAAAGCGTTGTATTCATGAGGGTTGCATTGAATCTCCGTGCCGGAGCCGCCTTCAAGACGGTGCCCAAGCGCGGCGGGAGTATAGCAAGGCCTCCCCGATTCGCAAGCCAGGTTCCGGGCAAGCCGCATCTCATGCTACGCTATCAAGACGGCCTACACGCCATCACGATCAACGCGTTGCGCTTCTGGGGGAATGGCGGAACTTTGGCGAGTTTCGCTACATGAAAGCATGGGAGATCGACATGTTTGAAAGTTGCCCGAAATGCGGTGGTATCGCGACACTCCTGGAGATGAGGGAGGATTATCAGGAGATCCCAGACCTGAGCAGCCCGACGGGGACCGTTCGCCTTCGTGTGAAAGTGGAAGAGTTTCGCTGCCAGGAGCAAAGCTGCGAACATGAATTCGAAAAAATTGTCAGAGAATCAGAATAGCACCTTGACCCGCTACTGTAACAGACGGTCGAGGTTACCGCCGAGCCTTTGATGGACTTTTGCAAGCCCGGATCACAACACCTGTCGGATCGGCTCGCCGCCATGGCCGAAGTAGACGGGACGATGGCTCGATGTATGGATGGGACGCTGGCGGTCGATGCCCAGCTTCTCGTAAATGGTCGCGGCGTAGTCTTCCGGCGTGTGAGGTTGGTCGGCGACGTAGCCGCCGTCGCGGTCGGAGCGGCCAATGACCTGTCCGCCGGGCACGCCGGCGCCGGCGAAGACGATGGAATAGGCATCCGTCCAGTGGTCGCGCCCCTGGAAGCGGTTGAGCCGCGGCGTGCGGCCAAACTCGGTCACAAAGCAGACCAGCGTCTCGTTCAACAGGCCACGCTGATCGAGGTCCTCGATGAGGCCGGCGAAGGCATGGTCAGTGCTGCCCATCATGACCCAGTGGCCGATGCCGTAACGGCCCTCGCCGCCGGCGGCGATGCGCTCGGTGCCGCAGGAACCGCTGGTGTAAATGTAGTCGTGATGGTCCCAGTTGAGATCGAAGCCGCCGGGAAGGTCCGGCGTGAATGGCCAGCGGACGTCCACGGTCACGAAGCGCACGCCGGCTTCGATCAGCTTGCGGCCCATGAGATAGCAAGCGCCGCGGTGACCACGGCCGTAGAGGTCGCGGACCGGTTGCGGCTCGTTGCCCAGGTTGAACACCGACGCGACGCGCGGGCTGCCGAGAATGTCGCCGGCCTGCTCGTAGAATCGCTCCATGCCTCCGACGGGCCTTGCATAGCCGGCATCGACATTGGCCAGCAACCAGCGGCGCTGATGAAAGCGCGGCCCCGTGTTGTCGCTGTAGGGCAGCAGGTTGTTCACCCGCCAGCCGGGGTTGGCCAGGTCTTGACCGCCGGTCTTGAAAACACGCGTCGAAGCCGGCAGGAACCCGTTGCGCGTCTCGGCAGCTTGCTCATGGTTGCCAGGCACCATGATATATGGCGGCAGAAACGGACAGGTAGTGCCAAGTAGGTGCGTCGTGATTGAGCCGATGTCCGGCATCTCCAGCGGGCCGCGCGGATGCGATCCGGAAAGGACGTATTGCGTGCCGTCCGGATGGCCATTGGCTCCCGGCTTGGAATGATGCATCGACCGGACGACTGCAATCTTGTGGGCAAGCCGCGCCGTCCGCGGCAACAGAGCGCTGAGCTGCATCCCGGGCACCGAAGTGGAAATTGGGCGATGCGGGCTGCGATGCTCGGCGACCACGTCGGGCTTTGGATCCCAGGTATCGATGTGCGACAGACCGCCCTGTTCGAGAATGACGAGGACGTTCCGGGCTCTGGCCGCCCGGCCGGTGGTCTGTGCCTGCGCGGCCAGCAACCGGGGCAAAGACAATCCAAGCACACCGGACATGCCCGTGAGCAGAAACTGACGACGACGCCACGAATGCGGCATTTGGCTCTCCTCAGGACTCGACGGCGTTACCTTGCGGCAGCAGGGGAGAGGGAACACGGCAGGCAAAGCATATTGTTACAGGATCGCACGCCGTCTGCAACTACGCACGTGGCGGATCAGCGGGTCCAATGGTCATCAGTCCTTCTTCTTGTCCGGTGGTCTCGGCTTCAGCACCAGGCGATTGAAGGCGAAGTAGCCGATGGGCCAGATGTCGAACATGCCGCCGACGGTGGTCCACACGCGCATCGATTCGTGATCGGTGAATGCTAGCCAGGTTCCTCGCGCGTGGTAGGGCAGCGCCAGACAGTAATAGAGCATGCCGACAATTTGCAGGATTATGAAGATGGCGGCCAGCAGGCCCGGCAGCAGATAAAGAAAATGCTCGCCTCCCGTGGTGGCAATGACCTTTTCAGTCTTGCCCCATTCACGCGTGAGGGTGTTATAGCCACAGTGCAGGCAAACGACGGCCTCTTCGCTCTCCATCTCGCTGGCGCAATTCGGGCAACGCGGGGCCAGGTCGAGATTGGTGATACCGTATGGATTCTTGCCGTCGTCTTCGTCATCGTCGCCCTTGGCGGCTTGCGTGGGAACGGCGGGAGGCGGGACTGGCTTGGCGGCGCTCGGCTTTGGCGTACTGGGTTTGGGTGGACTTGGCCTGGGAGATGGCGGCGCTGGTCTGGTGGATGGATTCGCCTTCTTGGCGACCGCCACGTCCTTGGCGCCTGCCACGTCGGGTTTTTGCTTGCGCGGCGGCGTCCGTTCCGAGTCCTGGCTGCCGCCGACCACGAATGCTTCGGCGCAAAATGGGCAACGAATGCGCCTGCCACTCAGGTCATCCTTGCCCTTGAATTTCTTGCCGCACTCCGGGCAGGTGATTATCGGACTGCCGGCCATCTTCGATCTCCTCGTGGACGTGCCCCGGGCATCATTATAGCAAGAATCAGTGGCTGGACTTGCATTCTGGCAAGTGCCGTTTGCCGATAGCTCGGAGTGAGATCAAGGCGTGCCATCCAACCTCCTGCCCATTCCTGCGCAAGAGCGCATTCTGGTCTCACTGGCCACCTACAACGAGCGCGACAACCTGCCCGGCCTCATGCAGGAGATCCGCCACCATTGTCCGGGCGGCGATATTCTCATCGTGGATGATGCTTCTCCTGACGGCACCGGCCGGCTCGCGGATGCACTTGCGCATGCCGATCCGAGCATCCACGTGCTACATCGACCCGGCAAGCTCGGACTCGGCTCAGCCATCGTAACCGGCATGCGCTTCGCCATCGAACGGGGCTACGACCTGTTCGTCAGCATGGACGCTGACTTCAGTCATCATCCACGCTATCTGCCCGCCCTTCTGGCTGGCATGGAACAGCACGATCTTATGATTGGCTCGCGCTACGTGCCTGGCGGCGGTACGGTCGATTGGCCCTGGCAGCGCCGGCTGATGAGTATGGCCATCAACCTGCTGGTCCGCTTTCTTTTCCGCGTCCCGGTCCGCGATGCCAGCGGCGGCTACCGCTGTTACCGGGTGGCCGCTCTCGGCAGCGCCGGGCTCATCGATCAGGTTTCCACCGGCTATTCGTTTCAAGAGGAGATTCTGCACCGCTGCTGCCGGGCGGGCCTGCGCCTCGGCGAGACGCCCATTCTCTTCGAGGATCGTCGCGCCGGATCCTCAAAGCTTGGCGTCAAGGAGATGGTGCTGTCTTCACTGACCTTGGTTTGGCTGGGCTGGCGGGCATTTGCCGGCATCGACTCTTAACATCGGTGGTTGGGCGCCAACCTTGGAGCCATGCCGTTCTTCGACCAGGCAACCAGGCAACGGCCGGAAGTCCATTTGCGATTGAGACTTATCTTGCGATGGCCGAGCCGGTGCATTCGGCTGGATTTCACCGGTGATTCTGCTATGGTTCGCGCCGGACGAGGCATCGTTTCTTGTTGGAGAAGTGTCATGAGCACGACCGCAGTGGCGGCCAAGCCAAAGCGCAACCACAAGCAGCGAATTCAGCCGGCGGCGCCGGTGGCTGGACCGGTGGCCGTGCCGGGGTCAAGCGGAGCAGCGGTCGGGCGTCTCGCGCTGGATGCGCTGGAATGGCTCTTGCTCTTTGTCTTCTACGCCTGGTTTCTGTCCAACCTTGTGGGGGCGTTTCGGGAGGACCCGGCCAACTGGAGTTGCCTGGTCGTGATCATCTCCGAGAGCGTCACGGTCCTGTTCCTTCTGTTTCGCCGCGGTTCGCAGTCCATCTCCGCCACTCCGGGAGAATGGCTGCTGGCCACCGTCGCGACCGTGCTGCCGTTGCTGGCCTGCGCCGGCGGCAGCAGTCCGCCGGCCCTGGTCCGTCTGGGCGAAGTGGTGATGCTAGCCGGCATGACCATGCTGCTCTACGCCAAGTTCACGCTGGGCCGCCGCATCGGCATGGTCCCGGCCCATCGCGGCCTGGCACTGTCGGGAGCATACCGTTTCGTGCGACACCCGATCTACGCCTGCTATATCGTCTGCCATGTCGGCGTGCTGCTTCGCTATCCGACGTTGGCGAACTTCTGCGTGTATGCCCTTTTCCCTGCATTGCAAATACCGCGCTTGCTGATCGAAGAAGCCCACCTGCGCCGCGACCCGGAATACACCGCGTACCTGACCAGGGTTCGCTACCGGTTGATCCCGGGAGTGTTCTGATCCCGCTAAAAAAGACAAGCGTGGTCGAAGCTCGCTCGGCGGTTTCGCGCACAGGATCCTACGCGCAAAACCGCCGAGCGAACTTCGACCACGCCTGTCTGTGAATGCCAGTCCTAGGCCAGTATCTCGCGCACCACGTCATGCCCCTCCACGCCCGTCAGCCGCATGTCCAGGCCCTGCACGCGGTATGTCAGCCGCCGATGGTCGATGCCCAGGCAGTGCAGGATGGTGGCGTTGAGCGAGTGGATGTGGACCGGGTCCTCGACGATGTTGTAGCTGAAGTCGTCGGTCGTGCCGTGGACGATGCCGGGCTTGATACCGCCGCCGGCCATCCAGATGGAGAAGCAGCGCGGATGGTGGTCGCGGCCATAGTTCTCGCGCGTGAGGTTGCCCTGGCAGTAGATCGTCCGGCCGAACTCGCCGCCCCAGATGACGAGCGTGTCGTCGAGCATGCCGCGCTGCTTGAGGTCGCTGATGAGCCCGTGGCACGGCTGATCGACGTCGCGGCACTGGATGGGCAGGTCCGGTACCAGGTTGCCGTGCTGATCCCAGCCGCGATGGAAGATCTGGATGAAGCGAACGCCGCGCTCCGCCAGCCGACGTGCGAGCAAACAGCTCGCTGCGAAAGAGCCGGGCCAATTCACCTCCGGGCCGTACATGTCGCGAACGTGGCGGGGCTCGCTATTGAGGTGCAAGAGGTCCGGCACGCTGGTCTGCATGCGGAAGGCCATCTCATATTGCTCGATGCGCGTCTGCGTATCGGGGTCGCCGATCTCGTCGAACTGCCGTTGATTGAGCTGGCCGAGGGCGTCGAGCATCCGCCGGCGCGTACGCGGTTCGACGCCGGGCGGGTTGGGCAGAAATAGCACGGGATCGCCCTGCGAGCGCAGCGACACGCCGGCATGCTGGCCGGGCAGGAAACCGGAGCCCCAGAGGCGTTGGTACAAAGCCTGGTCGTTGCCGCGCGTCCAGCTTGGCGTCATGACGACGAAGGCGGGCAGATTGCGGTTGGCCGTACCGAGGCCGTAGCTCAGCCAGCTACCCAGGCTGGCCCGGCCGGGAATCTGGCTGCCCGTGCAGATGTACGTGACGGCAGGATCATGGTTGATCGCCTCGGTGTGGACCGTGCGGACCACGCACAGGTCGTCCACCATACGCGCCGTGTGCGGGAGCAATTCGCTGACCCACGTGCCGCACTGTCCATGTCGCGCGAAGCTGAATCGCGACGGCGCGATCGGGAACCGCGCCTGCCCGCTGCTCATGGTCGTGAGCCGTTGCCCCTGGCGTATGTAGTTGGGCAGGTCATGGTCGAACCAGTCCGCCATGCGCGGCTTGTAATCCAGCAGGTCCATCTGCGCCGGCCCGCCGTTCATGAAGAGATAGATGGCCCGCTTCGCCTTCGGGGCAAAGTGCGGCAAGCCCGGCAAGCCGCCGGTCGCCTGGCCGTTCGGGCCGTCGGACAGCAGCTTGTCCGGCATCAAGCTGGCGAGAGCCGCCGTGCCCAGGCCCATGGCGCCGGCGCGGAAGAAGTGGCGGCGGGTCATTGATTGGAGGTGCACGGGGTTCATTGGTGTGCTCGCATTCTAAATAGTCAATCAGGACGACCAGTCACGCGTTGGTCGAATCGCATCCCATACTTCTTTTCGGTGAACGGGCAGCGATCTCGGCGCTTCAATTCCGATTCTCACCCTGGGCCCATCAACTCCCTTTTTGGGCCCGTAATAGGTCACCCAGGCTTCAGGTGCGATTTCTCTGGATTGTCCTTCTTCGATCCAGACAGAGCGCTCCATACGGGCATAAGGGTAATCATGCACGGCCAATTCAACGGCGCCTACAAGAACCTTTGCCACGGTGACAAGCAATTCGTCACCGATCATAAGGCTTTCATTCGGGTAACGTGCTACGGTCCGTGCTGTGGTCATCTAACTCATCTCTTTCGCACTCACGGTCACCCATGCATAGGACAGCGCCTCGCGAGGCAGAGCGCGAGCGCGAAACGTAAACATCACCGATTAATCACCTCATCCAAATTCAGCACCAGGTTGCCTACCATTGTCCAGGCGGCGAGTTCCTGCGGGTTCAGCGCCGCATCCGGCCGGCTTTCGCCGACGCGGATCAGCTCCGCCGCGGCTTTCGGGTTCGCCTTGTAATTGGCGAGATGCTCCTGCAACGCACTCTTGAGAACGCTCATCTCGACGGCGTCCGGCGTGCGCGACGTCACGCGGCGGAACAGGCTCGTCAAGCGGGCATCCGTATCCGGCGTCTCCCGCAGCGTGCGCTCCGCCAGGTTGCGCGACGCTTCCACGAATAGCATCTCGTTCATCAACAATAGAGCTTGCAACGGCGTGTTGGTGCGCTCGCGGCGGACGGTGCAGGCCTCGCGCGACGGGGCGTCCAGCGTGCCCATCTGCGGCGCGTGGGCGGTGCGCTTCCAGAAGGTGTACAGGCTGCGGCGATGGACCTTTTCCCGCCCGGAATCGGCCCGGAAGATGCCGGTGTTGCTGCCGGTGAACGCCACCGCTTCCCACAGGCCCGACGGCTGCGGCGGCTTCACGCCCGGTCCGCCGACCTTTTCGACCAGCAGACCGCTGACGAACAGCGCCTGATCGCGGAGCATCTCGGCATCCAGGCGGAAGCGCGGGCCGCGCGACAGCAGCCGGTTGTGCGGGTCCTTCGCCAGCCGATCCTTCGTGACCTTGCTCGATTGGCGATACGCAGCGGACGTGACCATGCGCTTGACGAGCGTGTGCACGTCCCAGCCGTCGGCGATGAACTGCGTCGCCAGCCAGTCGAGCAATTCCGGATGGCTCGGCGTCTCACCCTGTGAACCGAAGTCCTCCGCAGTCTTCACCAGGCCTGTGCCGAAGAACTGCTGCCAGAAGCGATTGACGGCCACGCGCGCCGTCAGCGGATGATTCGGATCGACCAGCCATTTCGCGAAGCCAAGCCGGTTGCGTGGCATGTCGGCGGCGAACGCCGGCAGGAAGCCGGGCGTGTACCGCTCGACCTTGTCCCCCTTCTGGTCATACTCGCCACGCTTGAGGAGGAACGCGGGCCGGGGATCATTCCGTTCCTTGAAGACCAGCGTCGTCGGGATCTGCTTCTCGAGCGCTTCCTTCTCCTTGCCAAGCGCCGTCAACTTTTGTTGCAAGGGCGCGATGACCGCCTTCGTGCCGGCGTAACCATTCTCGAGGAAGTGCTGCAGAAGCTGCTTCTTCTGGGCATCACTGCGCTTGGCGCGATCGAGCTTGACGATGTCCTGGATCGGCTGCGGCAATCCGGCGCCGTTGACCGCGCGTTGAGCGCCCACCCAGGCGCTGAGCGTGTCGTAGGCGCGGTCCCCCTGCGGCAAACGCGTGACCAGGCCCCCCTTGTCCCAGTAGGCCGTGCCGCCATGCTGCGTGAACGCCCAGCCGGTGATGACCATGCCCGGGTTGATGCCGACGCGGGCGGCATCCACCTCCAGGCGGACCCATTGCCCCACGGCAGGCAGCTTGCCGAGCAGCAGCCGTTCCGGCGAATTATCGGCCCCCCAGGGAATGACGTTGTCGCCCCAGTAGGCCCGGTGCCGCCAGGTGTCGGTGTGCCACTGGAGCATGATCTCTTTCGGCGGCCTGGCGGGATCGAGATAAACATAAGCGAACAGCTTGTCGCCGGCGCCGACCTTGAGCCCCGGCTTGGCCTCGTGCAGCACGAGTTGCTGAAGATTGGTCGCCGTCAGCTTGACCGCCTTGCTGCCGGACTGCACCGGCGCCGGCTTGCCGACGAAGTTCCACGCCAGGTTTGTCCCGCCATCCACCAGCGTCTTGGCCCCGGCGGGCACCGCGTCGTCGATCCAGGTAAACTCGCCGAGCGGGGCTTCCTCCGCCAAGCTGGCGTCCTTCGCCGCATCGTATTTCACCTTCGCCGAGGCGAGGGCGATGTCCTTTTGCAAGGCGGCGACCTGTTGCTGCAAGGTTTCGAGCTTCGAGGCCTGATCTGGCGTGGCCGCGCGCAGGATCGGCGGATGCTGGGCGTTGTTGCCATCCAAGGGGCCGCCGTCGAGATTGTTGAAGAACGCGAAGACCTGGTAGTACTCCTTCATGCTGATCGGATCGTACTTGTGGTCGTGGCATTTCGCACAGCCCAGCGTCAGGCCGAAGAACACCGTGCCGTTGGTGTCGATGCGGTCCATGACATTGCGGACGTACGCCTCCTCCTCGATGGTGCCACCCTCGCTCGTGGTGACGTGGCAGCGCAGGAAGCCGGTGGCGATGAGCTGATCCTGCGACGGCTTCGGCAGCAAGTCGCCGGCCACCTGCTCGACGACGAAGCGGTCGAAACGCATGTTGCGGTTGAAGGCACGCACCACCCAGTCACGGTACGGCCACATCTCGCGGTAGTTGTCGAGATGCATGCCGTGCGTGTCGCCGTAGCGGGCGGCGTCCAGCCAGTAACGGCCCATGTGCTCGCCGTAGCGCGACGAGCGCAGCAGCCGATCCACGACCTTCTCGTAAGCATTTGGTGCAGCATCCTTGATGAAGGCGTCAACCTCCTCCGGCGTCGGCGGCAAGCCCGTCAAGTCCAGCGTCACCCGGCGAATGAGCGCGGTCCTGGCCGTTTCCGCATTCGGCGCCAGGCCCGATTTCTCCAGACCCGCCAGGATGAAATGATCGATCGGATTGCGCGGCCAGCCACGCTGCTTCACCGGCGGCAGCGGCGGCTGCTTCGGCGTCGCGAACGCCCAGTGAACCTTGTACTCGGCTCCCTCCTCGATCCAGCGCTTGAGAATCTGCTTCTCCGCATCGCTGAGCGTCTTGTTCGACTTGCGCGGCGGCATGAGCCGGCCCGCCTCGGGAGAATGGATGCGTTCGACGAGCAGACTCCTGTCCGCCTTGCCGGGCACGATGGCCTCGCGCTTGAGGGCGATGTCGCGCACGTCCAGCCGCAGCTTGCCCTTCACCTGCGACGTATCCGGCCCGTGGCAGGCAAAGCACTTGTCCGAAAGGATCGGCCGCACGTGCCGGTTGAAGTCGAGCTTGCCATCATCGGCACGAACCGCCGAGGCCAAAAATGCGGCGGCCAGGGCAGTGCAGATCAAGCTGCGGAAAACACCCATCATCTAGGCTCCTTCGGACAGGCTGGCAGGAAGATTGAAGATAGTATACAGCAGGCGGGTCCGGCGCGGATGACGAAGCGAAGATCACACCCGTTCATTTAACCAGGGCACCGGCCAGGCGTAAAGCAAAATCGGCAAGCGGCGAGGTTATTGGCCAGCGCGCGGAGGTTGTTCATCCAGAATATTCGTCCAGGATTCGTCCAGAGAATGACATACACCCCCTCGGCAAATCGCAATTCTGGCAGTCTCATCTCAACATGGCCGCCAAACTGGCAGGCTGTCCAGCATCGAAAGGTGGCGGGCAAGCGGGAGGGCGAGGCTGGGCTGATGAAAAACCAGGCGTTCCGTCATCCCGGATTTGTTGCGCTTGGCAGTGTCTCACAGCCCCGTTCCACGGGGCTTTCCGCGAAGCGGTTTTAGGCCCGCCGTTGACGGCGGGTACAACG
>VGYC01000200.1 GCA_016873095.1 Planctomycetota bacterium | reverse complement strand
GTCCCGATTTGGGCTTGGCTGCTGGCTTCTTGTAATGCGGATGCGTGGTCGATGGCGGCTTCGACGAGTTGCTGGGATTCTTGCCGAGCTTGGCTTCGAGTTCCGCCACGCGCGCGGTCAGCACGCGAATCTGCTCCGCCTGCCACTTGATCAAAGCAAGGACTTCAGGCGGCAGCGATGCCAACACTTCTGCCGATACTGTCGGTGGAGCATCCATGCCAACCGCAACAGTACCCGAAACCACGATTCCGAGCTATATCGACCCGTGACCGGTTACGATTCAAGTCCTGGAAGCATCGTGGAGTGACGTCGGCTTTGCTCGCTCTGACCGCGCTTCTTGTCGCGGTCCTGGTCTTGCGCTGGAACGCTCCAGCGAAGACCGACGATAATGACGGCGACATCGATGGCCCCGCGGTTCGTGCCGTTGCCGCCGCCGGGCGCGATGGGAACGGGCAGCGGATGACGGACGCTGGACTGCCGCCGCTGCCGGAAATGCTGAAGAAACGGCCCTTGCACGTGCCGCTACCACTGCAGGACTTGAACCACGAGCCCATATGGCGAGATGCTCGGCTGGCAGGCAAAGGCAAGCGCTGGCCGCAAATCACTCAGCTCTGCTTGCTTGATTTCGACAAGCAGGAGCGAACGCTGTTCGCTCTTGACAACGATCCGCAACGACATTGGTTTCGCTTTGCCATCGACGTGAATCAACTTCTTGATAAGGACAAGCGCGATCGGAACGCGATCGGCATCTTCTTCGGCTGGCGGCCGGTCGCCGAGGCCGGCGACGTGCCGCACCGGTTCTATGCGATTCAGCTCGACGAGCAACCGCTCGTGGGCTTTCCGCATGGCCAGCTGAATATCGGCATCGGCCGCATCGACACCGGACACAAGTTGCGCTTGCCGGCAACGGAGTGGTTTTTCCCGTTGCCCATGGGCAAATCCATCCTTGCCCTTGAAAAGTCACTGAGCTGGCACCATCTCGAGGTCGAGGCCCTCGACCAGCGCGTGAAAATTACCGTGGACACCAAATCGCTTGAGTTCAATTTAAACTGGCTGCGTCAGCAAGACCTGTACCAGGACGCCCCCGATCCGCGTGGCGCCGTGGGCATCTGGTGCGGCAATGGTCAGGCCTTTTGCAGAAATGCCACCACCATGGCACTTGCCCGATGACGGATGGCGAAAAACTGCGTCGAAATGACTGAACCCGCGACTCGAGAGTGAAGGAGGATTCATGCCCGCCCCGACCATCACCGTCAGCTTTCCTTCCCAGGGCCAAGCGATCGCGATTCCAAACACGGCCAACGGGACGTACTCCTCAGCGACCGGCGCCGGCGGCGGACCCAACCTCTCCTACCAGATCAACGGCGGCCCGATAAAGGCAATCACCAATTTCGCCAACGATCAATGGAGCTTGCCTTTGACTACCTCGGACTGTCCGTACCTTGGGCAGTACAACATGACCGTCTACATCGCCGACCCCGATAACAGCCCGCCGGCCGCCAGCACCTATCGCCAGTTCAGCCGATCCTCGTAGGCAACGAATCAAGGGAGATTTCCGTGGCTCAAGAGAAGCACAAGCTCAAGCCGAAACACAAGGTCAGCATCCACTCTGTCGGCGATGCCATCGCCATAGACAAGGGGGCCATCGCCGAGATCGCCAACGCCGAGCATGTAATTGTCTGGCAACTATATGAGTCGCCGACCGGGGACGTAGAAGCCAGCGAGATCTTCGCCGGCCAGTTCAATGCAGGCGGCTTTCCGGCGAATTTCCGGCCGCAGCGCCCAGGACATTACCAGATCTTCCTGGCACACTACGACGACACGCAGAGAATCATGCAAGTCTACTCGCAAGGTCCGCACGGCGTGAAACCGTAATTAACCGGCGTCCAGGCGGGCCGCCGGACCGGCGGGGGCTCGCGTTGACAAACCTGGCGAGCCGTCCAATAATACCTGGACGGCAATTATCGTCGATCTTGTGCGGGGGAAGTTTGCGCATCAGCCGGCGACCTCTCCTGAAAGCAATTCATGCACATTTTTTTGCATCCTTTGCCGGAACGGATGGGTATGTACTGTCTATGGGCCCGAAGGCCGGTCTGTTTATTGCGGGGCATGAGTAATGAGTGAACCTGCCGCCAAGCTAGGCACTATCCCGCGCGGCGAGGAAAACGGTGATCGGCCACTGTCCCTGGCTGATCGCGTGCGCTCACTTCGCCTGCCCGAGCGTCCGGCCGCGCCGCCGCGGACTTCGTGGTTGCCCTGGGCCCTGTGCGCCGTCTGCGCCCTGGCCGCAACTTTCTTCGGGATTCGCAGTCAGAGCGCAAGTCGTCTCGCTGCCGAGCTGCAAGAGTTGAGGAGCGCCCAGTCCGAGAGCCAGCTGGGTGTTCAGACTTCACCGCGTGCTCAGATTGCACCGGGTGAGATCGTCAATGAGTCCAAGGGCTACATCATTCCCATGAGCATGATCCTCGTCAGCCCGCTGGTCGGCGGCCGCGTCAAGGAATTGCACATATTGGAAGGCAAGCGCGTCAAGCGTGGCGAGGTGCTGGCCAAACTGGAAACCGAAGACTATCAGCCGGACCTCGACCGAGCCCAGGCTGTTCTCGAGGCCGCGCGCAGCCGGCTGAACGAGCTGACGGAATACCGCGACGAGGAGGTCTTGCAAGTGGCCGCCGAGCTGGAAGACGCCAAGGCGCAACGTGAGCAGATGTTTTCGGAGTATCAGCGCAATCTGGATCTCAAGAATCGCGGCTCGGTGGCGCCGCGCGATTTCGAGCTGGCGAAGAGTGCCTTCCTGTCCGTGGACCGGCGCGTCGAACGCCTCAAGCTGGCTCGCGACCTGATGATCAAGGGGCCGCGTGACGAGAAGATCGCCGGCGTCAATGCCGAGATCAAGCAGGCCAAGGCCGATGTGGAAAAGGCTCAGTGGCGGCTGAGCAACTGCACGCTGCGCGCGCCAGTGGATGGCATCATTCTCTCCAAGAAGGCGGAAAAAGGGAACATGGTGAATCCATCGGCGTTCTCGAACGGCCTTTCCGCCAGCATCTGCGAGATGGCCGACCTGACGAAGATGGAGGTGGACCTGGCCATCGCTGAGCGCGACATTTCCCGCATCTTCGAGGGGCAAGAATGCCAGGTCAAGGCCGAGGCATTTTCGGAGCGTGCCTACAAGGGCTACGTCTCACGGATCATGCCGCAGGCTGACCGAGGCAAGGGGGCCGTCCCCGTGCGCGTCCGCATTGCCGGAATCACCCGTGACGAGGAAGGCAAGTTTCTCCGTCCCGAGATGGGCGCCCTCGTCACCTTCTATAACAAGAAGATGCCGCCTGACGAGATCCGGCAAATCGAGAAGTGACCGCCGCCTTGCTGATTGGACTCCTTGCCCAGGGAGTTGCCTGGCCAGTGTTCGACGCCCGCATGGCCACGCAGGCTGGGGCCACTGAACGGAGTTTCGCTTCCGTTGAGCTTGTCAACCGCAACGGCTGGAGGTCCCGATGTCCGCGCCGGCTATTGTTCGTGTTCGCGACGTGCACAAGTACTTCACGCGCGGCAGCGAACGCATCGATGTCCTTCAGGACCTCAATCTCGAAGTCATGGAGGGCGAATTTCTCGGTCTCATGGGACCAAGCGGCTCCGGAAAGACGACGCTGCTCAATCTCATCGCCGGCCTCGATCAGCCCAGCGAAGGAGAGGTCTGGATCGGTGACCGCCTCGTGTCGCGCATGTCGGAGGGCGAACTGGCTCAGTGGCGGACGCGAAACATCGGCTTCATCTTCCAGTTCTACCATCTCCTGCCGGTGCTGACGGCCTACGAGAATGTCGAGCTGCCGCTCTTGCTGCTGCCATTGACTGCCGCCGAGCGCAAGCGCCAGGTCTTGACGGCCCTCGACCTGGTTGGCCTGTCGGCACGCCTGAGTCATCGGCCGGGACAGCTATCCGGTGGCCAGCAGCAGCGCGTCGGCATAGCCCGAGCGGTTGTCACCGATCCAACGCTGATCGTCGCGGACGAGCCCACGGGCGATCTGGACGCCCGCTCCGCCGAGGAAATCCTGGCCCTGCTCGACGAATTGCAACGCTCGTTGAAGAAAACGATCTTGCTGGTGACCCACGACCCGCGCGCCGCCGGCCACGCGCATCGCGTCCTTCACCTCGAGAAGGGCCAGCTGGTCGAAACCGCACGGGCCGCGGATGAGACGCGCATCAAGCTCGGATGACAGCAGCGCCCGGCACGTGAGCGAGCATGGAGTCACCCCTTCGCACACGCGTCGCGTTCTGCGTACATAACCCGGAGCCCTCATGCCTTCGCTGCTTGAAGACCTGCAAAACAATCCCCTTGCCCAGGCGACGCTTGTCCTGAGCGCGCTGCCGCTGCTGGCACTCCTAGCCTGGGCCATATGGCAGCCGAAACTGTTCTTGCTCGCTCTCAAGAATTTGCGGCGCAACTCGTTGCGAACGGCACTGACCTGTCTGGCCACACTGGTGCTGGTCTTGATGGCGACCCTGATTCTCACCGTTGTTGTCACGCTCGACCGCTTCACGACGGAGAAGGCCCGCGATTTCAAGCTCGTCGTCACGGAACGCTGGCAGCTTCCCAGCCAGATGCCACTCACCCATGCGCATTACCTGGACCCAAGTTCGCCGAGCTTCATGCTGGACAGGAGCGAGATCGGTCCCAACGACTTCATGACCTGGTCCTTCTATGGCGGCACACTCGATCCAGGCAAGATGACGCGCGAGAACATCGTGTTCTTCTTCGTCATGAACCCCAAGCACATCATTCCGATGATGGACGACATGCAGGACCTCGACCCAGCGCTCATTGCCAAGCTGGAGAAGAACCGGCAGGGTTGCTTGCTCGGTCGGGAGCGGCTCGAAGCCATCAACAAGCGCGTCGGCGAGCGCATCAAGGTCACCAGCATGAATTACAAGGGCATCGACCTCGAACTTGAAATCGTCGGCGAGTTGCCGCGCGGTCGTTACAACACCACCGGCATTATGAACGAGAGCTACTTCAACCAGGAACTGGAACGCTATGCCCGCACCAAGGGCAAGCACCCGCTCGACAGCAAGCGACTGAACCTGGTGTGGTTGCGCGTCAGGGATCGAGCCACGTTCGAGAAAGTGGCCCAGCAGATTGAGACGGCCAGCGTTTTTGCCGACCGTCCTGTGAAGTGCGAAACCGCATCGTCCGGCATCGCCACCTGGCTGGAGCCGTTCCAGAGCTTGCTCTGGGGGATGAAGTGGGTTCTGGTGCCCGCCATCCTCGCCAGCATGGCACTGGTGGTGGCCAACGCCATTGCCATCAGCGTCCGCGAGCGCCGCGCCGAGATGGCCGTGATGAAGGTTCTCGGTTACCGTCCGCGTCAGATTCTTTGCCTGGTGCTTGGTGAATCGCTGCTGGTCGGCGGCGGCAGCGGTTTCCTGGCGGCATTCCTGGCCTGGTTCACGATCAACGCTGTGGGCGGATTGCCGTTCCCGATGCTCTGGTTCCAATACTTCATGATCCCCACGCAGGCACTCTTCTGGGGCTTGGCCATGGGCTTCGTGACTGCCTTTCTGGGCAGCGCCCTGCCGGCGTGGACCGCGCGTTCCGTCAAGGTCTCCGAGGTGTTCGCGAAAGTCGCGTGAGCTTTTGGGGCAAGTAGGTAGCTTGCCGGCAGTTCGTAACTTCCCCGGCACAACAACATGCAAATCATCATCTTCTTGCTGATGGCCCTGGGGTTCGTACTGGGGATCGTCGTGCTGGTGGCCCTGGCTTTTAGTCTGGCAGCGCTGGCCCACGCGCTCCTGCCTGTTGCCAAGGTGCCATTCCGTTACACGCTTCGAAATTTGCAAGTCCGCTGGAAGACGACGCTGGTGACGGCTGTCGCCTTCACTGTCGTCGTCGGACTCCTGACCTTCATGCTGGCATTCGTGAACGGCATGAACCAATTGACGGAAGGCAGCGGCCAGCCGGGCAATGTCGTCATCCTGTCCGATGGCGCCACTGACGAGGCCTTCAGCAATTTGCCCGGCGGCATCAGCGTCCCGATGTTTCCCAAGGATGTACAGACAATGGTTCGTCGCGACGGTGACAAGTTCTGGGCCGTCAAGGAAGTTTACGTCATCGTTAATCAGGAGATCGCCAACGCCGGAGAAGGCCAGCGAAAACGCCGCTTCGTACAGATGCGCGGCATCGACGACCCGGAACTGGCAGCCCGCATCCACGCCATCGAACTGGCCGAAGGCAAATGGTTCTCCGGCCGCAGGCATGAGGTCGTGCTGGGAGACGGCGTGGCCAGGACCTTCGGCAAGGATCTGGGCAAGGACCATGCTCAGCCCGGCGACAGGATCAAGATCGGCCCGCGCGACTGGGAGGTCGTCGGCATCATGAAGCCGTCGGCGTCGGCTTTTGGCTCAGAGGTCTGGGCTCAGGACACGCAGGTGGGCAAGAGCTTCGGTCGCGACAATTCCTACAGCTCTTACGTCGTCCGCGTCAAGGACCCGAAGCTGGCCGCCGATGCCGCCGCCCTGATCAAGAAGGAGCGCAGTTCTCAGGCCTTCGCCGCCATGACCGAACTGGAATACTACGCCAAGCTGGCCCAGACCAGCCAGCAATTCCTGTACGCGATCATTCTCGTAGCCATCGTGATGGCCGTCGGCGGAATCCTCGGTGTCATGAACACCATGTTCGCCGCCATCAGCAATCGTACCAAGGACATCGGCGTCCTGCGCATCCTTGGCTACAGTCGCTGGCAGATCCTCATGTCCTTCCTTCTCGAATCGCTGCTGATCGGCCTGCTCGGCGGGCTTCTCGGTTGCGCGCTGGGCTACCTGACGGACGGCATCTCGACCAGCAGCGTGGTCAGCAGCGGCCAGGGTGGCGGCAAATCCGTCGTCCTCAATCTCGTTGTGGACACGACCATTCTCGCCGCCGGCATGGGCGTCGCCTGGATCATGGGCGCAGTAGGCGGGCTCTTTCCATCGCTCTCGGCGATGCGCCTCAAGCCGCTGGAATCACTACGATAGCCACCGTGGGCGACGCTGCCAGCGTCGTCGAACTCACCCCGGCGACGCCGGCAGCGCCGCCTACAAAAAGTCGTTCACCCCATGATTCAAGGGACCATGCCATGACTCCGGAGCAATGTGCGAAACACCTGGGCATCACCTTTCCCAAGAAGGAGAAAGGCTATCTGAACCTGTGCGTGCGCACGGGCAACCTGCTCATCACGTCCGGCCACGTGAGCGATGTCAAGGGTAAGCTCGGTGCCGGCCTCACAGTCGAGCAGGGGTACCAGGCCGCCCGCGAATGCGCCGTCAAGATCCTGCAATCGGTCCACGATGTCCATGGCACGCTGGACGGCTTGCGCGTCTTGAAGCTGCTCGGCTGCGTCAATTCCACGCTCGAATTCATCGAGCAGCATCTCGTCGTCAACGGCGCCTCGGACCTGCTGCACCAGATCTTCGGCAAGGAGGACCTCGGCTACCATGCCCGCAGTGCCCTGGGCTTCGCTGCCTTGCCCACGGGGGCCGCCGTCGAAGTCGAGGCCATTTTCGAGATCACCAGCGGCGCGTGAAAACGTGCCGGATTTTCCGCTTGAAGCTTCGCGCCAACCCCGGCCAGGCCGTTGACCGGCTGCGCGACGTGCCGTAAAGTTAAGGTGGCGTCGAAAGGCACGTCTGCTTCCGGATTTGACGAGAGTGAGGCCAAATTGGGCGGCAAGTCGGACAAGGAGCGGGATTCCGCGCCGAAGAAGGGCAAGGATGGCCGTTCATTCCTCACCAGCAGCGGCTTCGTGGTCTTGCTTTTCCTGGGCGGCTGTATCTTTCTCTGGTTCCTGAGTCGCGAACCCACCGTCCGAAGTCTCTCTTACGGCGAACTGGTGCAGATGGTGCAAGTGGACGATCCCGCCGTCCGCTGGCAAAACGTCAAGGTCCGCGACCGCGTGGAAATCCGGGGCGACATCGTCACTTCCGACACCGTGTCCACCGGCAAGGCGACGACGGAAACTGTTACCGAGACCAGGCCGTTTCGCACACGCATCGGCTTCGCCGGCGATGCCGATCTGGCCAAGATGTTCCGCGAACGTGCCGGCGCCTCCATTCAAGTCGAGGAAGAAGAATCGGCCCTGAAGGGCATCTACTCGCTATTCATGACGTTCATTGTCCTGTTTGCGCTCGTGGCCGGCGGGTTTTTGCTCTTTCGCTGGATGCTGGGCGGGCAGTCGCCGTTGACCTTCGGCCGCAGCCGGCACAAGCTATACGCTCAGAAAGACCTGAAGATCACATTCGAGGACGTGGCCGGCATCGATGAAGCCGTGGCCGAGCTGCGCGAGATCGTCGATTTTCTGAAAACGCCGGCGAAGTATCAGGCACTGGGTGGTCGCATTCCCAAGGGCGTGCTGCTGGTCGGCCCTCCGGGAACGGGCAAGACCTTGCTCGCCAAGGCGGTGGCCGGCGAGGCCGATGCGCCGTTCTTCAGCATGAGCGGCTCAGACTTCGTCGAGATGTTCGTCGGCGTCGGTGCCAGCCGCGTGCGCGATCTGTTTGCTCAGGCCGAGAGCCGGGCGCCATGCATCATCTTTATCGACGAGCTGGACGCCCTGGGCAAGACCCGCGGCGGTAGCGCTGTCGGCGGTCACGACGAGCGCGAGCAGACTCTCAATCAACTCCTTGTCGAGATGGACGGCTTCGACTCAAACCGCGGCGTGATCATCATGGCCGCCACCAACCGGCCGGAGACGCTTGATCCCGCACTGTTGCGGCCGGGACGATTCGACCGCACCGTGGTCGTTGATCGTCCCGATGTCACCGGCCGCGAGGCGATCCTCAAGGTGCATGCTCGCAGCGTCAAGGTCGGCGACAATGTCGACCTGCGGCATGTCGCCAGCCTCACGCCCGGATCCGTCGGCGCCGATCTCGCCAATCTGGTCAACGAGGCGGCGCTGATGGCGGCCCGCAACAGCAAGGACGCCGTCACCATGACCGAGTTCAACGAGGCCATCGAACGCAGCGCCATCGGCCTGGAGCGCAAGAGTCGGATCATGCTTCCCGAGGAGAAGCAGCGCGTTGCCTATCACGAAGGCGGCCACGCCCTCGTCGCCTGCGCCTTGCCCAACACGCATCCGGTGCACAAGGTGTCCATCATCCCGCGTGGTATCGGCGCTCTGGGCTACATGCTGCAACGCCCCGACGACGACCGGCACCTGCAAACACGCTCCGAACTGGAGAGCGAAATCAAGGTCTTGCTGGGAGGGACTCTGGCCGAGGAGACCATCTACAATGAAATCTCCACCGGCGCCACCAACGACCTGGAGCGCGCCAGCCTGATCGCTCGGCGCATGGTTAAGGAATTCGGCATGAGCCGGCTGGGCCGGGTATTCTTCCGCGACCAGTCCGACGCCGGCTTTCTGCCCGGCGCTTCCTGGCCCGATGGCGAGCGCAAGTTCAGCGAAGAAACCGCCCGCGAAATCGACCTGGAAGTACGCAAGATCATCGATGACGCCATCGGCGAAGTCCGTGCCATCCTCTGCGAACGCCGTCCTGCCCTAGAGGCGCTGGCACAACGGCTGGTGGAAAAGGAAGTCATCGATGGCGCGGAGCTGCGTTCCTTGCTGGAAGATCACCTCCCGGGTCCAAAGCTCGTCCCCGCCTCCATCGCCATCCATCAACCCACGTTGACCGAGGACGCTGCCGAGGAGGCCGGCCACCGGGAAGTCGGCGTGCACGCGGGTCCGACCCGCTAACGACAACAATCACGGCAACTCTTGCTCACGCAGCGCCGTCCGCGCCAGGCCGGCGAGGATGGCCAGCAACGCCAGGCTCGCAATGGCAAGCGCCACGTAGATCAGCCAGGGCATGCGCTCGTGCAGCGTGGGAGGCGGCGGCTGGTAGGCGGGATTGGACTCGCGCTTGCCAAGTGTGAACGCGGCTGGCGGCGGCTTGATGTCCGCGGGAAGTCGATTCTGGAAGTCGTAATTCGGCGCCCCGGCCGACGGATTGCCGTAATACAGCCGGAGCGGCCCATGCAGCTTCTTTTCCTCTGGCATGAAAATGATCTGCCGGACGGGGATGCGAAACTCGACCGCTTCGATGTTCAGTGGTGGATTCGCATAATCAGTGATGACGAGACGAAGCCGGCCGGCAAAAAAGTCGTGTGGCAGATCCGCGACGAGATAGCGGACGTCCTGGTCGCGCTGCCAGCGCCAATCGATGCCGTCGATATCTTGCCGCGGCTGGTCGGGATCGGCGATTTGCAAGCGAAACGGCCGTTCCACCTCGGCGTCGCGCGTGCGGAAACGGAGCTGCGCCCACGGGAGCGGCTCACCAGGGAACTGGGCGGTCGTGATGAACCACCCCGACCCTGGACCGGACTCCGTGCGAATGTCTTGGCGTGGCTCGAGTTGTGCCGGTGTCCACGGCGTGTACACGCCAGGCGTCGAAATCAGTCGGCGTATCTGAACGGCTTCGATCGTCGGAATGTCCTTGTCGGCCTGTGCATCGGCGTAAACGCGAACCTGGAGGAAACGCGACCGCTGCGCAGGGTATTGCAGCGACTTCAGATCGAGCACTCGACCTTCGATCTCATAACGCACCAGAAACGTATCCAGAAACACGACAGGGTCGTCAAATGTCGCGTCGTTCGCGGCCAGCACTTGGACGCGACGACGAAAGTTCATTCCGCGTGTCCTGACCTCGATGTCGTTGTGCCCTTGCGGGCCGGGATCCGCCAGTTCCAGGTTGACCTGCACGTAGCGCTTTGCTTCATTCTTGCCCTCGTCGAACTGCCGGACGATGCGCACGGGATCGCGCTGATGCCGTGGCCGCAACTCGCGCCTGGCGTAGGGCACGCGCATGCCGGCAGCGTCAGCGATGCGCAGGTCGCTCAGGTCCGAGCGTGCCCTGCCGAACACCTCCGGTGGCAGATCAATGGCAAGATAGCGTGCGGCGCGCAAGTCGCGGCCCTCGATTGTCTGAAAGAACTGCCAGCCCGACAACGACGGATCGGCTTCATTCGCGGCAGCACGATCCTCGTCCTGTGCCGCTGCTGCCATCGGCATCAGCAGAACGAAGAGTGCCGCGTAAGCATGGCACAAGAGCGCGAGGCGACTGCCGACTTTGCTGGCTTTGCGGGCGTTACGGGCCCGGTTCTCGCCGGTCACTTCAGCCATTGTGCGTCTCCTTTGCGCTGGTAAGAGAGCGCTTTACTTTTTGATAGCCCCAGGCGCCGGCCGCCATCATGATCGACAACATGAGGAACGCCAGCACTCGATAAAAGCCGGGCAGCCGTTCCATATCGACAATCAGAACCTTGCCAAGCGTGAGGCCGAATAATCCAAGCGCTGCCCAGCGCAAGGCGGGCAAGTCGCGGCGCAGGCCGACGGCCAGGAGTGTAGCCGCGAATACTGCCCACAGGATCGACAAGGCCGTCTGGGCGCTTTGCCGCAGATGAATCTCACGCTCGAAGACATGCTGGGCCGCCTGCCCCGGCAGGTCGTCGAGCGCCCTCGATTGCGCCAGGCGTGCCTGCTCCGGAGCGAATCGGGCTTGCACCCAGAAATAGTCGTACGCCTCGACAGAGAGGACAAGCCACAGCAGGACCATTCCGGCCAGGCCGAAGACCTGCGGCAGCGCGGCGTCGCGCCCAATAGACCCCCGGCACATACGCCGGGTCAGCAAGGCCGTCACGATCAAGCTTCCAGACACGGCCAGCGCGGGCAGGCCATACGCATTGAACAGCGGCACGAAAGGCCGATCGTGTGCTCGCCAGGTATCGACAAGCAAGAGTCGCCCGGCTGCCAGCGTAAGCAACGCCGAGGCCAGCCCGCGTAGTGGCATGCTCGAGATGCGCAGGCCAAACCACCACAGCGCCAGGCCCTGAGCCGCCCAGCCGACGGCGATCCACGCTGCATCGGCTTGCAGCGGGAACACGGCCGCCAGGAAAGCCATGGCGATCGCCAGCATCGTCAGCGCTTGCCGTGGATCATCCGCATGCCGAGCCAGCAACAACCAGGTCAAGATGGCGTAAAGCGCCGCCAGCGCGACCGCGAAGGTGCCCAACCACAAGTTCCAGCTTGATTCCAGCAGGATGTAGCCCGCCAGGGAGACAAGAAAGGCGTTGGCCAGCAGGCGAATCAGATCCTCGATCCCGGCGCGTCGTCCTGTCAGGGCATGGCCGACCACCGCTTGTACAAGGTACAAGCCGAACAAGGTGCCTTGAAAGGCCATGGCAGCGCCGAGCTTCATCGGATGGTAGCTGACGTTATACCATCCCCAGAACAAGATGTGCGTGCCGGCCAGGGCAAGCGTGCTGACCACCGGCCAGCCGGGACGAAGCCACGATAGCGCCACCACGCCGGTGTTCAGCATGGCCAGGTAAATGAACAAGCTCAGATACTGGTCGCGATCGCTGTGCAGCAGCAGCGGCGTGAGCAACCCGCCGATGACCGCCATGATGGCGATGGCCGGAGCTTCATAAAGAATCGCCAGTGCCGCCGCCTCCAGAATGACGGCGATGAGAAAGAAAACGGCATGCTCGCGCGGCATCAAATGGTAGAAACTAAAAGTGGCAAAAGTGGCGAGATACAGCAGCACGATGCCGCCGGCCGTCGACATCTGGCTGAAGACATGCCAGCCGCGCAATTGAAAGCGCCAGCCGGCGAAGCACAGACCGGCGCCGATGGCCAGCCCGATGGCAACGCGTCCCAGCTCACCGATGAAGCCCCCCTCGAAAACCTGTTGCAAGAAAAAGCCGCCCGCCAGCAACAGCAAGATGACCGCAATCCAGCCGAGGCCTCGCCCGCCGATGAATGCCTCAAGATCCAGCGACGGCTTCCGTGCACGCGCGACTTCGATACTGCCAATGTCAGATGACTCTCCCGGAACCGCAGCAAGCATGATTGGCTCCGCCGCGACGGCCGTGCTCGACTCGTCTGGATGCGCGGAGTTCGGTTCAACTGCCGTGGCTTGCGTGTCGCCGCGCAGGCCATCCTCGATGCTGCGTCGTAGCCGCCGCAAATCCGTCTCGAGACGAGACAGCCGGGCCTCCAGGTCGGGGACACGACGACTGCGCGCCAGGGCGACGATGGGAACGACCAGCACAGCGATGACCAGTCCCGCCAGCAGAGAAAAGCCGAGCAGGGCGAGCATGATTTCCAGCATTGGTGCTTATCTCACCACATTGGCGCACGGATGGCAATTAAAATCCGTGACATGGCGACGTCACGATGCCGCGGCGCCTTCGCACGGCGTGATACTTGGCATATTCCGGTCCCGCGGCAGCCATTCAGACAGGTAGTATCGATGCGTTTCCACGATGTAACCGTTCACAGGTCAGTCTAGCGTTTTCTACTCGGAATGGGGTATCCTTGCAGCTGGCATGGATGCTTCTCCGGTTGTTTCTGAAGCTGATCTCGCCGCGACACCCGCAGCGGTGCTGGCGCTGATTCGGCACTTG
>VGYC01000199.1 GCA_016873095.1 Planctomycetota bacterium | reverse complement strand
GAATAAGCCACTCGGTCGCGCCGCTCTAAGGACGCTACAATCACGACTGCTTTCCCGTGCCACGGATGCCACGGATAGCAGATTTCCTGAACCTCGTTGTTACGGGTTTTAGATTGTCGAGTTGTACAATTTTCAGCGGCCACACCGGGGCGTTGACAATCTGGTGCCGGCGGATCGCTTCTTCGGGGCAGCGCCGGAGGTGCTGGGCACGCTCAAAGCGCGGGTGGGCGGCAACGCCCTGGAGTTGGCCCGCAATGGCCTGCCGAAGGCACCCTTCTACTTGACAGGCCAGGTCGGCGGCAAACCGTTCAGCTTGCATGCCGAAGGCGAACGCGTGTTCCTCACCGGCGTGGCCGGCGCACGCCAGGAGATCGACCTGGCGCCCCCGCCGGCAGATGACGACCACCATGCTTCGTCGCCCATCATCCAGATGCCGGAGCCTGTCTGTCCGCATTGGCTGGTACCGGGCTCTGAACTGGCAAGCGCAGAGCCTGAACCGGGACCGTCGCCGCTCGATGAAGGGATGCGGAGCATAGCGCGCGGTCTCAAGGAAGGAGGGGTCTCATGAGAAGGCCATCCAGTCAGACAACCGAGAATCTCGACAACCAAGCGACCGTCAATCGAGGGTCCGCAAGCGAGACGGGTGACGGCGCGTTCCCGGAGGCGAGCCGGGAGGCCAAGCGACTGGCCGCTGCCATCCTTGAAGTCCTGGCCGGGACACAGGCGCCGGCCGAGGCCGCGCGTGCTTTGGGAATCTCCGTGGCACGCTACTATCAGCTGGAGTTGCGTGGCTTGTCGGGGTTGGTGACCGCGTGCGAGGGCCGGCGTCGTGGCCGAGGTCCACAGCCAGGTAACGAAGTGACGGTGTTGCGGCGCGAATGCGAACAGCTGCGCCGGGAATGCGGGCGGCACCAAGCATTGGTCCGCGCCGCCCGTCGTAGCGTCGGCCTGGCAGTTCCCACAGCAGCCGAAGCGGCTCCCAAGCGAATACGGCGCCGACCCACGGCACGGGCCTTGAAGATGGCTGCCCAGCTGCGCCAGCAGAGCGCGAGAACCATCAAACGCTGGTTGAACGGCTGGCGAAGATGCTTCCTAGGCGCCAGCGGGCGCGGCCGACCCGCACAGCGCTCCGATCGGCATTTGCGTAATCGCGCCTTGGCCTTGATCGATCTGCTGGGGCCAAGAGTGGGTGTGCCAACCATGCTGGCCCTGTGCCCGGAAATGGCCCGGCGCGAAATGCAAGACCTGTTGCGCCGCTACCGCCGGGTCTGCAAGCGACGACGACGGTTGCTGGCTCATATTTTGCACTGGCACCGACCAGGCGCCGTCTGGGCCATCGACTTCGCGCAGCCTCCGGAGCCTGTGCATGGCTGCTACCCGCGCTTGCTGGCTGTGCGCGACCTGGCCAGCGGCTGCCAACTTCTCTGGCTGCCCGTGGCCGACGAGTCCGAGCAAACGGCGATGTTCGCCCTGCAAACTCTCTTCCGTCAGTACGGCCCTCCATTGGTCCTCAAGTCGGACAACGGCTCGGCCTTCATCACAACGCTATTCGCGACTTTCCTCAACGGCTTTGGCGTCTGGCAACTGTTCTCGCCGCCACGCTTTCCGAGCTACAACGGCTCCTGTGAAGCAGGCATCGGCTCGATGAAGACGCGCAGCCACCACCAGGCGGCCCGACGCGGCCAGCCTGGACAATGGACCTGCGACGACGTCGAAGCAGCCCGACTGCAAGCCAACGAGACCGCGCGGCCCTGGGGGCACCGCGCGCCAACGCCGGACGAGACTTGGCAAAAGCGCACCCCCATCCAGCCCCACGAGCGTGCCGGGTTCGCAACAACCGTTGAGAAGCTCGAAAAACAAGCCCGGCAAGAACAAGGTCATGAGCAAGGCTTGCAGCTGGACCGAACCGCCCATGCTGCCGTGATGCGCGTTGCGCTGCGTCGCGCCTTGGCTGCCCTGGGACTTCTGAGCTACACGTCTGAGTATGTACCTGAACAGATGTGAGCAAGGAAATGGGCCTGGCCGGGCTCATTCAAATGCAGCATTCAGTCGGCCGCACGAGGGAATTCCTGCACTCATTTCTCACTTGAAAAGTCGCATCATTTCGGCAAGGATGACATCCCACGGAGATGCCCAGGCGCCCAGCCGCGTCACCCAAGGACAGGCCAATTCCGCCCAACCAGCGGGCAAAGGCGACTACTCCCTTGCGCACGCGCCGTTCGACCTGCCGTTGCGTGCGCTGGCCTGGATGGCCCCGACGGCGCTTGCCTTCGCTGTGCGGGTGCCCAACGGCTAGCAACCGCCGCAAGCGTTGCTGTTGTCGGCACATGGACGTGCGCTCTTCGGCCGCCTGGCGCGCGCTTTTTTCGAGCGTTGCAGAAGGAGCGGCATCGTCAAGGCAATCTCTTCGCGGATCTGGGCGGCCCGCAGGTCGATGCGCAGGTCGCGATTTGCATATTCCAATCGCGTGAAGCGTTGGTTCAGGCGCGTCGATGCGGGGCGGCCCGCTGTTCGCGGTTCCAGGGCGTGCAAAGCTGCTTGCAAGCAACGATCGACGAGGCCGTGAAAACGCCGCTCACCGATCCCCAGCGCCAAACACGCTTCGGCGGCCACATGTCGCCCGGTCAACCAATCCAAAACCCAGCGCAGGCGGCTCTTGGCCTCGGTCGATCCTGTCAGTCGATCAGCGCGCTTGGCCCCATCCGGTCGGCGTCCTCGCGTCATGGTCATGATCCTCCAAGAAAGAAATGTGCCGGACAGGCCAACTGTTGACCTGTCCGGCAAACCATACCTCTTCGGTATCTGCTTGCCAACTTGGGAAATCAAGTGGCTGGCTGCGTCTCGGAGGATGGAGTAGCAACGCCACTTTCGGAAGGCCTTGTGGCCTCTACGAAATAAAAGCGAATTTCGGAGCGATAATTAGTGCAGGAATTCCCCCTCCCAGTTCCGCTTTGACGGATCGCTGGCCCGGGCATCGTTGCACAGCTGACCGCCAGTGTCAAGAGAGTTGTGGGTCCTGGTCCTGGTCCTGGTCCTGGTGCGCGGGTGGTCCAGTCGGCCGCATGGGAACAGATGTGCAGTATCGTATGTGCCTCGCCATCGGCCGCCTCGAAACGAACGGCCGCCATCCCAGGCGGCAAGCCGGCGCCAAATCTGGCACGCGACCGAAGGACGCCACTTCGGGTGGTAACGGTACGTCCCAATGCCCCGTGAGGGCCGCCGTGAGGGCGACCTGGTGATGTGGACTGAGGAGTTCGTGCGCGTGTCCCCGCTCGACTATTGCTTGCCGCTCGGCTAATGTAGGATTGGCTTGCAACGTCGCAATCCTTACTCCCTCTCCCTACTCGGATCGAGGCGCATCATGGCAGGTCAAGGCGAGTATTGCTACGAACCAGTCCCGAACTGGGAAAAGTTGCCGGCGGGCTGGAGCTTTCGCGAGGTCGCGGGAGTGGCGGCCGACTCGAAGGACCGGGTGTTCGTCTTCAACCGCGGCGAACATCCCGTCATCATCCTGAATCGCGACGGCAGCTTTGCCGGTTCCTGGGGCGAGGGCGTCTTTGCCCGGCCGCACGGCATCACCATTGGCCCGGACGACGCGGTCTATTGCACCGACGACCTCGATCACACCGTCCGCAAGTTCACCCTCGATGGCAAGTTGTTGCTCACCCTGGGAACAAGCGGCAAGCCGTCCGACACGGGCATCGACGGCATTGACTACCGGACGATCAAGCGTCCCGCCGGGCCGTTTCATCGGCCGACCAACGTGGCCCTCAATCGCCATGGCGAGATCTACGCGACGGACGGCTATGGCAATTGCCGCGTTCACAAGTTCAGTCCCGACGGCAAGTTACTCTTCTCCTGGGGCGAGCCCGGCAGTGGTCCCGGCCAGTTCAATCTGCCACACGGCATTGCCCTGGATCGCGACGAGAATGTTTACATTGCCGATCGCGAGAACAGCCGGGTACAGATCTTCGACGCCCGCGGCACGTACTTGACGCAGTGGACCGACGTGATTCGGCCGATGCAAGTGGTGGTCGATGCGGCGGGCAACGTGCTGGTGGCGGAGACGGGCCAGCGTGCCGGCATGTTCCCCTGGGTGCAGGCGCCGGCCAATCCACCGGGAGCGCGCGTCAGCGTTTTCAACCGCGACGGTAAACTGCTGTCACGCTGGGGTGGCGGCGACGATCCCTGCGCGCCGGGTGACTTCTTCGCACCTCACGACCTGCGCCTCGACTCGCGCGGCGACCTGTACGTCGGCGAAGTCGTCCTTTCCGCCGGTGGCAACCGCGGCCTTGTCTCGCCCGATTGCCACGCGTTGCAAAAGTTCATCCGCCGGCGCGCGAGCTAGGAGCCTCGCCTTTACACGACAAACTCCTGCCCAGCCCGACGCAAGGGACCAGCAGAACCTATTCAAGTTTGCGAGTGCAAGAAACCGCGCAACCGAGAACGTGGGATTAAAGAACCACGAATCGCACGGATAAAACGGATCAGTCCAGCAGGCAGCACACTCCCATGCCGTGTTCGCGATTCTGCCAGTGTCTTATCCGTGCCATCAGTGTCATCCGTGGTTTCTTAGTTCTTGGCGCTCTGATACGTTGTTAATCTCCGTTCTTGGCTCTCGCCTGTCTGAGGCGGAGCCTCGTTAGATCATGTAGTAAAGAACTTCGCGCGCTGGCTCGTGGCGGCGCGGGCAGTTGGGGCACAGGTCGTCGCCCAGCCATTCGTAGGCCTGGCGTAGCGCGTCGAGCGTGCTGGAGGCGCCGGCGGTTTCGCGATACATGGCATGGATGCCGAGTCGTTGCCCCAGGCCGCTGGTGCGGAACACCTTGGCCAGATCGCGACGGACGCCGCACATCAGCACCTTGACGTTGCGCTGCTCCATCTCGCGCAGGAAATTCTCGAAGATGCGCAGGCACACCGCGTCGGTGTTGCGCACACGTTTGAGGCGCAGGACCACGAAGCGGACTCCGCTGGTCGCCTTGGCCTCGATGGTTTCCAGGTGTTCTTCCAGATCCGGCGCCGACCCGAAAAACAGCTCGCCTTCCAGCGAGAATATCAGGATGCGATTGCAGGGGGCGTCGCTCGGCAGCCGCTCGCGCAGCACGCGGTCCTTGGTGACCGTGAACTGGGTGAGGTGAACGCGTGCCGCCCGCGGCACATACAGGATGAACGACAGAAACACGCCGATCAGGATGCAGAATTCGACCGAGATGATCACGGCCGCCAGAGCCGTGGCAATGACGATGCCGGCATCGAATCGTGTCGTCCGCAGAAAATAGCGCAGCTGAGGCCAATCGACCAGCCGGTATGCCGCCACCATGAGGATGCCGGCCAGCGCGCTGTATGGAATGTAGTAGGCGAACCGGGCGAGCAGCAGCACGGTCAGCGCCACGGCAATCGCGGAGAATATGCCGGCCCATTGCGTCGCGGCCCCGGCCTGCACATTGATCGCGGATCGGGTCAGCGACCCGGATCCCGGTATGCACTGGAAAAAGCTGCCGGCAATGTTGGCGACGCCCTCGCTCAAGCACTGCTGGTTGACATCCAGCTTCTGACGCGCTTGCAGCGCGATGGCCTTGGCCATGGCGATGGCCTCCAGCAAGCCGAGCAGGGCGATGGCCAGCGCGCTGGCGGCCAGGCCGCGAATGCGCGACCACTTGAGATCGGGCGCCTGGAACGACGGCAATTCCGCGTCAATCTGGCCGACGACCTTCACGCCGTTCCCGTCCAGGCCGCCAAACCACACGACAAAGGCCATCAGCATCACGGCCGTGAGCAATTCGGGAATCGGCAAGCGATAGCGGTAATTGATCCAGGTAAGCGCCAGGACGATGGCGACCGTGCCCAGGCCGATGGCTGCCGTCGGCACATTGATCCGGTCCAGCCTGCACAGGCTCTGCCAGACGCGGAGCAAGAAATGATCGCCGCCTTCCTGCGAGGCTGGCAGGCCCAATAGATTGTCGAGCTGACTTAGCACCAGCAGCGTGCCGGCGCCGATCGTGAAGCCGACGATGACCGCGTGCGAGATGTAGCGCGTCAAATCGCCAAGCCGCAAGAGCGTTATGCCAACCTGGATCAGGCCCATCAACAGCGCCAGCAGCACTGCATACTGGATGCGCTGCTCGACGGATCCTTCGACGACGGCAAGAGCGCTGAACAGCGCGATGGAGATGGCGTTGGTCGGCCCGTTGATGAGCTTGCCGGTCGGGTCCAGCAGGGCGCCGGCCGCTGTCATGACGATGGCGGTGTACAGGCCATACTGCGGCGGCAGACCGGCGATTGTGGCGTACGCCATCGCCTGCGGCACCGCCACCGCCGCCACTGTCAGTCCGGCGAGGAAGTCGCGGCGAAAGAGCGTCGCCGTATAGTGCCGCAATGCGCCCAGCGCCGGTACGAAGCGGCACAGCCTGTCCAGCGGCCTGGTCCCGACAGCTGGGCGAACTCCCGAATCCTCAGGTGGCAGGCCATTCGACGCTGTGCCGTCCAGCGACTGTTCGTTGTCCGGGACCGATTCCCGCAGAGTTTGCGTCTCCTGCGCCATGTACAAGAGTTAAACGGAGGCGGCGGAGTCTGGTCAACCCCTAATTGCGAGTGGCACGCCCTGCGGTACTCCGCAGAGCGTGGTTCCAGTCGCTACAACCATGGCCGGGGCACCGAAGTCGCAAGCGGTTCGTAAGCTGACGCTTATGAAATTGCGCTACGTGCTGGCCTGGGGCGTTCACCTGTACACGGCGCTCGGACTCGTGGCGGCGGGTGGCATTGCCGTTGCCATCATGGACGGCAGGCCGGCGTTGTTCCGGCTGGCGTTTTTTCTCATGGTGGTGGCCACCGTGATCGACGCCACCGACGGCATGCTGGCCCGCTGGGTGCGCGTGAAGGAAGTCTTGCCGAACTTCGATGGTCGGCGCCTCGACGACATCGTTGATTTCCAGACGTACACCACCTTGCCGCTGCTGCTATTGGTGCGCTGCGCGGCTCTACCCGACGGCCAGGAATTCTGGCTGATCGCGCCGCTGCTGGCCAGTGCCTACGGCTTCTCGCAGACAGCCGCCAAGACCGATGACGGCTATTTTCTCGGCTTCCCCTCGTACTGGAACGTCATCGCTTTCTATATCTATGTTTTGCAGCCGCCAACGGACGTGACGGTAGTCTTGCTGCTGTCGTTCGCCGTGCTGACGTTCGTGCCGCTGCGCTACCTGTACCCGACGATGCGCGGGCGGCTCAATCGTCTGACCAACCAGATGGGCTTTATCTGGGGCGTTTTCCTGGTCTGGATTCTGGGCCGGTTGCCGGAGCACCTGACAGAAGGCATGCACGCCGACGCCACCACACGGCTGATGACCTCGGCTTCGCTGGTTTTCCCGGCTTTCTACCTGGGCATGTCGTGGGCCATCAACATACGCTACTGGCGACGCCGAGGGAGGCGCGTTCATCACGATACGGCGCCAGGTCCATGAAACGACGTCGTTCGACAGCAGCCGGCCAGCATCGGCCGGTAATGGTTGACGAAGTGCTGCGCCTGCTCGAGCCGAGGCCGGGGCAAGTTGCCGTCGATTGTACGCTCGGCTGGGGCGGGCACGCAGCGGAACTGCTGCGCCGCCTGGGACCGGATGGCAGGCTCATCGGCATCGACTTCGACGGCGAACAGCTGGCCCGAACACGCGAGCAGCTTCAGGAGTTCGGCTCGGCATTCATCGCGCATCACGGCAACTTTGCCGGCTTGCCGGCCATCCTTGCCGAGCACGGTTTCTCACAGGTTGACCTGCTGCTCGCCGACCTGGGCATGTCCAGCATGCAAGTGGACGATCCGGAACGCGGCTTCTCTTATGCCCGCGACGGCGCGCTGGACATGCGCATGGACCGGTCGCGCGGCCGAACGGCGGCCGAGTTGCTCGCGAGCCTCAGTACGGATGAGCTGGCCAGAGCGCTCGCCGAGCTAGCCGACGAGCCGCAGGCAGCGGCAATCGCCACAGCGATTGTCGCGGCGTGCAAGCAAGCGCCGCTCTCTCGAACCGGCGAGCTGGCAAACGTCATCCGAGCGGTCGCCGGGGCGACGGACTGGCGATTGCATCCCCGGCCGGGCAAGTGGAATCTGCACCCGGCGGCGCGCACGTTTCAGGCGTTGCGCATGCTGGTCAACCGGGAACTCGGCAATCTCGGCAACCTGCTCCGCGTCTTGCCTGACTGTCTGCGGCCTGGCGGCAGGGCCGCCATCATCAGCTTTCACAGCGGTGAGGACCGCCTGGTCAAGGCTGCCTTTCGCGACGGGCTGCGCCTGGGAATCTACAGCGAAACGTCGAGCGACCCGCTTCGGCCCACTTTTGCGGAACGCAACGCCAATCCGCGTTCACGCTCGGCGAAGATGCGCTGGGCACAGCGTATAGGGCCGGCAAGCGGCTCTTGACCGGAAACGGCGCGCAGCCTATCATCACGTAAGTTGATACTGGACATGGAGTCGTGCGCATGAAGGCGGAACATCGCAAGGAACTGGAAACCAATGTCCTCGCGGACCGGATGGGCCGTCTCGTGCAGCGCATGAAGGAGCGCCCCAAGCGCCGCACCACGCTGTATCTCGTACTGGGACTGGTGCTTTTCATCGGCGTGTTCGTCTTTTACCGCATGCGCACGGGCGCTGTCCGTGAACGCTCCGAGCGCTGGGTGATGCTCGAGGACGGCTTTGTGCAGTACATCGAGGCGCTGCGCAAGCAGGATCCCGATACCAATCCGGGCAAGGCAGCGCGCTTGCAGTACGCCTGGCTGGCAAACTGGGATCTGGGCTTGAAACTCCTGGGCGTCGAGCCCTCGTTTGCGCTCTCCAACATGGAGAAAGCCGAAGTCATGTATCTGAAACTGGCGGAAGAATGCGCCGAGGATCCGGTTTGGGAACCGGAGGCGCTTTATAGCCTGGCAATCATCCAGGAGACCAAGGCAGTTCGTGCCAAGGACCGCAGCCAGCACCTGGATGACGCGCTGAAACGTTACAAGGATCTCGCCAGCAAGTACAAGAATTCCGCGCACGGCAAGGACGCCGCCAAGCGCGCGGAACTGCTGGAAAAGAATCGGCCACAGATCGTCAGCTTCTACCGCGACCTCCAGGATCGTCTCAACATTCCAGAGGACGATCCCGAGGATCCCAAGACCAAGCGCAAGAAACAGTGATGCATCCCGACAGCGCCACGACCGACGACCTTGACGACGTCGGCGAGCCGCTTCGCGTCAGCCGGGACGTGGATGTGGTGGTGCGCCAGCAGGGCCTGGGAACGCGGCTGGATCAGTATCTCGCCGCCATGTTCAGCGATTTCAGCCGCAGCATCATCCAGAAGATCATTGACGCCGGCCAGGTCACGGTCAACGACGCCGTCGCCAAGCCGAGCTACAAGGTCCGCGACCTGGACCGCATCCACATTCAGCTCCCGCCCCCCACGCACGACCTTCCGCAACCGGAAGACATCCCGCTCGACATCCTTTACGAGGATGAGCATCTGGCAGTCATCAACAAGCCGTTCGACATGGTCGTGCATCCCGCCAAGGGCCACTGGAGCGGCACGCTGGCCAATGCTCTGGCTTTTCGCTTCAGCAAGCTGAGCAACCTGAACGGCGACTACCGGCCCGGCATCGTCCATCGCCTGGACCGCGACACCAGCGGCGTGATCCTCATCGCCAAGGAGGAGTCGGCGCATCGCGACCTGAGCATGCAGTTCGAGCGCCGCAAGGTCTACAAGGAATACGTGGCCATCACTTCGGGCGTGCTGGACCGCGACAGCGACTACATCGAACGCCGCATCGGCCACCATCGCCACGACCGCGTCAAGATGACCGTCACCGACGACGCGGATGAAGGCAAGGACGCGTGCAGCTTCTACGAAGTGATCGAGCGATTTCCCGGCCACACGTTCTGCCGCATCCAGCCGCGCACTGGACGCACGCACCAGATTCGCGTGCATCTTGCCAGCGTCGGCTGTCCAGTGCTGGCGGACAAGATCTACAGCGGCCGCGATTGTTTCCGGTTGTCGGATTTGGTCACCGGCCTGCCGCCGGAGGAGGACCAGGTATTGATGCCACGGCAGGCATTGCACGCCCAGCGCTTGCGGTTCATGCATCCGCGCCTGGGGCAGCCGATCTCGGCCGTGGCGCCGCTTCCGGCAGAGTTTGAGACGACGCTGGCGGCGCTGCGCGGCCAGCGCGTGACCTCTCAAGCCGCCCTTCGAGGCTGAAACGGTTCGTCGGGCTGAGTCCTGCCCGCGACAGGCATGATGGTCTCGTGCCGTAACTGAGCGAGGCTGCACGCCAACTCGTCCAGCAACGACGTGATCGTGAACGGGGACAGGTCGGCCCGTGAGCACTCGGAAGGTTCGCGCTGGAGCAGGGCAGCAACGACCTCGGCGACCTCTGCCGGCGTGCGCACGACCTGGTAGTCTCGTCCCGGCAGCAAGCAATTTCCGGTGAGCGGCTCGCTTACTAGCGGACGCCCGCAGCGCAGTGCCTGGACCACGCGGGTCTCGAAGTTGGGATACTTGTCGTTGTGCAGATTCAGAACCAGCTTGGCCTGATTCATCAGTACGCGAGCGTGCTCGTCGCACAGGCCGTGCGCCACATGGACGGTGCGAAACTGCATCTTCAGGCGGGCCAGCATCTCTTCACGGTGCGGGGTGCTGCGGCCAAGAAAGCAAACATCGAACTCACGCTGTCGGTCCTCCGGGAAAAACAGGCGCTCGCTGACCGGCAAAGGATGGGAGGTCAACCGCTTGAAGCCCTCGTGACGCAGGAACGCTACCGACGACGGATCGAAATGCACGATCAGATCGTAGGGCAACGCGAGCGCGCCTTGAAGGGACCGAAAACGCGCCAGCTGGTCGGGGTGCGGCGCCGGCGACCACTGTGTCGGCACCGGCTCGGTCGAGTAGCCAATCACCGTGACTCCGAGAGATTGCAGTTCTTGCAAGACTTCGGGATAGGGTGCAAGCCACTCCGGCCGAAAGATCAGGCATGTCCGGATCCCCCAGCGGCGCACGAAATTCGGCAGCAACTTGAACCTGCTGGGGTCAGCTGACGTCACCGGGAAATCAAAGTTCTTGCCGGCAAAAGTCGCGTCATAGTAGGCAGCCCTGAAATACTCAGGCTGGGCGGCAAAGACAATCGGCAGCGCCATGCCCGTGCCATGCGCACGCTGCCCCGACTCCTCGCGCGGCTGGGCTGCCAGCCCAGGCGCTTCGGTCACATTGTCATTGTTTGCAGGATCGCTGACCGTCGTGCCTGGTAGGGAGCAATGCCGCGAATCGCGTAGCCAGGCGTGCACTTGCCTCGCCAGTCTATCCGCCAAGGGCCAGTAACTTAGCGTTTTCTTGAGCCGACGCTTCAGTCGGCTTCGCAACGAGGGGCCGACGTGATGCTTCATTCCCTGACGCAACTCGGTCAACTCACGCACGCAAGATTCCAGGTGAAGTCTGAGACGATCGAACATCAAGAAGCCGGCGCGCTCTCGGGCCGAGATCGTGGGAACCCTCTCGATCAGGGTCTGGACCGCTTCCTCGCAGAGCGGGCAGCGCTGCGCCCAGTCCAGCTGTCGCGCGGTTTGCAAACCATTGTGCGCCAGGCGGCGGCGTAACTCACCGTCCCGAACAAGCCGAGTCAGTGCCTCGCGCGCAGCAGCTTCGTCATCCAGAGGCACTGTCAGCGCGTTGTGGCCGTCAATCACATACTCGTCGTGGCCCGCTACGCGGCTGACGACGGCAGTCCCACCGGTGGCCATCATTTCCAACGGCGGTCCAAAAAACCCTTCCAGGACCGACAGCTTCAAGAGGATGTCGCAGGAGGCATAGATGGCCGGCATGTTTTGCATCGGCACACTGCGGAAGATACGATGCGCCTGCCAGTTCGCTTCGACGCAACCGTCACCCGAAACGTACCACAGTTCGGCGCCGGGAATGGTGCGGGCAACCCGAAAGGCCAGATCCACGCGCTTGAAGGGCAACTTGCCCGCGCCCTCAATCAACACGCGCGGCCGCGGGCCACGCGGCGCCAGAGGCTTCACTCCTGGATGGAATACCGGCGTGTCGATGCCGTTTGGCGCGTAGGCCACGCATAGACCAGGTTCTTTCTCCAGATCGGCCTTGAGCCAGCGAGCCACCACGATGAAGCCAACATGCTTATCGGCAAAGGCACGCTCTATGAAGGGCAACTCCAATCCCCGCCCCGGACCCTGGATGCTCCGCATTGCCTGCCGATCGTCTCCCTGGACGAAATGCAGGTAGCGGCCGGCACGAATGTTGAACATGGCGTAGAAACATTCCCACCATCCCGAGATAACGACATCAAAGTCGCTGTCGCTGTCGACTACCTCGTCGAGCGTCCGAACGGGCAAGTTGAAATCGGGATAATGCGTGACGCGCGTACCGTTGTGATCGGAAAGGAAGACTACGGCAACTTCATGACCGCGCGAGGCCAGGTAATGGGCGTGCCGGTACGCCACGAACAGACCGCCGGATATGCCATTGAACGGCAGTAGAAAGGCAATTTTCATCGATGATCTCATCGGGCCTTGAATGCGTAGAGTCATCAGGCGGCGTTGCGAAGGGGCGCTGGCTCCTTCGCCTCTGCAGGCGGTCGTGCGAAGCGTTGTCTCAATTCACGAGCGATCGTCACAAACGGATAGACAAGCTGCAGCATGGGAGTGCGCAGCAGGCTCCAACCACGAATCGTTTTCTCCACCGGAAAATCCGGATCCTTGATGCCTGTCTCCGGAAACTCGTTGCCACCCGTATAGTGAGTCCCGAACAGACGATCCCAGATACAGAAGTAGGTGCCGTAGTTTCGGTCGTAGTGCCGCTCTTCGATGGAATGGTGAATCCGGTGTGATTGCGGGGTGACCAGAATCCATTGCAGCAGGCCGAAGTCGGCCCGGACATTGCTATGCAAGAAGCGCGCGTACCACGTGAGCACCGCTGACACCACGACGATGGTCGGCGTGTTGACGGCCAGCATCTTGAAGGCGAACACCGTGGCCGTCTGCGAGACCAGGTACTCGACGATATGATAGCGCGTGGCCGTCAAGGCGTTCAGTTCACGCTGCGAGTGATGCACGGCATGGAAGTGCCAGAACCAGGAAACCCTGTGCTGTAGCCAGTGCTGAAAGTACCCGAGAAAATCGGACAGCACGATCACCCAGGCGATGCGCAGGCTGATGGGCAGTCGTCCGAGTGGCTGCACGGTCAGGAAGGCAAGATAGCGATCGTAGATGGCTGCTAGGAAATCGACATACGCCAGTAACCGGTCACGGGTCGATATAGCTCGGAATCGTGGTTTCGGGTACTGTTGCGGTTGGCATGGATGCTCCACCGACAGTATCGGCAGAAGTGTTGGCATCGCTGCCGCCTGAAGTCCTTGCTTTGATCAAGTGGCAGGCGGAGCAGATTCGCGTGCTGACCGCGCGCGTGGCGGAACTCGAAGCCAAGCTCGGCAAGAATCCCAGCAACTCGTCGAAGCCGCCATCGACCACGCATCCGCATTACAAGAAGCCAGCAGCCAAGCCCAAATCGGGAC
>VGYC01000198.1 GCA_016873095.1 Planctomycetota bacterium | reverse complement strand
CGCAAGCGACCCGGCTACGGGATGCGCCGATCCCGCGCCCCGGCCCGCTGCCAGCGCCCAAGCCGCAAACCGTTCAGCCTACGCTTGATTAAGGGCTAGAAGCTCCAGGACACGGCGAATGCGCTCGCGCACGAAGAAGTTGCCGTTCTCGGCCTCGGCCAGCTCATTGGGCGACCGCGTGCGGCTCTTGACGAGGAAATACGGGAGCGGGACGTGATCCAGATCGGGAAAGCCGCATTCCGGGCATTGCGCCGGCAGGGGATTGATCGGGTCATAGAACATGTCCCGGCAATCCATGCGGTCGTCCAAGGCACAGATTTGGACGCATCGCATGGTTCACGCAGCCCGGCAAAGATGTTCGGCCCCTTCCAGCTCGACGCCGGTTTCTTCAGCGACCTTGATGAGCTTGCGGTAGGTGATGGTCGTCAGATCGCCTGGATCGTGCTCGGCGGACCAGAGCTTGGCCAGGAAGATGTGCTCGAGACGCACGTTCTGGTCAATCACCTCGATGCGAAAGCCGGGAAGACGTTGCAGGAGCTGGTCGCAAAATCTCGACGCCCCCTTGATCAACGAACCAATGACTTCGCGTGTCTCCTGGCTGTAATAGACAGTGACGAGGTCATCGATGCGCTCCGCGAAAAATGGCTCCGGCTTCGCCAGGAACTCGATGCAATCGCCGTCAGGATCGTAGACCGCCGTCGCCTGCGGCACTTGCATGTCCTTGGCCAACTCTGCAACTCGGGCTGCATAATCCGCATTACTCATCGCTTTCATGGATACACCGTTTTCTTGAATCTCTGGCCATGTTCCTTCGGAAACTGCGGCGACTCCAGGGAAGCAGGCTCCCAGCGCCAGTTGTATGCTACGCCTTCGTCATTGACGAAGACAAGAAAGACCTGGTTGGGTTCCGGGTGCGTTTCCGAGCCGTCCTTTGAAATCGGAGCGTTGGCTTGCCGCAGTAGCACCGCCAACCCACGCCGCGAGGATCTTCATCTTCGTCCTGTCGCAATCCCTCGAACACCGTCAAAGGATGTTGAAGCACATCGGGCACAATCTGCGCCGCTTCCTTCACCGCCCACGCGCCCCATTTGGCGATTGTCAGCAGCCGTTGCTGTGAGATCTGGACGACGCAAGTATGCCCGGTTTCCGGATCGAGAGCCTCGATACACAATCGGTCGCGGCGGCCCTCGGCCATGTTTGGCCCTTTGCAATCCGATACTCGTCTCGTACTACTCCCTGAGAATAATACAAGTTTCTTGCTACTTCAAGCGCCCCAAATGGCCGTTCGGTCTGGTGCTTACCTTTTTTCGGGCGTCGGCCCCGGCTTTTCTTTCAGCAAGGCGAACACGCGTTCCTTGCGTGCTTGCAGAGGCCCGCTGAAGTTTGCTGCTTCGAGGCACTTGAGGTGGTACTGGGCGGCAGCGGTGTTCTTGCTCTCCACGCAGGCTTCGGCTTCCTGCAAGTGAAAGTAGAGGGTCCTGGCGTCGGCGCTGGCGCGCTTCTCCTGCCGGTGGCGCGTGAAGTGCTCCGGGTCCTGGATCTCGGGAGCCTCCCAGAGGCTGATGGACTCGTCCCAGTTGGTTCCTGCCAGAAAGCAGCCATCGGCACTGGAGGCGAGACGCGGGTTGAAGGGCGGATCCCAGTAGCGCTGCGGCGCGCCCCGCAGGGTCAGCACTTCGTTGCCGGTTTCAATCTCCCAGATCTTCATCACGTCCCGGCTGATTCCCGCCAGCCGCTTGCCCGAAGGATGAAACGCCAGGTCGCCAATCAGGCCAGGCGCGGCCAGGAGCAGATGAGGCCTGTCCTGTCCCGGCAGAAAGTGAGTCGTCTTCCAGAGCTTGACCGTTCGGTCCTCCATGCCGGCGCTGGCGAACATCGTGCTTTTCGGGTTGAAGGCGATGCCGCCGACGTCCCCTTGATGGACGGCCAGGCGCACCGGTTCACCGCCGGGCACCAGCGGCAACAGAGCGACTTCGCCCTTCTGTCCGCCCCAGGCCAGCCAGGCGCCGTCGGCACTGAAGGCCACGCAGAACACCTTGCCGCGCCCGGTCTTTTTCGTCACTTCAACCGGACCGTCGAGGTTCCACACTGTTACCTCATGGGCGGGCTCGGGATCGCGAAAGTCGCAGGCGCAGGTTGCCAGCGATCTGCCGTCGGCGCTGAAGCGCAGACACGCTATCGGCCAGGAGTGCGCCGGCAACGAAAGCTTCTCGGCTCCCGTTTCGGCGTCCCAGACCTGCACGACCCGCGCGTCCGCTGCACTGCGCCCGGCCAGCAGTCGACCGTCCGGAGAAAAGGCGGTCCCCATTGCCGGGCTCAGCGTCTCCTTGTGGAGTGCCAGCGATCGCTCCGCCAGCGGCAAACCGGAAAAAACGTCCCAGTGCTGGACCTTGCCCGACATGGTCACGGACACGAGCCGCTTCCTGTCCTCGTGAAAAGCGATGGCCGCGACGTCGGTCTCGGTGCGTGCGAACGTGGCAAGCTCCGGATTGCGCGTCAGGTCCCAGACCTTGACCGTCCCCTCGACCGGAGCGATGGACGCGAGGCGCTGGCCGTCTGGGCTGAACGCCACGCCGTCCACCGGCGAGGTGTGCCCGCGAAAGACCATGCGCTCGACGCCGGCTTCCAGGTCCCAGACGCGCACGGTTCCATCCTTGCCCGCCTTGGCCAGCGAACGGCCGTCGGGGTGAAAGGCCAGACTCAGCACGGCGCCGGTATCGGCGGTCAGGCTCTGGATGATGTGGCCGCTGAACAGCTCCCAGAGCTTGAGGTTGCCATTGCTGCCGGCCGACACCATTGTCATGCCGCTGGGGCTGAAGGCGGCGCACTGGACTGGCTTCTTGTGTCCTTTCAGCACCTGAAACTCGCGGCCGGATTTCACGTTCCAGAGCTTGACGCTGGTGTCCAGGTTGCCAGTGGCCAGGATGCTGCCTGCGGGATGGAAGGCGAGACACTGGATGTGCATGCCGTCGCTGGCCAGAGCTTTCACGAGCTTTCCGGAAGCAGAGTCCGTTATCTTCACCTGGTCGGCCGTGGCGGAGGCGAGCCAGTGCCCGCCGGGACTGAAAGCCAGCGCGACCACGGCCCGGTCATGCAACTTCTTGCGCAGCAGCAGCTTGCCGGTGGCTGGATCGTGAATGGCGACGCTGCCATCGACGCCGCCGAGGGCTAGCCTTTCGCCGGTGCTGCTCAGAGCCATCCGCGGCACAAGATTGGGACTGGACCAGGAGCGCAGCCGTTCGCCGGTGCGATGGCTCCAGACGTGTACTTCGCCGGTGGAGTTGCGAGCGCCGGCGGGGCTGCCGGCAACGAGGGTGATGAGCCAGCGTCCCCTGGGATCGTAAACGACGTCGCCGCCCGCGCCGTCGCAATCGTGTTTCAACGTGAACAGGTCGTTGTGAAACAGCGCCTGAAGATAATGCCACTCCCAGCCGCGCAGGTCTTTTTGCCGCGGAGCGGGCAGACACTTCAGCAGGCTGCTGCGGGCACTGGATAGATCATTGACGCGCCATTGCAGCTGGCTCTGGGCGATGCGGCTGAAGTACAGCGAAGCACGCGTCTTCTTGCGTTGCTCGGCTTCGAGGTGATGCGACTCGACGGCGTCGGCGCGGGCATCGAGTGCCTCTTGCTTTTCAAGCTCCAGGCGGTTGCGTGCCAGCCGCGCCTCCTGCCATTGCCAGGTGATGCCGGCGAAGCCCAGAAACGCGACCAGGAAGATGCCGGCCACGAGGGCGGCTGACACGGGCCGATGACGAGCCCATTTCCAGCCGCGTTCCAGCAAGCCCACCGGGCGCGCCTTGATTGGTTGACCGCGACGGAAGCGATGCAGATCGTCGGCCAGGGCTTCGGCGCTGGCGTAGCGTTTCGCGGGTTCCTTCGCCAGGCACTTGAGGCAAATGGTTTCGAGGTCGCGTGGCAGGTCACGGCGCAGATAGCTGGGGCGGACAGGCTCCTCATGCAGCACCTGCAAGACCGTGTCAAATGCGGTAGGTCCGCGAAACGGCGGCCGGCCCGTCAGCATCTCGTAGAGGACGGCTCCCAGCGCGTAGACGTCCGCGGCCGGGCCGACAACTCCCTTGCCCGCGGCCTGCTCCGGCGCCATGTACCCCGGCGTGCCCACCACCTCGCCCGCCAGCGTCTTGCCTGGACCGCCATCAAGCTTCTTGGCCAGCCCGAAGTCGGTGATCTTGGGAGAATGGTGATCGAGGAATGATGAATGATGAACGGCAGAGAGCGCCTTCGACTGGCTATCATCCTTTCGTGCCAGCAGGATATTGGCGGGCTTCAGGTCGCGATGGACGATATTGCGGCAATGGGCGGCATGGATGGCACGTGCGAGGGACTCCACGCGCTTGGCCGATTCTTCGAGCGGTTGCGGCGTGGAGCGTAACCAGCTGGCCAGGCTTTCTCCCTCAATGAATTCGAGTGCGAAGAACGGGCGGCCGTCGGCTTCGCCGATGTCAAACACCTGAATGATGTTTGGATGCCGTAGCCGGGCAACGGCCTCGGCCTCCTCGCGAAAGCGCTCCAGGTCCGTCGCCCGAGCTTGCGAAGGCAGGAGCATCTTGAGCGCCACCAGCCGCCCCAGCCCCAGCTGCCGCGCCTTGTAGACCACGCCCATGCCGCCGCGGCCCAGTTCCGCGACGATCTCATAACCCTCGACGACAGGCAAGCCGTCTTCGTCATTGCGGTCGGGATTGATTCGCGCGTGCGAACCATGCCCGCCATGCGCGGAGGCTGGCAAGCTGTGCTTGAGCCGATTCAAAAAAGCGACCTGTACGTCGCTCAATTCCGAGGTCGCATGGACAGGTCTCGAACCATTGCCGAGTGCGGCCGGCGCCGAGTGCGGCGCCCCGGCAGCCGCTTGCGTCAACGCTTCCGTCATCGATTCCAGCGCCTGCTGGCAGCGTGGGCAACCCTCCACGTGCGTTGCGATCCAGCGCCGGTCGGCATCGGCGCTGCGCTCTTCCAGCCAGTCGTCGAGTTGCTCGCGCGAGGGGCAACCTTTCATGTTCACTCCATGCCATCCTGCTCAAGCCGGGCAACCTCATCCTTGAGCATCTTTTGCACGCGTCTCTTGGCGACATAGACCTGAGCGACCTGCATGGGAATGCGCTCGGCGGCATCGGCGCCGCTGAGTCCATCGAGCGCCGTCAGCGAAAACGCCTGCCAAGTCTGCGGCGCGACACGCAGCCGAACCCGAAACATCGCCTGTTGCAGGATCTCGCGATCGAATTCCCCCTCCAGATGGTCGAGGAGGTCCTGCCGCGCCTCGGCATTGAGCAGAAGCCGTGCGACGTTGCTGTCGCCGCTGCCCAGCCCCGGCCGCTGCCGACTTTCCACGAAGTCCGCGCAGGCGTGATGGGCGATGGTCTTGAGCCAGGCGCGAAAGCTTCGCGACGGATCGTAGGTGAAGGTCCGCAGCTTGTCGGCGAGGCGGAGCAGGACGTTCTGGGTCACGTCCTGGGCGTCGGCCTCCTGGAGCCGCCAGCGGCCGCACCAGCGCATGATCGTCGGTCCGTAGTGATCGACGAACTCCGCCCACGCTGCCTCGTTGCCCGGATCACGGCGCAGCCTTCCCAGCAAGGTGATTCGCGTCCCAGATTGTGCTGCCCCGGTCATCTCTGTTACGGCTCCGCTCGTGACGATCTGGCACCGGCCTCTGGCATTTTTTCTGGAAAAGCGCCGGCCATTGCCGCGCAGCTTACCAGGAATCCCCGATTCTTCCTACTCGTACCCGCTCGTACCCGCGGGACAATGATGATACGCCGTGATGGCGCTGGCTTCGGGATATGGGTCCTGAAATCTTTACGGTCAGTCGCATACCCAGGGTTCAGAAGGGTTTTCCGCAACCGACCTCGACGCCGGCCGGAAGTGCGCGGCGGCGCCGCTGCCGCCCCTGGGAGCGCCGTGAATTGTCGGCGATAATAATCAACGTTGCGCGGCGGCGACCAGTTCCTTGAAGTGCTCCTCGGAATCGCGGTTGTTCTGCTTGCGGGCCAGGGCCAGTCCGTCCTGGGCGAAGCGCAGGGCGCGGGCCGGTTGCTTGGCGGCAAGCATGGTCTCGGCGGCGGCGCCGCGCAGCCGGGACTCGGCGGGGACGCGCTCGATGAGCCGATCGAAAACGGCCTGGGCCTCGTCGATGTCCCCCTTCCTGGCCAGGACCTGGCCGCGGCGCAGCTCGAAATCGCTCTGTCGCTTGCCCTCGTTGTGCTGCGCATCGGCCTGCTCGCCGGCGGCCAGCAGTTCCAGCGCGGCGTCGAGCTGGCCCTCGGCAAGCGCCAGTTGCACGAGATGTGCGTACCAGGGATAGCGGTCCGGCCGGGCCGTGGGACGCGCCACCAGGTCGCGGGCGAACTTGCCGGCCAGCTCGCGTGCGTCCAGCTTCATCGCCGTCTGGTAGGCCAGTTCCGCCTGTGCATCGGACAGGCTGTCGAGGGCCAGTGCAGCCAGTTCGGCTGCGCCGCGCGCGGCCAGGTCCAGCGGCTTGTCGGCGCTTGCCGCCTGTCCCGCCATCAGGCCGAGCTTGCCGCGCAGGCGCTGGAAATCGTAGGGGATGCCCGCCAGCGCGCCGCACTCCTCCAGAAACTGCACGACGCCGAGCAGCTTCTTGCGAAGGTCGGCGTGGCCGGCGGCATCGATGGGCGCGATCCGGTTCAGCGCGATCAGGGGTCGATGCAGCCAGGTCTCTTCCAGGAAGCGGGCGCAGCCCTCCTCCAGCTTGCGCCGGCTCTCTTCCTCGCTGGTGGCGGTCGGAATCACCAGCCATTCACCGGTGATGTCGGTGAAATGAGCCGGCCCGCGCGCCTGCTCGATGGCGCCGATTGCCGCGCCGGCGCGTTCGCGGATTTCCGCAATGACCCTGTCGAGCGTGCTCTTGTCCAGGTTCCACAGGCGCACCACGGGCCCGGCCATCATGAGGTTCGCGGCCAGCTTGGGCGACGCGCTGGCCGCCATTTCCGGCGTGAGTGCCGGCACTTTTTCCAGCACCATGGCGCTCAGGACGCCCTCTTCCTTGCGAACCTGCACGCCGAATAGCCGGCGTTCCTTCTCCAGTTCACCGAGGATGTTCACGAAGCCCTGCGGATCCTGCAAGCCCATGACGGCGAAGTGGCTGACATGGTCGGACTGGTCCTCCATGCCTTGCCCGCATCGCAGCACCTCGCACAAGGCGCCGGCCTCGGCGATCCGGACGTCATCGCTTTCCAGGAGAACGGAGCGATCCAGCGCCTCCAGCGCTGCGGGATGATTACCTTCCCAGGCGTGCGCAAGGCCGAGATTGAACCAGGCGCAGGCGTCGGATTCGTCTGCCTTGACAAGCTGGGCGAAGGCGGCCGTGGCGTCGGCCAGCTTGCCGGTGGCGGCGGCGCCGAGAGCGCGGTCCCACGAGGCTTTCCGTTCGGGCAGCGCCTGTGCCGGCAGGGCGCGGAACGTGTATTCCTTTCGCGCCGACAGGGGCAATGCCGACTGGTCGCCGAAGATCTGCTCGAGAGCCTGACGATAATCCTCGATCGTGGGCACCAGCCGGATGGCGAGCTGGATGGCGGCCCGCGCCGCCACCGGGCGATTGAGCTTCAACTCGCAATCGGCGATCATGGCCTGGAGCTGGCCGAGGACGCTTTTGGCTTCCGGATCGTACAGGTTGACCGCCTTGCGAAACAGCACCAGCGCGCCGGCGATCTCCCCCTCGTACTTGCGGAAGTTGCCTTGCAGCAGATAGCCGAAGGGATAGTTCGGATTGAGCTCGAAGGCCTTGTCGAGGGACTTTTCGGCCTCGTCCGCCTTGTCGAGCTGGAACAGGAGCTGAGCGCGGCGTCCCCAGACCTCGGGGTTGCCGGGATGCGCGGCGGCGATGGCGTCCATCGCTTTCAAGGCGGCCTCGTGCTGTCCCTCGGCGTCCTGAGAGAACGCCTTGCTGATATCGGCATGGATCGGCTGGCAGCACCACTTGAACTTCTTGCCGCTGCCGCAGGGACACGAAGCATAGGGATCGAGAGCCATGCTGGACCTTCTTGTCTGGAATGAACCGGCCGTTGAGCCAACGGCAAGCGATCATCGCCGCCAGGTACCAGGTATAGGATAGCGTTGCCCCGGTCATTGAACATGGGCGCGTGCCGCCAGCAGCCGCGCGCGCTTGAAGATCCGGTCAAGCATCTGCCGCGTCAGCCGGCCGGTGAACGTATTCTGCTGGCTGGGGTGATAGCTGCCGAGCAGCAGGTACGGGCCGATGGCCGCCTCGACGCCGTGACCGAAGGCCGGCTTCTTTCCCGGCCCATGATCCAGCCGCGCCAGCGTCCGCAGCGCTCCGTCCCAGGCGAAGCCGCCCAGGCAGACGATGACCCGGACCTTCTTCAAGAGCGGCAGCTCCCGGACGAGGTAGTGCAGACATTCGTCGCGCTCGTCGATGGTTGGCCGGTTGGCGGGCGGGGCACAGCGGACGCAGGCCGTGATGTAGCAATCGGTGAGCCGCAAGCCATCGTGGCGATGAATGGAGGTCGGCTGGTTGGCGAAGCCGGCGCGGTGCAGGGCGGCGAAGAGCCAGTCACCGGAGCGATCGCCGGTGAAGACCCGGCCGGTGCGGTTGCCGCCGTGGGCCGCCGGCGCAAGACCCAGGACCAGCACCCGGCCGCGCGGATCGCCGAAGCCGGTGATCGGCTTGCCCCAGTAGTCGTCGTCGCGGTAGCTCTTGCGCTTGTCGAGCGCGACCTGCTCGCGCCATGCCGTCAAGCGCGGGCAGCGGCGGCAGGCGACGATCTCGTCGTTGAGCAGCTTCAGCGTGACCATCAATCCAGCCAGCTATACGGGTACTGGGGATCGTCGAGGTCGAGAGCCTGGCGGGTGAGCTGGAAAGGCCGCATCGTGTCGACCATGACGGCCAGTTCGTCGGTGCGGGTCACGGGCCGGCTGGCGACGATGGTGCCGGGGTGCGGGCCGTGCGGGATGCCGCGCGGGTGCAGCGTGATGGACGATTCCTCGACGCCGCGGCGGCTGCCGAACCGGCCGCGGACGTAGTAGAGCATCTCATCGGCCTGCACGTTGGAGTGCGCGTACGGGACCTTGATCGCCTCCGGATGCGTGTCCAGCATCCGCGGCGCGAACGTGCAGATCACCAGGCCCGTCGCCTCGAACGTCAGATGCACGGGCGGCGGCTGGTGGATCGTCCCGGTGATCGGCTCGAAATCGTCGGCATTGAAGGTGAACGGATAGACCATACCGTCCCAGCCGACAACGTCGAACGGATGATGCGCCAGCGTGTAGCGCGTCAGCCTTGTGCCGTCCTTGACGAGTACCGTCGTTTCCTGGTCGCGATCGACGACGTTGATCTCGCCGGGGCCTTTCAGGTCGCGCTCCGAGTATGGTGCCCCGAGGCGAAGCTGGCCGTCCGGGTTGAGGTACTTCGGCGGGACGAGGACATTGCCGGCCGTCTCGATGACGAACAGGTCCGGCTGCGTGCCGGCATCGAACTCGAGGCGATACGTCGTGCAGCGCGGAATGACGACGTAGTCGAATTGCCGGAACGGCAGCGGACCGAAGAGCGTGTGCAACGTCCCCTTGCCGTGGTGAATGAAGATGACCTCGTCGGCGTCGGCATTGCGAAACAGCTCATTCTGCCGCTGGGCCGGCCGGCAGCGCGATAGCGTGACGTCCGCATTGAGCATGAGCGGCAACCGTCCGGTCAGCGGATCGCCGGCAACGGGGATGCTTGCCGTCTTGAGATGATGATGCCGCAGCACTGGCTGCTCGACGATGTCCGGGACGATGCTGCCGGCCGCCTCGATCTTCTTGACGCGCGTCGGCGGCCGCAGATGGTAGACGATGCTGTAGGCTCGGCCGAAGCCGGCGGTGGTCACGACTTCTTCGTAGTAGATGCCCTCGTTCTTGTAGCCGGGCTCAACGCGGTGCGCGGTGTGCCGCTTCGCGGGAATGGAACCGAGTTTGCGATATGCCGGCATGGCTAACTCCAGTATGACTGTCGGAGCCCGACGCGTAAGCGAGGGAAAACGACACCCTCGCTTACGGGTCGGGCTCCGATCGATCAGGATGCTTTCGCAGATTCAAGCAGGCACGCAGCGTGGCCCAGGATCGCCGGACCGGATTGCAGGGCCGTCGTCGCCGGTTGCCAGCCATCTGCAAGGCGGCGTTGTAGGACGTCATCGGCGCTCGGTTTCTTCGGCCAGACGGCAACTGCCGTCAGACCGCCCAGTCAGGTGATACCAAAGACCAGCCAGCGGCCGCCGGGTTCAAGTTGCACCAGGAAGTCCGACTCGAACTCGTCCTGGGCGACGATGTCAACCGCCCCGGGAATCAGCCCGCGTTCTTTCAGCCAATCGAGCACTTCGCCCATGCCGCGGAAACCGGCGATCTCAGCCGCAATCTCCGGAATGTTCGTGCGCAGTGATTCAACATGATCGGGATACTCCCTTTCGCTGGCGATGGGACAGGCCATGGAGTTGATTCCTTGTTTGTTTACGTTTCCCGGCCGCGCAACCGAGTCATCGAATGAATCGCGCGAGCGCGAAACGTAAACAAGCTGCTGGGCTCTGACTATAGCGTGCCGCGCCGTTCCTGTTCGTGCTCGATCGCCTCGAACAAGGCCTTGAAGTTGCCCTTGCCGAAGCTCCTCGAGCCGTGGCGCTGGATGATCTCGAAGAATAATGTCGGCCGGTCGGCGACGGGCTTCGTGAAGATCTGCAGCAGGTAGCCTTCCTCATCGCGGTCGACGAGGATGCCGAGTTCGGCGAGGTCCTCGATCTTCTCCTTGATGGGGCCGACGCGGCTGGGCAGCATGTCGTAGTAGGTGCGCGGCACGCGCAGGAACGACACGTCGTTGTGCCGCATGGCCTTCACGGTCTCGATGATGTTGCCGGTGGCCATGGCGATGTGCTGCACGCCGGGGCCGCCGTGGAACTGCAGGTACTCCTCGATCTGCGAGCGGCGCTTGGACTTGGCCGGCTCGTTGATCGGGAACTTGATACGGCCGGTGCCGCTCTGCACGACCTTCGACATCAGGGCTGAGTACTCCGTGCTGATGTCCTTGTCGTCGAAGTGCACCAGCTGATTGAAGCCGAGCACCTGCTTGTAGAAATCGACCCAGTAGTCCATCTTGCCTTCCTCGACGTTGCCGACGACATGGTCGATGGCCTTGAGCCCGGCCGGGCGGAACGTGCCCGGGCTGTAGCGGTCCGCGTCGAGCGGCAGGAAGCCGGGAGCGAAGACGCCGCGGTAGCGATCGCGGTTGAGGAAGGTGTGCGTCGTGTCGCCGTAGGTGCGGATGGTGGCGTACTCGTAGACGCCGGTGTCGTCCTCCAGCAAGGTGGGCTGCGTCACGGGCACGGCGCCGCGCCGGACCGTCTCGTCGAAGGTATGCTGGACGTTCTCCACCTCGAAGGCGATATCCTGTACGCCGTCGCCGTGCTCGATGAGGCGCCGGCTCTCGGGATGCTGGCCCGACAGCGGCGACACCAGCACGAAGGTGATCTGTCCCTGGCGGAGGACGTAGCCGGCCTCGTGGCGGTGGCGCGTCTCCAGGCCGGCATAGGCGATGACGTCGAAACCGAAGGCGTTGCGGTAGAAATAGGCCGATTGCCGGGCGTTGCCCACGAACATGCGCACGTGGTCGATGCGGCGAAGCGGCACGTCGTCGCGGACCGGGGTTGGCGAGGCTTGCATCGAAGAATGCATCACGGTCGCTCCATTTTGACAACGGAATCGGTTTCCATGCCTAAAATAATTATAGGCGAGGTTGCCGCCGTCCGAAAGAGACCGAGGGAGGGCGTCATGAAGGCCGTGAAAGCAAAAAGAGTGATCGTCGAGTATGGGGCAGAGATCGATCCGCAGGACATGATCGAGCCGCCGGACGCCGGCACGCTGGAGCTCGAAGCGGGCCATCCGGGGCTGGGGGACAAGGGTTATGTGGCGCGGCGCCAGCAGCTCTTCGCCCTGTGTCGCGGGCATCGCCTGAACCGGCTGGGGCCGCCGCTGATCGGCTACACGGCCGAGGAAAATCGCATCTGGCGCGAAGTCAGCCCCAAGCTCGACGAGTTGCATTGCCAGCACGCCAGCCACATCTATCTCGACGCCAAGCGTGCCCTGGGCATCAGTCAAACCGAGATTCCACAGCTGCGTCACCTGAGCGAGCAGTTGAAGCGGAAGACGCGCATGCACCTGGTGCCCGCCGAGGGGCCGCTGCCTTACCGCACGTTTTACAAGTACATTGGCGAGCGCGGCTTTCCGGTCACGCAGTTCATCCGCCACGGCTCGCACCCGGAGTTCACGCCCGAGCCGGACATGATCCACGATTGCCTCGGCCATGTGCCGCCGCTCATGGACCAGGACTACGCCGAGCTGCTGACGCTGATCGGCAAGGCCGTGTCCGCTACCCAGGACCCCGAGCAGGTGCTTGCTCTCAAGCGCTTCAGCTGGTTCAGCATCGAGTTCGGGCTCATCGAGGAAAAGAACGAAATCAAGGTGTTCGGCGCCGGCATCCTCTCGTCCACAGGTGAGATTCCCTTCTCGCTGTCCGCCGAAGTCGAGCGCCGTCCCTTCATCACCGACGAGGTCATCGCGACCGACTACGACCCGTCGCGCATGCAAGACCTGCTGTTCGTCATCCCATCGTTCGTGTTCCTGCGCCGCGAGGTGGAAGAGCTGGTCAAGCGCTTCGGGATTGCCGTGAAGGCCTGAAGCAGATCCGTGCGCGCTTGGGATCCCATCAAGCCAATCTGCATGCGCTCATCCAGCGGGAGAATTGCAAGGCGTGGGTGTTGTAAGCGAACTCGAGTACTATACTGGGGCTCGGAGAGTTCCCCGATGCCTAGTTGGCCATTTCATAAGTTCCTGAGCAGCGGATGGGCCGAATTTCGGGAGGGCGAGACTCCTGCCGAGCCGTGAACCCCGTTATTGTTGCTCCACGGCTCGGCAGGAGCCTCGCCCTCCCACCGCCGACCGCTGCTCAGGGACTTACGAAACAAGCAGAAGCCCGAAGCTCGAGCAAGGGAGGAGTCGCGATGAAGCTGTCATGCGTCCTGTCATGCCTGTTCGGTCTGGCGACGCTGTCGTTTGCTTCTGGCGAGACGCAACGCCCGAAGTCTCCGGCCAAGTCGCCAGAATACACGGAAGAGCTTGCAGTGGAATCGGCTGGCCGTCACCAGAAACTGCAAGAAGCGGAAGCGCATATGCACCTGATCAACTGGGCCGGAATCATGGCAGAACGAACACATCTGCAGATGCGGCTCGCCGAGATACGCTTGCACGCTGCCGACAAGGCATTCCAGACGAAGATCGGCGGACTCCCGTTGATCCGGGAAAGTGAATTTCTCGAAAAGAAGGCGTCAGCGGACAGGGCCCGTCGCGCTCTGCAAGCCGCGGCAACGACGTTCCTCGTGGTCAAGGGATATCAGCACATCGTGGTCTTGCTGGAAAGTCGCTAGGGTTCTTGACTCGCAAGACTCATAGTGAATGAGTCAAGTTTTAAGCAACGAGTTTCTCCTCATGGAGCCATTGTTCGATGGCTTCATCCAATTGATCGAAAGATCGGCGTAAGGTTGTGTT